>CAZYXS010000110.1:643-10708 GCA_964650955.1 uncultured Desulfuromonadales bacterium | reverse complement strand
GAACCAGGAAGATGCTCAGCCCCGCTGATGCGGAACCGGTTCAGACCAGCGGCATAAACGCCAATCACATAACTTGAAAAAGTTGCAGAAACGGCGCAGCAATGAGGTTTTCAAATCGGGTCCTTTGACTGAATTCGAAATGCGGGCCCTTATATAGCACTTCGCTCCTGCTTCGACAATCCCCCGGTGGCATTCCTTTTCCCCGCGCCCTGTCTGCGATGAGGTTTCCCCTTTCCCTATGCGGCCAAATCGTTTAGCTTAGCCCCTGGAAAGGATACCTCCCCATGCCCGATTCCTCATCTTGTCAGCCCTGCCGCTGGTGGCGTTCTCTCCCCCTGATCCTGTGGGCCGGCGCCATCGCCTGGTTGTCCTTGACCCCGAGCCCCCCTGATATGCCCGGTGACCTGCTCGGCTGGGACAAGGCCCAACATGCTGCCGCCTACTCTGTATTGGCTGTGTTGGCGGCACGGCTATTCGAACTTTATTGCGCCCCTCGCTCCCGGGCCTGGTTGCACGCTGCTCTGGCAGCCTTCGGTTACGGCCTGGCGTTGGAACTGGCCCAGGGAATCCTTGCCCAGGAGCGGATGGCCGACTCCCTTGACCTGGTGGCTAATGCCACCGGTGCCTTCCTGGCATATGCCAGCGCCCGTCTGTGGTTCAAGGAGACCCCTCGATGATTCAGTATCAGGCCGTTTTGGCGGGTTCCCACCGCGGCGAACTGGTTTTGACCGTCAACAAGCGCCTGGCCAGGCACCTGCAGCAACTCTTCACCCAGCAGATGGAACAGCGCAACGCCAGGGCCTGGACCACACCGACCATCCTCAGTCTCGATTCCTGGCTGCTGCGATGCCTGGCCGGGACCGGTCGGGACGGCCGCCTGCTGCCCCAATTTGCCCTTCAGCGCCTCTGGGAAGAGGTCATCGAGAGCGACCTCGACGCCCAGGGGTTCGCCCTCCTCCAGGTTCCCCTGGCGGCCCGGCAGGCCGCCGAAGCCAACCGCCTGCTGGAGGAGTACGGCGCCGAGCCGACTGCCTATCCTTTGAGCGACGATCATCTGGCCTTCCTGCGCTGGCAACGGTCCTACCGGCGCAGGTTGGAAGCAGGGGGTTGGCTCGATGACACACACCTGACCAAGCTGATTTGCCAGGGTTTGCTTGAGGGAGCGATCCCTTCGCCCAAGACTGCCTGGCTGGTGGGCTTCGACGAAATCGGGCCCAGGGTGGCGCGGTTGTGCGCAGCGTTGCGGGAGTCTGGCTGTACCGTACAGGAACTGCCACCGGCGCATGCTCCAGCAGGAGAATGCCAGCGTTGGCCTGCTCCCGACGCTGCCGGGGAGGTCCGTGCGGCGGCTCGCTGGGCCCGGGGTTTGTTGGAAACCGGTCAGGAGAGGATCGGCATCGTCGTAACCGACCTCCACCAGTACCGTCCCCTGGTGGAACGGATTTTTCTTGAGGAACTCGATCCAGGTGCCCTGTTGCGCCTGTCCGATGAGGAGGACTGCTTTTCCCTGTCCCTTGGGGAAAGCCTTGGTGAACAGGGGGCCGTAACGGCCGCCCTCGCGCTGCTGGGGGCGGGCCCCTCCCTGACCCTGGACCAGGCCAGTCAGCTGTTGCGCTCCCCCTACCTGGGCGGGAGCCTCGCTGAAGGCCATAGCCGGGCACGTCTGGAGCGGGCGCTGCGTTCCCTGAGGTCTCCCCGCTTCAGCCGCAACCGGATGAAAACCCTGGGACTGCGCAACGAGGGACGCTTTGCCGGCTGCGCTTGTCCGCAGTTTGTCGAGGTATTGGAAGCCTTGGAACGGGGGGAGGGGAGAGGTCGTCGACCGGCCGGCGAATGGGCACTGCTGTTCTCCCAGACTCTGGAGGCTGCGGGCTGGCCGGGAGATCGGCCATTAAGCAGCCGGGAATTCCAGGTGGTCAAGTCCTGGCATGAAAAAGTGCTGAGCGGGCTGATGGCTCTCGACGGCGTCAGTGCGCCCCTCGACCGCCCCACTGCGCTGTTCCTGTTGCGACGGTTGGCCATGGAGACCCCCTTTCAACCCGAAGGGCAAGGGGGTCCGCTGCAGGTGGTCGGTCTCCTGGAGGCTGCAGGGCTAGCTTTCGATCACCTGTGGGTCATGGGGTTGAGCGAAGAGGCTTTGCCGGCGCCCGCCAAGCCCAACCCCTTTCTTCCGCCGGCCCTCCAGATAGCCTGTGCCATGCCCCATGCCGGCGCCGACCGTGAACTCGCCTTTGCGCGGCAGGTGCTGGCCCGCTTGTCCGCGGCCGCACCCCGGGTCATTTTCAGTTATCCAGGGCAACAGGGGGATTGTCATCTGCGCCCCAGTCCCCTGATTGCCGCCCTTCCTCTCTCCGCAACGTTGGAGCTTCCTCCCAGCCACCATCCCGTCTCCTTGCTGCGTCGGCGACCACCGACCCTCGAAAGCCGACCTGACCTGCGGGGGCCGGCTCTGGCCCCCGGTGCCTTGGCGGCGGGAGGCACCGGCATCCTGCGAGATCAAGCCCTCTGTCCTTTTCGGGCCTTCGCCCATCACCGCCTTGGCGCCCGGGGGCTGGACGCTCCCCAACCCGGCCTCGATCCCGTGACTCGCGGCACCTTGCTGCATCGCTGCCTCGAGCAGTTCTGGCGGTCCACCCGCGGCCTGGCCGGCCTGCTGGAACTGGATGATGCCGCTTTGGACCAGCGCCTGGAGCAAAGCGTGGCCGCGGCGCTTGCGGAGGAACTCGCCGAACGCCCCCAGGAACTGGCCTCCCCCTTGATCGCTATCGAATCCCGGCGCTTGCTTGAATTGGTTCGGGAATGGCTGCTTGGAGTCGAATGCCGACGCGCCCCCTTCGAGGTGGTGGCCCTGGAACAACCCCATCAGGCCGAATTTGGCGGCCTTGTCATCCAGACCCAGGTCGACCGTATAGATCGCCTGGGCGACGGCACCGAGGTGATTCTCGACTACAAAACCGGGCGGAACGAGGTAGCCGACCTGATCGGTGAGCGGTTGCTGGAACCCCAACTCCCCATCTATGCGACCCACCGCGACGGAGTGGAAAAAGCGGCCATCGCCTTCGCCCTGGTGCGTCGGGGCGAGTGCGGCTTCAAAGGAGTGGCCCGCGCATCGGGCCTGCTGCCTGGAGTCAACCCCCTGGCCGAGAACCGTCTGGCCCAGGCCCAGGGGCTCTCAGAGTGGCCGCAACTGCTGGACCGCTGGCAGCAGCAACTGGAGGAACTCGGCCGGGCCTTCGTTGCAGGTGCAGCGGCCGTGGCTCCCGTGGATGCAAAAAAGGCATGCCAGTTCTGCGACCTGGCTGCCTTCTGCCGGATTGCAGAAGCCGCCCTGCTGCCCGAGGAGGAAGAATGACCCTGACCGTCAGCGACGGTGCGCAGCGCCAGGCCGCCATCGACCCGACCCGTTCCATCATCGTCCAGGCCCCGGCCGGCTCCGGCAAAACCGAACTGCTGATCCAGCGGTTTCTGGCGTTGCTGGGGCGGGTGTCGAGGCCACAGGAAATCCTCGCCATCACCTTCACCCGCAAGGCCGCGGGGGAAATGCGGGCCCGGTTGCTGCAGGCCCTGGAAGGGGCCCTGGAACCCTGTCCGGAGGCCGCACACGCCGCCCTGACCTGGACCCTGGCCCGCCAGGCCCTGGAGCAGGACCGGCGCCAGGGTTGGCAACTGCTTGCCAATCCGGCCTTGCTGAGCATTCAAACCATCGACAGCTTCGATGCCGGGTTGGTGCGCCGCATGCCCTGGCTTTCCCGTTTCGGTGGCCCCACCACCATCAGCGAAGACCCCGAGCGCCTCTATCGCCTGGCCGCAGACGCCTTGCTCACCCGTCTCGACACCCCCGGGCCGGGGCAGGGGGAGGTGGCCTTGCTGCTGGAGCATCTGGATAACCGCCTCGATCGCCTGCGGGACCTGGTTATCCGCCTGTTGGCCCGGCGCGATCAATGGCTGCGCCATGTGATCTGGGACGATCCCGACCGTGAGCGCCTGGCCCTGGAACAATCCCTTGGCGCTCTGATCGAGGGCAGACTGGTCAACCTGGCCGGTGCCTTCCCCCAGCACCTGCTGACGAAGCTGTGCGAACTGGCCCGCTATGCAGCCGCCAACCTGGAGCCAGGGGAACCGCGCCCCCTGTCCCGACTGGCCGACCTTTGCAGTATGCCCCGGCCACAGGCCGAGGATCTTCCCCTCTGGCAAGGGCTGGCCGACCTGCTGCTGACCTCGGCGGGGGGCTGGCGCCGGCGCCTGGACCGGAACTGCGGTTTCCCCCCCGGCAAACAAGGGGAGGCCGCGGAGCGCAAACAGGCCATGACGGATCTGATCGCCACCTTGCAAAGCATCCCCACCCTGGAGTGCCTGTTGGCTGAAACTCGAACCTTGCCGGAGCCGGCCTATGGGGCCGAACAGTGGCAGGTACTCCGTTCCCTGGTGACTCTGCTCCCCCTGGCGGTGGCCGAGCTCTGGCAGGTTTTTCAGCAGCAGGGTTGCGCGGATTTCGCCGAAATCGCCCTCAAGGCCCTCGCTGCTCTTGGCAGCCAGCGGCAGCCCTCGGAACTGCTGCTCAAGCTCGATGCCCGCATCAACCATATCCTGGTCGACGAGTTTCAGGACACCTCCTACCTGCAGAACGGCCTGCTCGAATTGCTGACCTCCGGTTGGCAGGGAGGGGATGGGCGAACGCTGTTCCTGGTGGGAGATCCGATGCAATCCATCTACCGCTTTCGCGAAGCGGAGGTCGGCCTGTTCCTGCGCGCCCGCCGCGCGGGGATCGCCGGGTTGCCCCTTGTCCCCTTGACTCTGGAGGCCAATTTCCGTTCCCAGCAGGGGATCGTCCAGTGGGTCAACAGCACCTTCAGCCAGGTCTTTCCCGCCCTTGAGGATGTGGCCAGCGGTGCCGTGGCCTACGCGCCGGCCACCGCCGTCAAGCCTCTGCTCGACCATCCGGCGGTCCAAATCCATTCTTTCCCCACGCGGGACGATGTTGCCGAGGCGGCCGCCGTGGTGGCAATCGTCCAGCAGGCCCGCGCGGCCCATCCGCAGCAGACCATCGCCATCCTGGTGCGCTCCCGGGGGCATCTCGGCGAAATCCTTCGCGCCCTGGCTTCCGCTGGCCTTGCCTACCAGGCCCAGGACATCGACCCCCTGGAAGCTCGGCCGGTGATCCGCGACCTGATTTCCCTGACCAGGGCGCTGCTCCACCCCGCCGACCGCCTGGCCTGGCTCAGCGTCCTGCGGGCCCCCTGGTGCGGTCTGACCCTCGACGATCTGCACCGCCTCTGTACGATCGATTCCCTCGCCAACCTGCCGGAACTCCTTGCGGACCCGGCCGTTCTCGGACTTCTCAGCCAGGACGGGCAGATTCGGGCCGCCCGGCTGCAGGAGGTGTTGCAGCAGGGCTGGCAGCGACGGGGCCGCTTTGGTCTGCGGAGGCTGGTGGAAGGGTGCTGGCTGGCCCTGGGGGGACCGGCCGCCCTGAGCGACGCGGAGACGGAAGATGCGGCCCAATTCTTCGAACTTCTGGATCGCCAGCAGTCGGGGGGGGATTTGCCGGCCCTCGATGCCCTCGAAGATGGTTTGAAAAAACTTTTCGCTGCCCCGGACACCGCTGCCGATGGCCGCCTGCAGGTCATGACCATACACAAGTCGAAAGGGCTGGAATTCGACACGGTCATCTTGCCGGGCCTCGGCCGCCGCGCTCGCCAGGGTGAACAACCCCTGCTGCGGTGGCTGGAGCACCCCGAAAACGGTCTCCTGCTGGCCCCCTTGCCCCCCCGGGACGGCCAAAGCCGCGACGCCATCTACGATTTTCTCGGC
Organism: uncultured Desulfuromonadales bacterium; assembly: GCA_964650955.1. Taxonomy (GTDB): domain Bacteria; phylum Desulfobacterota; class Desulfuromonadia; order Desulfuromonadales; family CAZYXS01; genus CAZYXS01. The sequence continues at coordinate 4,897 of CAZYXS010000110.1, read as the reverse complement.
CAACGTCTAAAGGAGAAAGAGGATCTGGAAGTCTGCCGCCTGCTCTACGTTGCCGCCACCCGGGCCAAGCAGCGGTTGCACCTGCTCGGCCACGCCAACCGAAAGACCGATGGCGACTGCACCGCGGCCCCCGGGTCGCTGCTGGCCACCCTCTGGCCGGCTCTGGGCGAGCCCTTTTGTGCGGCCCTGCCGGTGGTCGCAGAGGCGGGTCAGCAAGTTCCCTCGGCGCCGCCCCCCCCGCTGAGACGCTATCCAGGAGACTGGCGCCTTCCGGTGCTGCCCGCTGCCCCTCTGATTCGCTCCCGGGTCCAGGCCCAGGCATCCGCCCAGGTTGATGCGGACCTGCGAGCCCGAGTCTTCTCAGGCTGGGAAGCCGAGACCGCCCGGCATATCGGCACCATCACTCATAATCTATTGGAACGCATTGCCCGCCAGGGCCTGGATCGCTGGCCGACGGACCGCCTGGAGGGGGAAGGGGAGGGGGTTCGGCGGCAGTTGGCAGCCCGCGGCGTACCCCAGGGAGAGCTGATCCCGGCCGCTGGCAGGGTATTGGAGGCGTTGCGCACCTCCCTGGGCAGCCCTCGTGGGCGTTGGTTGCTCGCCGCGCAGCGGGAGGCGGCCTGCGAACTTCCCCTCTCCGGTTTCTGGCAGGGGCAACTGTACCAGGCGGTCATCGACCGGACCTTCATCGATGAGGAGGGGCGGCGCTGGATTATCGACTACAAGACCAGCCGGCCCCTTCCCGGCCAGCCCCTCAAAGACTTCCTCGCCGAGGAGGCCGAACGCTACCGCCCCCAACTGGAGGCTTATCGCGCCCTGTTTTCTAGCCTGGAACCTGAACGGGCGCACCACATCGGCCTCTATTTTCCCGCCTGCGACGGCTGGATCGAGCTGAGTCGTGCCGGCTGAGGATCGCTACACCTTCGTCGAGGTTGCAGCGGGCCGGCGAGTTCATATATCCTGTGCCAGACATCAACTCCATCCCGGGACAGAATAATCGCTCATGTACCACGATCACTTCGGCCTGGAGGAGGCGCCCTTCTCCATCGCCCCCGACCCCCGCTACCTTTACCTGAGCCAGGCTCATCGCGAAGCCCTGGCCCACCTCATCTACGGGGTGCGCGGCGATGGTGGGCTGGTGCTGCTGACCGGGGAGGTGGGTACCGGCAAGACCACCGTTTGCCGGTGCCTGCTCGAGCAGCTGCCGGAAGATGTGGATATCGCCTTCGTCCTCAACCCGAAGCTCACCACCGTGGAGCTGCTCGCAACCATCTGCGACGAGTTCGGGATCCCCTACGATCCGGCCATGAGCGGAGTCAAAGGGTATGTCGACCGCATCAATGCCTATTTGCTCGATGCTCATGGCAAAAACCGCCGGGCCGTGTTGATTATCGACGAGGCGCAGAATCTCAGCGCCGACGTTCTGGAACAGCTCAGACTTCTGACCAACCTCGAAACCTCCCAGCGCAAGCTGCTGCAGATCATCCTTCTCGGGCAGCCGGAGTTACGTGAGTTGCTTGGCAAGCCCGAACTGCGTCAGTTGGCCCAGCGGATCACCGCCCGCTACCACCTCGGCCCCTTGCAGCGGGAAGAAATCGCCGCCTACGTGACCCATCGCCTGTCCGTGGCCGGTCTGCGCTTTCAGCTCTTCACTCCCTCCGCCATTCGCCGCCTCTACAGCCTCAGCGGCGGCATTCCCCGGCTGATCAACCTGCTTTGCGACCGGGCCCTGTTAGGGGCCTTCGCCCAGGGCACCAACAAGGTCAACCGCAGGCTGCTGAACCGCGCTGCAGCCGAGGTGTTTGGCACAGCCCAACTCAGCCTCTGGCAAAGAATCAAAACCCGGCTGCTCTGGCTCGCCGGCGGGGCTGCTCTGGTGACCTGCGGCGCCGCTGCAGCTGCGGCCTTTCTCAATTGGCAGGAGCGGGTGCAACCCTTGCAGCCCTCTCCACCGGTTGCGTCTTCCACGCCAACCACGACGGCCGCCTCCCCACCCGAATCCCCCGCCACACAGGCAGCGGCGCTGCCGGCAAAGGGATCTGAACTCACCGCTTACCAGGCCCTGTTCGCCCGCTGGGATCTGGACTACCGGCCTCAGGCGCCCGGGCTTTATTGCCGGGATGCTGCCCTCAACGGCCTCGGCTGCCTGGCCCGCAAGGGGAGCCTGCGCAGCCTCCAGCACCTCAATCGCCCCGCCGTCCTGACCCTGTATCCCAAGGGGGATGTTCCCCTGCATGCCGCTTTGGTGGAACTGCGGGAGGATCGCGCCCGCCTGGTGGTGGACGGAAATCCGGTGGTCCTCCCCCTGACCGATCTGGAACAGGCCTGGCTCGGCGACTACACCCTGTTCTGGCGCCATCCCCCCGGTTACGAAGGAGAACTGCGCCAGGGAGACCGCAGCCCGGCTGTGACCTGGCTGGGCCAGGCATTGGCCTCCCTGCAGGGCAAATCCTTGCTGCCCCATACCGACCTGGTCTTCGATAACGCCATGGTGGCGGAGGTCAAGCGCTTTCAGCTCAAGGCGGGCCTGGTGCCCGACGGCATCGTCGGCCCGCAGACCCTGATCCACCTCAACGCTCAGATTGGCAGCGATGAACCGCTGCTGACCCTCCCCGCCGCGGAGGCGCGCTGATGTCCCTGATCCTCGACGCCTTGAAAAAATCGGACCAGAACCGCTCCCGGGGCAAGGTTCCCGACCTGCAGGCGGACCATTCCCAGATCGTGGCCGATCCCCCCCGGCGCCGGGTGCAGCGCTGGCTGTGGCCCTCTCTCGGCCTGTTTCTGCTGCTGGCCGGGGGGGGGAGTTGGCTGCTCTGGCCCACCGAGGAACCCGTTCCCCCGCAGGCGGCCGTGACCCGGCAGGCCATTCCCGTGGTCCCTCCGCCATCCCCACCTGCTACGATAGCTGAACCTGCACCCACCGCGGCGGCGCCCCCGGTGCCCGCCAAGGTCGCACCGCCACCGGCCCCCAAGGCTGCGCCGGCGGCACGACCGGCCCCGCGCCCTGCGACCGCCGCCGCTCCGGTCCCGCCTGATGCGACCGTTTACGCCTGGGCCAACCTGCCTGCCCACATCCGCCAGGGTCTGCCGCAGTTGACCATTTCCCTCCACTACTTCACTCCGGACCCGTCAGCACGGATGGTCCGTATCAATGGCCGGATTTTGCGAGAGGGGAGCGAGCTCTCGGGCGGGGTGCGGATCGAGGAAATCCAACGCAACGGCATCCTTTGTACGGCCCAGGGGGTGCATTTTCTTCTGCCGACCACCGGTGGTGCGGGCAGCGACGAGGAGGCCCGATGATACCCGACCACCACGAGCTGCTCGACAACCTCTTCGACGGCGTCTATTACGTGGATTTGAAACGAAGGGTCCGCTTCTGGAACAAGGCTGCCACCGAACTCTCGGGCTATACCCGGGAGGAGGTTCTCGAACGTTTCTGCTCCGATAACATCCTTATCCATGTCGATGCCGACGGGACCAACCTGTGCAAAACCAACTGTCCCCTGCATGCCACCCTGATCGATGGGCAAGTGCGGGAATCCGAGGTGTTTCTTCACCACAAGCAGGGTTACCGGGTTCCGGTGCGAGTCCGCATCTGCCCGATTCGAGACGCTTCGGGAGCAATCGTCGGCGCGGTGGAACTGTTCAGCAACAACAGTCACATGCATGCCATCAGCCAACGCATGAAGGAACTTGAGGAGTTGGCTTTGGTCGACTCCCTGACCCGGATCGCCAACCGCCGTTACCTGGAAACCACCCTCGATCAGCGATGCCAGGAAATGGACCGCTACCAATGGCCCTGCGGGGTGCTGCTGCTCGACATCGACCACTTCAAGGCGGTCAACGACGGCCATGGCCACCTGGTGGGAGACGACATGCTCTGCTCGGTGGCCCAGACCCTGGTGGCCAACTGCCGCTCCTTCGATCTCATCGGGCGTTGGGGGGGGGAGGAATTCGTGGCCATCATGCGCAACCTGAGCGGCAAGGGGCTGTTTCGGATGGCGGAAAAATTCCGCCGTCTGGTGGAGCAGTCCTTCATCTTCGTCGGAGGGAGAAAGCTGCAGGTGACCCTTTCCATCGGCGCCACCCAGATCCGACCGGGAGATACGGCCAAGAGTGTCCTGCATCGGGTCGATCAGCTCATGTATGCCAGCAAACGTGCAGGGCGCAATCGCACCACCTTCGATTTTTCGACGGATTGAATCGAATCTGCCTCACCTCCTGAATGCGAAGAGGGCAGCCGAACGGCTGCCC
>CAZYXS010000110.1:0-633 GCA_964650955.1 uncultured Desulfuromonadales bacterium | reverse complement strand
GCAACCGCACCAGCTTCGATTTTTCGGTGGATTGAATCAAATCTGCTTCAGGTGTGAACGCAAACAGGGCAGCCGGTCGGCTGCCCTGTTTGCGTTCATGGGGTGACTGCCTCCACCGCCTCGCGGGCGATGTGCAGCAGGCTGTCCAAATCGTCCAGGGGGATGGTCAGGGCGGGCATGAAATAGATGACGTTGCCCAGGGGGCGCAACAAGGCTCCTCGACGCAGGGCCTGCTGGTAGACCTGGTAGCCGCGGCGCTGCTGCCAGGGGTAGGGGGTGCGACTGGGCTTGTCGGCCACCAGTTCGATGGCCGCGATCATGCCGCAGCGCCGGAATTCTCCAACCTGGGGCAGTTCCGCCAATCCGGCGCCATGGCGATCGAGCAGATCCATCCGCTCGGCGAGACCGGCGAGCACCTCTTCATCCCGGAAAATGTTCAGGGATTCCACCGCCACCGCGCAGGCCAGGGGGTTGCCCGTATAGCTGTGGGAGTGGAGAAACGCCTTCAGGCTGACGTAGTCATCGTAGAAGGCCTGGTAGATCCTGTCGGTGGTCAGCACCGCAGCCAGCGGCATGGTACCGCCGGTGATCCCCTTGGAGAGGCAGAGCAGGTCCGGTGCCACCCCCGCATGT
>CAZYXS010000109.1:0-10789 GCA_964650955.1 uncultured Desulfuromonadales bacterium | reverse complement strand
AAAGGGGGCCTGCTGCACCAGACCGGCGAGTTCCCAGTGGCCGGTGGTGGTGTCCTTGCCCACCGAGCGTTCCACCATGCGGCCATAGCCGCCGATCACCCGTTCGGCAGGGGGCAGTTCGGGCAGCGCCAGCAACCGTCCCAGCCCCATCCCCATCAGGTTGGGCAATCGCAGGCCGCCACAGGTGGCGACCACATGCTGCAGGGTGTTCGCCCCCACATCCCCGTAGGCGTCGGCGTCGGGCAGGGAGCCGATGCCGACGCCGTCGAGCACGACCAGCACGACGCGACGAAATCGGGCGCTCATATCAGCCCTTCCCGCCGCCGCCAGGCCTGGACGATGGCCAGGCCTGCGCTGGTGCCGATGCGAGTGGCGCCGGCGGCGACCATGGCCTCGAACCCGGCCAGGTCTCGAATCCCCCCGGCGGCCTTGACGCCGATGCGCTTCCCCACCACCTGGCGCAGCAGGCGGACATCCTCCAGGGTCGCCCCGCCGCTGCCGAAGCCGGTGGAGGTTTTGACATAGGCGGCTCCGCCAGCGACCACCGCGGCCGCCAAGGCCCGTTTTTGCCCCTCGTCCAGGTAGCAGCACTCCAGAATGACCTTGACCGGCGCCGGCCTCGCCGCAGCGACGACCTGGGCGATTTCCTCCTGCACCCTGGCGACATCCCCATTCAGGGCGGGCCCCAGGGGGATCACCAGGTCGATCTCCTCGGCCCCCTGGGCGCAGGCCTGGGTGGTTTCGAAGACCTTCACCTCGGAGCTGGCGTATCCCAGGGGAAACCCGACCACCGTCCCGGTCAGCACGCCCGAGCCGTAGAGCAGCCCGCTGGCCTGGCGGACGAAGCGCGGCGGTATGCAGACCGAGACGAAGCCGTACTCCACGGCCTCTTCGCACAGCCGGGCGATCTCCGCTTCGGTGGCTGTCGGCCGCAGCAGGGTGTGGTCGATGAGGGCCGCCGGGCTGGCCGGTGGCGACTTGATGCCGTCAGCAGTCATCGCCGCCCTCAACTGCGGTAGGAGCCGTTGATGCGGACATAGTCGTAGGTCAGGTCGGAGGTGTAGTAATCCGCCGTCCCCTCCCCCAGGTGCAGGTCGATGGTCACCGTGAACTCGGGAGTCTTGAGCACTTCCGTCGCCTGCGCCTCCAGTTCCTTGCCGGTGCCGATGCCGTTTTCGACCACCGGCACCTCCCCGAAGCGGATCGCCACCTTGTTCGGATCGACATCGGCGCCGGAATAACCGACAGCTGCGATGATCCGCCCCCAGTTGGCGTCCTCGCCGAAAAAGGCCGTCTTCACCAGATTGGAGGTGGCCACGCTGCAGGCCGCCAGCCGTGCATCGGCGTCGCTGCGCGCCCCGCGCACATGGATCCGGACCAGTTTGGTCGCCCCCTCGCCGTCGCGCACGATCATCTTGGCCAGATCGAGCAGGACCTGCTGCAACTGGTTGGCGAACTCGGCCGCTTCGGGAGTCCCCGGGCGGATTTCCCCGTTGCCGGCCTGGCCGTTGGCCAGCAGTAGCACCATGTCGTTGGTGGAGGTATCGCGATCGACGGTGATGCTGTTGAAAGAGCGGTCCACCCCGCTGCGCAGGGAGGCATCCAGTACCGCCGGGTCCACCGCCGCGTCGGTCATCACGAAGGCGAGCATGGTGGCCATGTTGGGATGGATCATGCCGGCCCCCTTGGCGATGCCGAGCAGGGTATAGCCGCCGGAGGCCACCTGCACTGCGGAGATTTTTGGGAAGGCGTCGGTGGTCATGATCGCCTCCGCCGACTGGGTTGCCCCGTTGGGGGCCAGGTCGGCGGCCAGGCCAGGAAGATGACGCTCGAATTTCTCCATGGGCAGGGGCAAGCCGATCACCCCCGTCGAGGAGACCGTCACCAGTTCCTCGGCGATGCCGAGAGCCTGGGCGGTCAGGGCACCGCAGCGCAGGGCGTCATGCAGTCCCTGTTCGCCGGTGCAGGCGTTGGCGTTGCCGCTGTTGACCAGTACCGCCTGACACAGGCCCGCCCGCACCCTTGGCTGGGAGACAACCACCGGCGCCGCGACCACCTTGTTGGTGGTGAACACGCCGGCACAGCGGGCAGGAACCTCCGAATAGATCAGGGTCAGGTCAGGCTTGCCCGACTTCTTGATTGCCGCCGAGCGGGAGGCGAACTTGAACCCCTTGACCCCCTTGATCTCCGTCTGCTTCACCATTGATCAACACTCCATAGCTGGCACGGGTCGGCAGGAGCACCCCGAAGGTGGTTCCCTCCGTCCCGGCGGGTTCGAGAAAAATGTCCCCCCGCAGGTGTTTCAGGATCGCCTGGCAAAGCGCCAGACCGATCCCCACCCCCTGGGGTTTATCGGTATTGATGTCGCCCAACTGCGCATACTGCTCGAAAATGGCCTGCTCCTGGCCCACAGGGATACCCAGACCATCATTGTGGATCTGCAGATAGACAAATTCCAGACCGTCGCGCCAGCGCGGCTCGCTGCGGACGGCCAATCGTCCCCCCGGACGATTGAACTTGATGGCGTTGTCGAGCAGCGCCGCCAACAGTCCCTGGAGCAGTTCCCGATCCGCCCAGACCCTGCGCTGCGGAGCGTGGGCGAGGTCGATTTTCAATCCCGCCTGGGCGCAGTCGGCGTCCCGGTCCCCTAGGCAGGAGCGCAACGCCGCCTCCAGATCGAGTTCTTCAAATTGCCATTGCCCCCCTCCGGCATCGAGGGTGAACAGGGTCAACATCCCCTCGATCAGCCGGGCCATGTGCATCCCCTGACCATGGACCTGCTGCAGATAATCCCGCAGCGCCTCGGGCTCCAACTCGGCGAAAAAGTTCAACACCAGGTCGACATAACCGAGGACGGAGGTCAGGGGGGTTTTCAGTTCATGGGAGAGATTGCAGACCAATCGCCCACGGGCCTGCTGTTGATGTTGCAGACTCAGGTTGGCCTGTTCCAGTTCCCGGGCCTGGCGCCGCAGGCTCGAAACCAGTTCGAAGTTCTCGATCGCCAGCGCCGTCTGGTTGGCAATGGTGGTGAGCAGGTGCAGGTCGGCGGCCGCAAAGGTTTCGCCGGACAGCTTGTTGTTGACGTTGAGCACGCCGATGATTCGGTCGCGCAGCCGCAACGGCACCGAAAGGAGGGAGCGATTGCTGTAACGCCGGGCACCGGCGGCCGGGGCGAAGCGCCCATCCCGCTCCAGGTCGTCAATCAGCACCGGCTGCCCGTGCTCCAGCACATGCCCGGCGACCCCCTCCCCCGGCGCCACCCGGGCGGCGGCCACCACCTCGGCGGGCAGGCCCCGGGCGGCCCGGATGTGCAGCAGGCCGTCGGCTTCGAGGAGCATCAGCGAGGCGATCTCCACCTCCGCCGAAAGCCGGATGGAGTCAAGCACCTTGTCGATCAAGCGTTGCAGGTCGGCGGAGCTGTTGGCGGTATCGCCAATTTCCCGCAACAGCACCAGGTCGGACAGACGCCTTTGGGCCTGGCGGTCGAGCTGCTGGCGGCGGCGGAACTCCTGCCGCAGCGCCAAGGCCCGGTCAACGGCGGCAAACAGCTCGATCTCGTCAATAGGCTTGGTGAGATATTCCAGAGCACCGTCCCGCAGCACCTCGCGGGCGGCCTGGAAATCCTGGTGGGCGGAGATCATGATGACCGGCATCTCGGGGTGCTGCCGTTTGACCCGCCGCAGCAATTCGGGCCCGTTGATGCCGGGCATCTCGATATCGGACAGGATCAGGTCGATCTCCTGGCGATTGACCAGGTCGATCACTTCCTGGCCCGAGGCGGCCTGCAGCACTGCGAAACCACGGCTGGCGAGCAGATCGGCGAGCAGACGGCTGAAAAAGGGGGCGTCGTCCACCACCAGCAGGGTTGCCGTCTCCGAATCCCGTTCCAGCGCCATTGCCCCCTCCGCCCTCTCGCGCGCCAATCAGCGCATCAGGCTCCGCAGCATTTCTTGTATTTCTTGCCGCTGCCGCAGGGGCAGGGGTCGTTGCGGCCGACCTTGTCATCTTCCCGGGTCACCGGTTTGGCGGGCTGCTCCTCGCCGCCGGAACGGCTCAACACCAGGCGCCGGCGGCGCTGGTGCTCCTCCTCTTCCATCCGTTCCACGTCCTCTTCCCGGCGCAGTTGAACCCGGAACAGCTTCTGGATGACCTCCTGGCGGATGCGGCCCATCATCGCCATGAACAGGCCGTAAGCCTCCCGCTTGTACTCCTCCTTGGGGTTCTTCTGGCCGTATCCGCGCAGGCCGATCCCCTCTTTAAGGTGATCGATGGAGAGCAGATGGTCCTTCCACTGCTGGTCGATGGTCTGCAGCAGCAGCACCTTGGAGAGATGTTCCAGCACCGGCGGGGAGAATTCCAATTCCCGCTCGGCCAACCGCGCCTGCACCAGGGCGTTGAGGTGACCCTCCAGATCCGCCTGTTTCACCCCCCCGACCTCCTCGGGGAGTTGGGGATGGAAAAAGAACTGGTTGAAGAAATCCTCCCCCAGGCTCTCCCAGTTCCAGTCCGCGGCCGGGGTCTTCTCCGGGCAGAAGGTCGCCACCATGTCGGCGACAACTTCTTCACAGATACTGTCGATGGTCTGGCGGATGTTCTCCCCCCGCAGCACTTCCTTGCGCTGGGTGTAGATCACCACGCGCTGCTTGTTCATGACATCGTCGTATTCGATCAGGTGCTTGCGGATATCGAAGTTGTGGGCTTCGACCTTCTTCTGCGCATTCTCGATCGCCTTGGAAATGATGCCGTGCTCGATCGGCTCATTTTCTGGAATCTTCAGCTTGTCCATGACGAAGGCGACTCGGTGGGAGCCGAAAATCCGCAGCAGGTCGTCCTCCAGACTGAGATAGAAATGGCTTTCGCCGGGGTCTCCCTGGCGGCCACTACGCCCCCGCAGCTGGTTGTCGATGCGCCGCGACTCGTGCCGCTCGGTCCCCAGGATATAGAGGCCTCCCGATTCCAGCACCGCGGCCTTCTCCTCGGCGCAGATGGCACGGTATTTTTCCAGCGCCGCGGCGAAAGCGGCTTCCGGATCTTCGGCCGTGGCTGCTTCCCGGCGGGCGAGCATTTCCGCGTTGCCGCCGAGGATGATGTCGGTACCGCGGCCGGCCATGTTGGTGGCGATGGTCACCGCCCCCCGACGGCCGGCCTGGGCCACGATCTCTGCCTCCCGCTCGTGCTGCTTGGCATTGAGGACGTTGTGGGCGACACCCCGCTTGCGCAGCATTTCAGAGAGCACTTCCGATTTTTCGATGGAGATGGTCCCCACCAGGCTCGGCTGCCCCTTGGCGTTGCGCTCGACGATGTCGGCGATGACGGCGGTGAACTTCTCTTTTTCGGTCTTGTAGATGACGTCCGCCAGGTCGCGCCGCTGCATCGGCCGGTTGGTGGGAATGACCACCACGTCGAGCTTGTAGATTTCGTGGAATTCCGCAGCCTCGGTGTCGGCGGTGCCGGTCATGCCCGCCAACTTGTCGTACATGCGAAAGTAGTTCTGGAAAGTAATGGTCGCCAGGGTCTGGTTCTCGCTCTCGATCTTCACCCCTTCCTTGGCTTCCACCGCCTGGTGCAGGCCGTCGCTCCAGCGCCGCCCAGGCATCAGGCGTCCGGTGAACTCATCGACGATGCAGACCTCGCCGTCCTTGACCACGTAATCCACATCCCGCTTGAACAGGGCGTGGGCCTTGAGGGCCTGGTTGACGTGATGGAGGATTTCGATGTTGCGGGGATCGTACAGGTTTTCCACCCCCAGCAGTTTCTCCACCCGGGCCACGCCGGCCTCGGTCAGGGTCGCCGCCTTGGCCTTCTCGTCCACGGTGAAGTCGCCGGTGTACTCCTTGACGGTCTGACCCAGCTTGCCGTCGCGATGCTCGATGGTCTCCCCTTTTTTCAGCATCGGGATGATGCGGTTGACGGCGTAATAGAGGTCGCTGGACGCCTCGCTGGGGCCGGAAATGATCAGCGGCGTGCGGGCCTCGTCGATGAGGATCGAGTCCACCTCGTCGACGATGGCGAAGGAGAGGTCCCGCTGCACGTAGTCGGCCAGGGCGAACTTCATGTTGTCGCGCAGGTAATCGAAACCAAACTCGTTGTTGGTGCCGTAGGTGATGTCGCAGCCGTAGGCGGCCTGCCGCTGGGCGTCGTTGAGGCCATGCACGATCACCCCGACGTTCAGGCCGAGAAAGCGATGCACCTGCCCCATCCACTCGGAGTCGCGCCGGGCCAGGTAGTCGTTGACGGTGATGACGTGGACCCCTTTACCGGCCAGAGCATTGAGGTAGGCGGGGAGAGTTGCCACCAGGGTCTTGCCCTCGCCGGTTTTCATTTCGGCGATCTTGCCCGAGTGCAGGACCATGCCGCCGATGAGCTGAACGTCGAAGTGGCGCATCCCCAGCACCCGTTTGGCCGCTTCGCGCACCACCGCGAAGGCTTCGGGCAACAAACCGTCCAGGGTTTCTCCGGCGGCCAGGCGCTCCCGGAACTGCCCGGTCTTGGCCTGCAGTTCGGCATCGGAGAGAGCCGAGATCTCAGGCTCCAGACTGTTGATTTTCGCCACCAACGGCTGCATCCGCTTCAGTTCACGTTCGTTCTTGCTGCCGACCAGTTTTTTGACAATGCTACCGAACATATCGATGGGCTCCACGGGGAGGCGCTCTGACCGTCGCAGGTCAAAACTCAGGAAAATTGGAACAGCATGTCATGCCAATGACAAAGGCGGGAATTCTACCATATCGAGCCGAAGCTGCCAAGCCCAAAGGGGGCTGCCCGCAGCCCCCCGAAAAACGCAAAAAAGCCCCGGAATAACCGAGGCTTGAATAGGTGCCTGAAGGGCAGCTAGAGATACTTTCGAGGGTTGAGCGGCACCCCGTTGAGACGGACCTCGTAATGCAGGTGGGCCCCCGTGGAACTGCCGCTATTGCCCACGGCAGCGATTTTCTCCCCCCGCCGCACCTTCTGGCCGACCTTCACGTGCAGTTTGGAATTGTGCCCGTAGTAGGTCTTGTAACCGTAGCCATGATCGATCACCACCAGCTTGCCGTAGCCGGCCACCGTTTCCGCCTGGCTGACAATGCCATCAGCGGTGGAAAACACCGGGGTACCGATGCTGGCGGCAATATCGATCCCCTCATGCATCTTCGGTTTGCCGGAGAAGGGGGAACGACGCATGCCGAAGCCGGAGGTCATCCAGCCCCGGGACGGCCACCCCTTGGGTTTGGAGGCCAGCAAGGAGCGCTGGTCGCTGAGAAAAGCCTGGATCTCCTCCTGGCTCTCCCGGCGCAGGTCGATGGCCTGGACGATCTGGTCGATCTGCTTCTGCAGGCTGGCGAAATCGGTGGTGGCATCCCGCTCCGGCGCCCCGCCAATGCCGGCCAGCATATCGGCCTTGGGCCGGGAGAGTTGCGCCATGACCCGCACCTTGGCATCGTTCTGGGCCAGCACCACCATTTCCTCGCGCAGGGTCTCGAGGCTGGCAGAAAGCCGGCGCAGCTCCATCTCCTGGGTGCGGTTCTGGGCCCGCAGCTGTTGCAGCTCGTTGCGGTCGAGAGTGGTACGGACATAGTCGACCAGCACCCCGCCCACTGCCAGCACCACCAGCGCCAGCACCACCGCCACGGCTTGCAGAACCCCGCGCTGGATGCTGAACCGGCGAACCCGGTGCGACCCTTCGGGGATGATCAGAATGGCAAATTTTTTCGCAGACACCGGACCCTCCTGAAGTTCAAACAGACCACCTGGAATCGGGCCGAGGACATTAAGTAACCGGAAAGTGCGCGAAAAGTCAAGCAGGTTGCGTAAAGCAGCCGCCGAAACAAAGATAAAACATTGCTATAATAAGGATTTTTCCTGGCCGCCGCGCCCCCTTCAGAGGGTGATGCTCAGAGCCACCTCGTCGCATTCGGGAAACTTGGGGCACTTGATGCAATCGGTCCAGATTTTGTGCGGAAGCTCCGATTTCTCGATGAGGTGAAACCCGAGTTTTTCGAAAAAACCGGGTTTGTAGGTCAACGCGAAGACCCGCTTCAGCCCCAGTTCCCGCGCCTCCTCCAGGCAGGCCTCCACGAGCATCCGGCCGATGCCCCGCAGTCCCCGCCCTTCCGTCACGGCCAGCGAGCGGACTTCGGCCAGATCGTCCCAGCAGATTTCCAGGCAAACGGTGCCGATGACCTCGCCATTTTCCTCATAGACGTAAAAATCGCGGATGCCCTCGTAAAGTTCGGCCAGAGAGCGGGAGAGCATCAACCCCTCCTTGGCATAGTTGAGAAGCAACTTGTGGATCGTTTTGACATCGGCGATGCGGGCTTTGCGGATCATGCGTTTTCTCCTGCGGCGGCGGGTGCCGTTGGCATCCCGTCGGGGTCGTTGGTGCCGGTTCCTGCCGACAGGCGGATCAGTTCACGGGCATGTTCGAGGGTACGTTCGGTGACTTGGGCGCCGCCGAGCATCCGGGCCATCTCCTGCACCCGCTCGGCATCGGGCAGCAGCAGCAGTTCGGTGCGGGTACGGCCATCCCGCTCCCGTTTTTCCACCCGGTAATGGCGATCGGCGAAGGCCGCCACCTGGGGCAGATGGGTGATGCAGAGCACCTGCTGGCCGGCAGCCACAGCCCGCAGCTTTTCCCCTACCGCGGTAGCCGCGACCCCGCCGATACCGGCATCGACCTCGTCGAAGATCTGGGTCGGCACCCCGTCCCCCGCCGGGGCCGCCCGCTTCAACGCCAGCATGATGCGGGACAGCTCCCCTCCCGAAGCGATCCAGGCCAAAGGCTTGGCCTCCTCCCCCGGATTGGGCGACAGGTAGAACTCCCCCCGCTCCAGCCCTTTTGGGCCCGGCTCGGACAGGGGGATAAAACGCACTTCGAAGCGCGCCTTGGGCATGGCCAGGGCCTGCAGTTCGCCTTCCACCCCCGTTGCCAGACGCTCCGCCGCTTCCTTCCGCCGAGCCGAGAGCTGTTCACCGGCCCGCTGCAGGCGCTGGCCCGAGGACTGGATCTGCTGCTGCAGCTCCTCCCGTTTCGCCTCGACATTGGCCAGGGTGTCCAACTCCTCGTCGATCCCCTGTTGCAAGGCGATTATTTCGGCGAGAGTCGGTGCGTACTTGCGCTTGAGCGCGGCCAGCAGGGCCAGTCGTTCCTCCACCTCGGCCTGACGGCCCTGTTCGAAGGCCTCCCCTTGGTAATCCCGCAGCCCGGCAGCCACGTCTTCGAGGGTGAACAGGGCAGCGCGGAGCCCTTCGGCCCAAGCGCCCAGGCGCGGGTCAACCCCAGCCAGGGACTCGAGCTGACTCGCCAAACCTTCCAAGCGCTCCACCACCGCTCCGTCTCCGCCGTAAAGCAACTCGTAGCCACCTTCAGTGGCCAGGGCCAGCCGTTCGGCATGCTGCAGCAGCAACCGCTCGGCGGCCAATTCCTCGTCCTCCCCCGGCCGCAGGGCCGCCGCCGCCAGTTCCCGGCTCTGGAAAGAGAGCAGATCGAGCCTTTGCTGGCGCTGCCGTTCGGCGGCCTGCAGCTGCTCCAGGCGCGCCTCCAGCCCCTGCAGCTCACGGAAAAACTGCTGATAGGCCTCCAGGTCGCTGGCCAGGCCGGCATACCCATCGAGCATGGCCAGGTGCTGCTCGGCTTTTTGCAGATTCTGGTGCTCGTGCTGACCATAGATGGCCAGCAGTTGCGCAGTGAGGGGCTGCAACTGCCCCAGCCTGGCCAGGGATCCGTTGACGTAAACCCGGTTTTTTCCAGAACGGGCCACCACCCGCCGCACCAGCAGTTCCTCCCCGTCCTCCAGCCCCTGCTCGGCCAGTTCCGCCTGCAGGGTCGCCAGACCGGCGATATCGAACAGCGCCTCGACGGTCGCTTCCTCCTCGCCGGTACGGATCAGCTCCGGCCGCGCCCGGTCTCCGAGCAGCAGGCCGACCGCATCAATGATGATCGACTTGCCGGCCCCCGTCTCCCCGGTCAGCACGTTGAAGCCCGGGCCAAAGCGCACCTGCAACCGATCGATGATGGCAAAATTGCGGATATTGAGTTCAGTCAGCATGGACGGTCACCTTTGGCGGCAGATCCTGAACGGGGGACGGCGGACAGGCTCAGCGCTCGCCCCACCGCAGCTTGGTCCGCAGCACCGCGAAGTAATCCTTGGTCGGACTCTTCACCAGCAGCGTGCAACTGCGGGAGCGCCGCACCTCGACCACATCTCCCCCCTGCAGGGGCATCCCGACCTGGCCGTCGGCGGTGAAGACCACGTCCTGGTCCTGAAACTTAACCTCCACCCGGATGATCGCCTTGTCTGAGACAATGATCGGCCGGTTGGTCAGCATGTGCGGACAGATGGGCGCCAGCACCAGGCAGTCGAGATCGGGGTAGATGATCGGCCCGCCGGCGGCCAGACAGTAGCCGGTGGAGCCGGTGGGGGTGGAAATGATCAGGCCGTCGGCCTTGAAGGTGGTCAGGTAGACATCGTCGACCGACGCCTCCATGTCGATGATGCGAGCCAGGGCCCCCTTGTTGATGACCACGTCGTTGAGCACCCGGTAACGGCCGACTTCCCGCCCCTCCCGGCGCACCACGGCGTCGAGCATCATGCGGCTGGAAACGGTAAAATCCCCCCGCACCACCTGCTCGAGCACCGGAAAAATCTCCTGCAGGGTGATCTCGGTGAGAAAGCCCAGGCTCCCCAGGTTGACGCCGAGAATAGGGGTTCGCAAATCCCCCACCTTGCGCGCCACGGAAATCAGGGTCCCGTCCCCCCCCAGCACCACGATCAGGTTGACCATGGCCGGAATCGAGCCCCCAGGGTAC
>CAZYXS010000108.1:3138-11064 GCA_964650955.1 uncultured Desulfuromonadales bacterium | reverse complement strand
CGCCACGACGGCATCGATTACGGCGACTATATCGAGCAGCTCACCTACCTGCTCTTTCTGAAGATGGCCGACGAGCGGGAGATCGACCTCTCGCACGCGGCCTGGGTTAACGAGAAGGGGGAAAAGGTCGTCACCAACTGCAGTTGGCCGGCGCTGCGGGCCAAATCGGGGACGGCGCTGCTGGAGCATTTCACCGATGTGCTGCGTGCCCTCGGGCGGCAGAAGGGGATGCTCGGCGACATCTTCGCCCAGTCCATGTCCCGCTTCACCAATCCGGTCAACCTCAAGCGCATCATCGCCCTGATCGACGAGGAGGAGTGGACCAGCCTCGATGTCGACGTCAAGGGGGCGGCCTTCGAGGGGCTGCTGGAGAAGGCGGCGAGCGAGGGGAAAAAGGGGGCGGGACAATACTTCACCCCGCGGGTGCTGATCCAGTCCATTGTCCGCGTCATGCGCCCCGACCCGCGTGGCAAGGCCGACTTCACCATTTGCGACCCGGCTTGCGGTACCGGCGGTTTTCTCGTTTGCGCCTACGAGTGGCTGGTGGGCCAGAACAAGGGGGTCTTTGCCCGTGAGGACGCCAAGCGGATAAAAAACGGAACCTACCACGGCCAGGACCTCGTCCCCCGCCCGCGCCGGCTGGCGCTGATGAACCTCTACCTGCACGGGGTCGAGCCGCACATCAAGCTCGGCGACACCATCTACGAGCCCCCCGGCAGCGACAAGTTCGACGTCGTCCTCACCAACCCGCCCTTCGGCACCAAGGGGGCCAACCAGGCCCCCGAGCGCGAGGACTTTACCATCGAGACCAGCAACAAGCAGCTCAACTTCGTTCAGCACGTGGTCAACACCCTCAAACCCGGCGGCCGCGCGGCCATGGTGTTGCCCGACAACTGCCTGTTCGAGGGAAAGGCGGGGGAGGTCTTCGAAATCCTTATGCAGGATTGCAACCTGCACACCGTCCTGCGCCTGCCCCGCGGCACCTTCACCCCCTACAGCCAGGGGGTCAAGGCCAACGTCATCTTCTTTCAGAAGGGGCTGCCGACGGAAAACGTCTGGATCTTCGACGCCCGCTCCAACGTCCCCGGCATCACCAAGAAGGAGCGCCCCCTCGCCGACAAGCACTTCGAAGAGTTCGAGGCCGCCTACGGCGCCGACCCCAACGGCCGCTCGCCCCGCGTCGACACCGGTGAAACCGGCCGTTTCCGCACCTTCCCCATCGCCGACATCAAGGCCCGCGACTACAAACTCGACATCACCTGGCTCAAGGACGAGTCGCTGGAGAGCGGCGATGAGCTCCCCGAGCCGCAGGACCTGGCCGCCGAGGCGATCACCGAGCTGGAGGCGGTGGTCGATGATCTGCGCGAAATCGTGCGGCTGATCGAGCAGGAAGAGGGGGTAGAGAAATGATTAACCTGCAATTTATTTCAGCGAAAGCATGTCGCAGATATCTCCCACAATTTGTTGGAGAAATATCCTGGGCCGGGAAAGAGACTGTTTATAGCAATAGCTTCATACATCAGATGTGTCAGGAACACAGCGACGCCCAAATTCTCTTACAGCTTGTTAGAGAATCCACTTTTGAGCTGGTCGGAAAACTCCTGGACGCTGCTCGCATCGAAGCGGGGATTATTTTGCGGGAGCTAGGGAGCGAGGATGGCGGGCGGGAAGAGGGGGTGGAGGTTTGAGCGGGTTGCCGAATGGGTGGGCGACTTGCTTTACTGGAGAGATTGCCAAAGTAGTTGGCGGAGGCACTCCTGATGCTTCAATCCCTGAAAACTTTTCTTCCGATGAAGGTGTGCCTTGGCTCACTCCCGCCGACTTGAGTGACTTCAGAGGGATGTATGTTTCCCGGGGAAAGCGATTTCTTACCAGAAAAGGATACGAAAACTCTTCGGCGAAGCTAATGCCAATAGGGGCTGTGTTGTTTTCCAGTCGCGCTCCCATCGGCTATGTCGCTGTAGCAGCAAACGAGATCAGTACCAACCAGGGATTCAAAAGTTTTATCTGCGAGGACGTGGTCCTCCCTGAGTTTTTGTTTTTCTACCTGAAATATGCAAAACCCCTTGTTGAGGAACTCGCGAGCGGGACAACCTTTGCTGAAATCTCGGGCAAGAATGCCGCCCAAATACCAGCCCCCCTCCCCCCCCTCAACGAACAACGCCGCATCGTGGCCAAGCTGGAAACCCTGCTCAGCAAGGTCGACGCCTGCCAGCAGCGGCTGGCGAAGATTCCCGGCATCCTCAAGCGCTTCCGCCAGGCTGTCCTCGCCGCCGCCTGCTCCGGGCGGTTGACGGCGGATTGGCGGGAGGGGAACCAAAACGTTGAAATCTCAGCACCCCTCATTCAAAAAATACAATTTCATACCTCGCATTTTAGCGGGGACCTCCCTGAGTTGCCCGATACTTGGGAATGGGTAGCGCTTGGAAACTATGGAAAATGCTCCAGGGGAAGATTCTCGGTTCGGCCCAGAAACGATCCCAGTTGCTATGACGGTGAGCATCCATTTATACAAATCGGGAATCTGCCCCCCGACGGGGGTTGGATTTCAACGCACCAGCAAACGCTTAATGACAAAGGATTGTCGGTAAGCAAGAAATTCTCTTACGGCACTATTGCGATTGCAATTGTTGGTGCGACTATCGGGAATACTGGCCTGTTGAGCTATGAGATGTGTTTCCCGGACAGTCTGGTTGGAATTGAAACAGGCACGCTGGACGGCAATAAATACGTTGAACTGTACCTTCGCAGTAGGAAAGTTGATCTTCGCCAGATTTCCTATGCAGGCGGTGGACAACCAAATATCAAACTCGAAACGTTGAACCCTTATCCACTCGCGTTACCACCATTCCCAGAGCAACAAGAAATCGTCCGCCGGGTCGAAGCCCTTTTCACCCTCGCCGACCAGCTCGAAGCCCGCTACGCCAAGGCCAAGACGCACGTTGACCGGCTCACCCAGTCGATCCTCGCCAAGGCCTTCCGCGGCGAACTGGTGCCACAGGACGAAAACGACGAGCCGGCCTCGGTGCTGCTGGAACGCATCCGCGCCCAGCGGGCGCAGGCGGCGCCGGTGAAGCGCAAGGGGGTTGCCCGGCGAGAAAAGGCGCCCTCACCCCAGCCCCTCTCCCCGAGGGCGAGGGGTGCAAAAGCAAAACCTCCCCGCGCGGAGCAGCCGCTCCCCCTGGTGGCCGAAACCCCGGCCCCCTACAATCGCAATATCCCCCAGGCCATCCTGGCCCAGATGCAGTCCGGGGGCGAATATTCCCGGGCTGGGATTACATCCGCCACCGGAATCACCGACGCCGAATGGACATGGGCTATCCGGCAATTGAAGGAGGAGGGGAAGGTGGTGCAGACGGGAGAGCGCCGCGGGGCACGGTATCGCCTGGCAAGATAACAAAATAAATCCAACCTCCCCCTCTTCTGGAATTTCGGGGACAGCCCGAATTTCGGGGACAGTATCTTTAATTTCGCTTATCCTCCCCGGCCGCTTTCTTCGTATGACTTTTGGCGACTGTTTGCGAAGGAAACGTGCAATGCCTTCACCGGTTGCACAAAATAGCCAAATCCATTCCCAATTAACACTGATCTTCTGCTGAGTCGTTACCCCCCTTTGCAAAGGGGGGCTAGGGGGGATTTAAGAGCGGCAACCAAAGGCAAATCCCCCTCAATCCCCCTTTAAGAAAGGGGGACTTGGCTTGCGGAAGATTGGTAGTAATCAGGATTCCATTAGTGTTTCTGTATCTCTAAAGGAGGCTCTACGGGATGATACCGGTTGCGGATGAACTTTTGCGGCAGATGACGAAACAGATCGTCGAGGCGGTCAATCCCCGCCAGGTGATTCTGTTTGGTTTCCATGCCCGGGGGGATGCCCGCAGCGATTCCGACCTCGATCTGCTGGTTGTGGAAGACCAGCCGTTTGGCCCAAGTCGCAGCCGGCGGCCAGAGATGATCAAGCTCTGGCGGCTGCTCCGGGAGATCCCCGTCGCCAAAGATTTTCTGGTGTACTCGCAAGGGGAAATTGACGAGTTGCGCAACGACCGCAATCATGTTGTTTATCGGGCGCCGCGTGAAGGGCGGGTTCTCTATGACAAGCATTGAGTCGGCCCGGCGCATGCTGGTTATGGCCGGAAAAGATCTCAAGGCACTGCATCTCTACTTGACCCTGACGCGGCTGACGATGAAATTTTCGGTTTCCATGCCCAACAGGTCGCTGAGAAATCCCTCAAAGCCTGGATCGCCTCCCTCGGCTCGGCAGGACCTTTTAATACGGGTTCAGGCCTTGTATGAAACCGTCGAGGGGGTTCTTTCTCCCCCATTTTGACCCGCCCCTTTTTCCCGCCAATCCATCCAGAGAAACCTAGTAAGGTTTCCTTTTTTTCTGGGTCTCATACACCCCTAGGGCGCTAACAAATACTGCCGAGATAGAATTTTCAGACGATATTTTGTTTGTTTCTAAGCAATACCATTTCGGCAGTATTTTTGTTGACATGCGACCACCTGCGCAATATATACTATTAAAGTAGTATTTATCCTGCGGAGGCAGCCATGCCTAAAACCATCAAATCCCTGCCGACCCCAATCCAAAACGGTCCCCTTGATGCCGAGACTCTGGGCAGGTTTGTTCGCGCCCGGCGTACCCAATCCGGAATGGGGATGCACGAAGCGGCGGCGTTTTGCGGGGTGGCCGTGGACACGCTGACCAAGATCGAAACGGCCCGGGGGGACGTCAAGCTTTCCAGCATCCTGACGGTGTGCCGCATGCTGGGCATTCGCCTCATCGTGGAGCCCTGGGAGGTCTAATGCAGGAGGCTCTGTCGGTATTCCTGAACCGCGAACCCCTCGGCGTCATCACCCTGGCAGGCAAGGACGACCGCTACGGGTTGGAATATGTTCCCTCCTGGTTGGAGGAAGGGCCGGGGTACCCGATCTCGCCGCACCTGAAACCCGGCGCCTGTGAGTCGGAGGCGGTCAAACGCTTCCTTTCCAACCTGCTGCCCGAGGGGCGGTGGCTCGAGGAACTGTCGGTCGATCACCAGATTTCCAGGAGCAATATCTTCGGCCTGGTTGCCTTGATCGGCGCCGAAACGACTGGTGCCCTGACCTTTCAGTATGAGAGTGCGGGGAAGGCACCTCGCCCGACGGTTTTTCGGGAGGTCAGCGCGGAGGAACTGCAGGAGCGGATTGCCGGGCGCCAGACCATCTCCATCGCCACCTGGGACGGCAAGCCGCGCCTTTCTGTCGCCGGGGTTCAGGATAAACTGCCGATCCTGATCCGGCCCGATGGCGCCATGGGGTTCGGTGAGGGGGAACTGGCCTCGACCCATCTGCTGAAGTTCGGCCGGCGCCCGGATATGCACATGATGGTCAACGAGTTCCTTTGCATGAAACTGGCGGAACTGGTCGGCTTGCCGGTGGCCAGGGTCTCCTTGCGGCGGCTGGGGGAGCCGGTTCTGGTGGTCGAGCGCTTCGATCGGCGCTGGCGCGGGGATAAGGTCGACAGGGTGCATCTGATCGACGGCTGTCAGCTGCTCGATCTGCCCCCCACCTGGAAATACGAGCGCCCCTTCGGCAAGTCAGGGGAGGGTGCCCGCCTCAGGAGCGGCGCCAGCCTGCCGAAGCTTTTTTCCGCAGCCCGTCATTGCCGCATCCCGGCCGTGGCCCTTCGAGATCTGCTGAACTGGACCCTGTTCCAACTGCTGATCGGCAACAGCGATGCCCACGGCAAGAACATTTCGTTTTTCGTCAGCAGGGCGGGCATCGATGTGGCCCCTGGCTATGACCTGCTCAATATCGATCTCTACGGCGCGGAGTTCGATCATGATCTGGCCATGGCCATCGGAGACGAATTTGCCGCGGAAAAGGTGATGGCGTTCGATCTGGCCTTGTTTTGCGAGGCCTGCATCTTGCGGCAGCGGCAAGTCGCAACCAGCCTGAAAAACCTCTGCACGGCGGTGCTGGACAGCCTGGCGCGCCTACCTCTCGACGACGTTCTGCCCGGAGAGGAACTGGATTTCGCCCAGAAGCTGATCGCCAGGATCCAAGATAACGCCAAACGCATCCTCGCCATTGCCGAGGAACTTCCGCGGGTCAAACTCTGATTCCTCAGCCTGCCGGGCCAGCCCGTGCACCGGTCAAAAGGACCAGCCCCAGGGCGCGTCGGAGGAAAAAGGACCTGCCTTTGTGGGTCATGGTGTGCCTCCCAGGATCTGGTAGAAAAAGCGCATCGGCCCTGGCGGGCAAATTGCCTCTCTAACAGGTTCAGGATGGATGATCACTGAAGGAAGGGGGCGCAGCGTGGGAGAAACGGGTGGGGTTACCGGGAGGGGAGGTTATCCAGGATGCGGGTGGCGATCGACAAACAGCGTTGGCAGGTTTCAACGTCTGCGATCTGATCAGGGAGGATGCCGAAGACCGGGTACTTGGACGGGATATAGATCGCGTCCAGCAGGTCGCAATCCTCGTTGGACAGGTCGCAGGCAATGCGGACGGTTTTCGCGAGGCGCGCCAATTCGCGGATGTGGTGGGTCCTGGGAATATCTGTGCCCTGATCGGCCAGCAATGCTTTGAGCCCCTTTTCCACGGCTTGCTGGCAGTTCTGCAGGCATGGATTGAACAGACCCCGCTCCAGGGCCAACCGAGCCATTTCCAGATTTTCAGCGGCGTAAGTCAGCCACTCCTCAGCTTCTGCGTTCATAAATGACCTCGCCGCGTTCGATGGCGCGCAGGAATTGACCGGGTAACGGCGCGGGCCGTACGGGAATGACGTCAAGTGGGATCTGATCCGCGATTCGGGCGAGCTTACGGCGGTACTTCAGAGCGAGAGGGAGGTAGGCCTCGTCGCTTTCCTGAAACACCGCGATATCTAGGTCATGAGGTTGATCGCTGCTGACAAAGGAGCCGAAAATCACGATCTTGCGCACTTCCGGCTCGGCGGATAGGCAACGAGCCACCTCCTGTTTCAGTTGGTCTTTTTGTGCTTTGCTCAAGGTCATGCAGCCCTCCGCAGCTACCTCCTTCTGTTTGTCTGTCCAACAATTCTAACGAAAAAAGAGCCGGGATTGAACCACATTGTTTTCAACGGGGGTCAAGAACCATTGTTTCATTGTGGGAAGCGACGAAATTCATAGAAAAATCGGCAAGCTGGTTTCGGTCCTTAGGTTTTTGGCATTGGCGTGAAGAGGCGACCATGCAGGATAGGAGGCGCGGTCAGGGAGCGTTACGGCAATTGATTAGACCGGTTGGCCAAATACCCCGAGCTGGGATTGACCACGGTCTTCGGACCACCAGCAATAAGACCCTTAATCTGCAGCGTGGAAAACTTCACCCCCGCGGCGGCCGCGGCGCTCAGTCCTTCGCCCATATCGAAGCGGCTGGCGGGGAGGGTGAGGAGCCAGGATTGGGGGGCGTGGCCGTAGAGAGAACCCGCCATCTGCAGCAGCAATTCAGGAGCGAGCTGGTGGCCGCAGCTGCCCCCGTCGGAGGAGGGGTGGATGGGGGTGAGGATCAGGGGCTCCCACTGGCCTCGCCGGGCGTCGAGAAACAGGGCCCGGTCGATGTCGGGGGAGGCCAGTTCGAGGGCCAGTTCGGGGGTGAGTTGGTGCTGCGCCAGCACCCGCGCCCGGTGCGGGGAAAGCCGCTCCTGCAGCAGCTCCGCCAGGCGGTAGCCGGCGCCGTCATCCCCCCGCAGGGTATTTCCGTAGCCGACAATCAGCCACATCAGCCGCGTTTGACCTCGTCCAGCAGGGTGCCCCGGGCATCGCACAGCTGCACCTGCAACGGCATGCGCCCGGCCTCGTGGGTGGAGCAGCTCAGGCAGGGGTCGAAGGCGCGGATGCCGTGCTCCACCCGGTTGAGCAGTCCCTGGTCGAGCTTGTCGCCGGCGAGAAACCGCTGGGCGATTTGCTTGACCGTGCGGTTCATGGC
>CAZYXS010000108.1:0-3128 GCA_964650955.1 uncultured Desulfuromonadales bacterium | reverse complement strand
AGCAGCGGATGCCGTGTTCGATGCGGTTGAGCATCGTTTCCGGAATCTCCTTCTTGCCGCCGCGGATGTAGTGCCGCCCGAGTTGCGCCACCGTGCGGTTCATGGCCAGGTTGTTCTGGCCGGTGGCGATGATCAGGTTGACCTTCTCCAGCAGGCCGTTGTCGTCCACCTCGTAGTGGTGGAAGAGGGTGCCGCGGGGGGCTTCGCTGACGCCGATGCCGACGTTCTGGTTGACTCCGGCGCGGCTGCGGATGTGGTGGTCGATGAGGATCTCGTCGGCCAGGATCTCCTCGATCCGCTCCAGGCTGTGGAGGATTTCGATGAGCCGGGCGTAGTGGTAGTAGAAGCTGGCGCTGACCGGCTTGCCGTGTCCGCCGTAATGGCGGAACTGGCGCAGCTCCCGGTCGGCCTTGGGGGTGCCGGCGAAGTCGCAGACGTTCAGGCGCGCCAGCGGCCCGACCCGGTACATCCCCCGTTCCGGCCCGAAGGGCTTGTAGTAAGGGAACTTGAGATAGCTCCAGGTCTCCTCCCCCTCGGCGATCAGCTCGGCGTAGCGCTCCGGGGCCACCTGGTCTTCGACGATCTTGCCGGCGGCGTCGACGATGCGCAGTTGGCCGTCGTAGTGCTCGAGCCCGCCGTCCTTGCCGACCAGCCCCAGAAACAGGCTGGGGAAGTCGCCGTAGGCGTCGAGTTCGCCGGCGAAGCGGTCGAGGGCATCCTTCATCAGGTCGAGGGCTTTTTTGGTGGTGGCGTACATCTCCGGCAGCTGTTTGAGCAGTTCATCCTTCTGCTCGGCGGAGAGGGACTTGCGCACCCCCCCTGGGACGGCCCAGGAGGGGTGGACGCTGCGGTCGCCGAGGACCCTGATCAGCTGCTGGCCGAAGGCGCGCAGGCGGATGCCGGCGCGGGCCACCTCGGGATGGGCGGCGATCAACCCGACCATGTTGCGCTGGGCCGGGTCGGCGTCCATGCCGAGGAGCAGGTCGGGGCCGGAGAGCAGGAAGAAGCTCAGGGCGTGGCTCTGCACCAGCTGGCCGTAGTTCATCAGCCGGCGCAGGGCGACGGCCGGGGCGGGGGTGCGCACGCCGAGGATGGCGTCGCCCGCCTTGCTGGAGGCGAGCAGGTGACTCACCGGGCAGATGCCGCAGACTCGGGCGGTGATGCCGGGCATTTCCCAGAAACTGCGGCCGACGCAGAATTTTTCGAAACCGCGGAATTCGGTAACGTGAAAGCGGGCATCGGCGACCTGGCCGGCATCGTCGAGTTGGATGCTGATCTTGGCGTGCCCCTCGATGCGGGTGACCGGTTCGATGGTGATTGTCTGGGCCATGGAATTCTCCTGAAAATCGGCGCTCAGCCGAAGGTGCGCATCTCGGGCTGCAACTCGACGGGGCGGCCGTCGAGCAGGGCGGTGACGGCGGCGGCGATCCGCTCCGGGGCCGGCGGGCAGCCGGGGAGGTAGACATCCACCTTGACCGCCTGGTGCAGGGGGAGGGCCTTTTTCAGCAACGCCGGCAGCACCTTGAGGGATTCGGCACCGATGGGGGCCCGCGCCTCGTGGTAGACGGCGGTGAGGAGGTCTTTGACCGGGATGCGGTTACGCATGCTGGTGACGTTGCCGGTGACGGCGCAATCGCCGAAGCTGACCACCAGTTTGCTGTTGGTGCGGATTTCGCGGGCCAGTTCGAGGTTCTCGACGTTGGTCACCGCCCCTTCCACCAGGCAGATGTCCACATCCTGGGGGAAATGTTTGGTGTCGACCAGGGGGCCGTAGACCAGTTCGATGCGGCCGGCCAGGTCGATGAGCAGTTCATCGAGGTCGAGGAAGCTCATGTGGCAGCCGGAGCAGCCTCCCAGCCAGACGGTGGCGAGGCGCAGTTTTTTGGATGTGTCAGTCATGATGCAGATCCTTTATTCGTGTCAGCGGCGCCACTGGCGCATCTGCCGGCCGTCGAGGATACGCCGCAAAAAGCGCGATTCCTTCTTCATCTCTGCCACCGCGACCCCCTTGTCAAAGAGGGCGCCCGTGGGGCAGACCTCCACGCACTTGCCGCACTCGGTGCAACTCTCGCTTTCGCCCCAGGGGCGGTTGAGGTCGGTGATCACCCGGCTGTTGATGCCGCGGCCCCGCACGTCCCAGGTGTGGGCCCCCTCGACCTCGTCGCAGACCCGCACGCAACGCAGGCAGAGGATGCAGCGGTTGTGGTCGACGCCGTAGCGCTCGTGGCTGGTGTCCATGGTCAGTTCGGGATGGAGGTAGTCATAACGCACATGGTCCATCCCCAACTCGGCGGCCAGGGCCTGCAGCTCGCAGTGCTCGTTGCTGACGCAGACGGCGCAGGTGTGGTTGCGCTCGGCGAAGGTCAGCTCGAGGATCTGCTTGCGATAGTCGTTGATCTTGGCGTTATGGGTGACCACCACCATCCCCTCGGTGGCTTCCGTCGTGCAGGCGGGCAGCAGGCGCGGCGAACCGGCCACCTCCACCAGGCAGAGGCGGCAGCCGCCGCGGGTGCTCAGACCGTCGAGGTGGCAAAGGGTCGGCAGCCTGATTCCCTGGTCGCGGATCGCTTCGAGCAGGCTTTGGCCGCTGCGGGCGCTGACCAACTCGCCGTTGATGGTCAGAGTAATGACAGGCATCAGCGTTCCTCCTTGAAGATGGCCAACTGTTCGGCGTGCTCGGGGAGTTTGAGCAGGGGGATCTGGTCGAGGTGGCAGACCCCGGCGGGGCACTGGTTGTCGCGGATATGGGCCAGGTACTCGTCGCGGAAGTAGTACAGAGTGTTGAGTACCGGGTTGGGGGCGGTCATCCCCAGGCCGCAGAGGCTGGTCTCCTGCACCAGGGCGCAGAGTTCCTCGAGGGTCTGCAGGTCGGTCTCCATGGCGCTGCCGTCGGTGATCCGCTGGAGCAGTTCGTACATCTCCACGGTGCCGACCCGGCAGGGGACGCACTTGCCGCAGCTCTCGTCCATGCAGAATTCCATGAAGAACTTGGCCACGTCGGGCATGCAGCTCTTCTCGTTCATGACGATCAGCCCCCCCGAACCCATGATCGAGCCGAGCTCTTTTAGGCTTTCGTAGTCCACGGGCGTGTCGAGATGCTGGGCGGGGATGCAGCCGCCGCTCGGGCC
>CAZYXS010000107.1:0-11134 GCA_964650955.1 uncultured Desulfuromonadales bacterium | reverse complement strand
TCGGGGGGCGGCGGCTGGCCGGAGACTGCTACGTACGGGACACGGAC
This sequence comes from uncultured Desulfuromonadales bacterium, assembly GCA_964650955.1. Classification (GTDB taxonomy): domain Bacteria; phylum Desulfobacterota; class Desulfuromonadia; order Desulfuromonadales; family CAZYXS01; genus CAZYXS01. Next base: position 11,087 of record CAZYXS010000107.1, on the reverse strand, counting down.
CCGGTGCGAGAGTTGCCGGTAGCCAAAGGGGTGGTCAGGAAGCTACTTCTTGACCTTGGGGATGAAGATCTGTTCCGGGTCGAGTACGTCGTGGATCAGTCGCAGCTCTTCCCGGGTGGGGGGCAGGGTCTCGCCGCTGACCCGGGAGATGTCGAGCTGGAAATGGCAGAGGTCGCGGATCTCCTCCGGAGTCTTGCCGGGATGGCAGGTATCGAGATAGATGCGGCCGGTCTGGTCATCGAAGCGGAATACCCCGGCGGTGCTGATCACCGCCGAAGGGCCGCCGCGATAGGCGGCGCCGTAGAGTTCGCGGCGATGCACCCATTCTCCCGAAGGCCATTTCCTCACCCGCCACCCCGGGCTGGTGATGTAACTGACATTGGGGGTGAAGCGGCGCTTTTCATGGACCATGATGAAGACGGTGCGGGAGGCGAAGGAGTTGATGTCGGGATTGCCGCCACTCCCCGTCAGCCGCAGCTCGGGGTTGAGGTAATCGCCGATCACCGTGGTGTTGACGTTGCCGTACTCATCCACCTCGGCACCTCCGAGAAAACCGAGGTCGACATAACCGCGCTGGGCGATGGCGAAGGCGTCGTAGAGCCCCGAGGCCCGGGAGGCCCCCATTTCGCAGCGGGCATCGCCGACCGAGGTCGGCAACTCGGGCGGCCGGCCATCGAGGGTGCCGGCTTCGAAGATCAGCTTGAGATTGGGGGCGTGGGTCTTCTGCGCCAGCATGATCGCCACCATCGGCATGCCGGTGCCGGCGAAGACGATTTCATTGTCTCGCACCTCGCGGGCGGCGGCGCAGGTCATCAGGTCGGCCAGGTTGTAGTCTTGCGGCGCGGCGAAATCGTGCAGACTGGTCATCACTGCCCCCTTTTCACGTTGGTGCTGAAGTTCCGGGCGGTATTGGCCTTGAGGCGCAGGGTGCGCTCGAAGCCGAGTTTCTTCAGGTAACTGAGATGGTCCTGACCGAAGATCCACTCCTCGGCGAAGGCGTCGAAGCCTTCCTGGGTGCGGGTCTTCTGGTAGAAATCCCGCAGAAAGTCGCCGTCCACGTCATAGGCGCCGAACATGCCGGTGGGGTGGGCGTTCCAGGGGCACTCGACGATGTAGTCGACCTCGAAGCCGGCGATGGTGTTGCGGTCGGCCTCCCGGCGCAGGTAGTCCTCGGGAACGATCTCCTCGGCGATGGCGATGGTCAGGTCGGCGGCCCGGGCCACCTCGGGGTCGGTGTAGTACTGACCCCGCACCCGCACCGTCCCTTCCTCCCCCACCTGCTGCACGCTCAGCACCGCCACGTCGACCTTGGCCGCTGGCACCAGGGTGTACTGGCCGCCGTCGAAGAAGGGGTCAGGCATGAACTGGTACTTGCTGCGGGCGATGCGCCGGTCGCTGCCGTCGCGACGGCCGGCCCGGCCGAGCATGTCGTATTCGGGGTTGTGGATGTCGGTCCCCAGCGCCGTCTGGCAGGCGGCGAAGGGCATGCCGGCGGCCGCCGCGGCAAAGCGGAAGGCCATCTCGGCGTGACTGTAATCCTCGACGATCATCTCCTTGTTGCCGACCTTGCGGGAAAGGTTGGCGCCGTATTTGCCGTAGAGCTCGTGGCCGACCCAGCAGGATTCCCAGACGTCGACGCATCCCGCGCCGACCAGGAACTCGGTCTGCGGCCCGCCGTTGACCTCGATGAGGTGCAGGTGGCGGCGCTTCTGCCGGATCAATTCGAACACCAGGGCCATCGGCCGGCGCCAGATGGTAAAGCCCGAAAAGCTCAGGGTGCTGCCGTCCTTGATCAGGGCGGCCGCCTCGGCGAGGGTAATCCGCTTGTTCTGTTTTTCCATGCGCTCCTCCTGGCCCCGGGTCGTCGCGGGGCGGTTGCAGATGCAATCGGCCGGATCAGTCCTTGGTGATGGCGGTGCCGATGACGATGCGCTGCACCTCGCTGGTCCCCTCGTAGATTTCGGTGATTTTCGCGTCGCGCATCATCCGCTCCACGGGGAATTCCCGGGTGTAGCCGTAGCCGCCGTGGACCTGCACTGCCAGAGTGGTCACCTTCATGGCCGTCTCCGAGGCGACCAGCTTGGCCATGGCCGACTCCTTGCCGTAGGGCTGGCCGGCACTGGCTTTGTAGGCCGATTGGTAGACCAGCAGTCGGGCTGCCTCGATCTGGGTGGCCATGTCGGCGAGCATGAACTGCACCGCCTGGAAATTGGCGATGGGCAGACCGAACTGTTTGCGCTCCTTGGCGTAGCGCACCGACGCTTCGAAGGCTCCCTGAGCGATACCGAGGGCCTGGGCGGCAATGCCGATGCGGCCGCCGTCGAGGGTCTTCATGGCGATCTTGAAGCCTTCGTTCTCCTTGCCGAGCAGGTTGGCCCGGGGGATGCGGCAATTCTCGAACACCAGCTCCAGGGTCGGCGATGAGCGGATGCCGAGCTTCTGCTCCTTGCGACCGAAGCCGAAGCCAGGGGTCCCCTTCTCGACGATGAAGGCGCTGATGCCGTGGTGCTTCTGGGCCGCCTTGTCCGTGCGGGCGAAGACGATGTAGGTTTCGGCGTCGCCGCCGTTGGTGATGAAGATCTTGTTGCCGTTGAGGACATACTCGTCCCCATCCAGCACTGCCGTGGTCTTGGTGCCGCCGGCATCGGAGCCCGCCGAGGGTTCGGTCAGGCCGAAGGCGCCGAGCTTGCTGCCCTCGGCCAGGGGGACCAGGTACTTCTTCTTCTGCTCTTCGGTGCCGAAGAGGAAGATCGGGTTGGCACCCAGGGAGAGGTGGGCCGAGAGGGTGACGCCGGTGGAGGCGCAGACCCGGGAGAGCTCCTCCACGGCGATGGCGTAGCTGATGTAGTCGGCGCCGGCGCCGCCGTACTCCTCGGGGAAGACGATGCCGGCCAGGCCCAGTTCCGCCACCCGGTCGAACATTACGGCGCGGTCGAAACGCTCGTTCTCGTCCCGCTCCCTGACCCCGGGGGCCACTTCCTTTTCGGCAAAGGCGCGGACGGTCTGGCGCAGCAGTTGGTGTTCCTCGGTCAGGTCGAAATTCATAATGCCTCCTATGCGGCAGGTTAAGGGCAGGGGATCAGGAGAAACTGCGCAGAATCTCCCGGGAGATGATCAGGCGCTGGATCTCGCTGGTGCCTTCGTAGATGCTGGTGATGCGCACGTCACGGGCAAAGCGTTCCACCGGATAATCGCGGGTATAGCCGTAGCCGCCGAGCATCTGCACCGCCTCGTAGCAGGCGCGGTTGGCCGCCTCGGTGGCGAAGAGCTTGGCCATGGAGGCCTCCTTGGCGAAGGATTTGCCCGCCTCCTTGCGGTAGGCCGCGTTCATCAGCAGCAGACGGGCCGCTTCCAACTCGGTGTAGGCGTCGGCGATCTTCCACTGGATGGCCTGGAAATTGGCGATCTTCTGGCCGAACTGCACCCGCTCCAGGGAGTAGCGGGTGGCGCAGTCCATGGCCGCCAGGCCGACACCGAGGGCGAGGGAACCGATGCCGATGCGGCCACCGGCCAACTCCCCCACCGCCACCCGGAAGCCGTCGTTGAGGTTCCCCATCAGGGCCGATTTGGGGACCCGGCAGTTGTCGAACAGCACCTCGTTGGTCGAGGATGCATGCTGCCCCATCTTCTCTTCGGTCTTGCCGATGATCAACCCGGGAGTGCCCCCCTCCACCAGGAAGCAGCTGATTCCCTTCCCCTTGGGGGCGGCCTTGTCAGTGACAGCCCAGACTACGAACACCCCGGCGTAGGGGGCGCTGGTGATGAAGATCTTGGCCCCGTTGAGAATGTAATCGTCCCCGTCGGCAGTGGCGGTGGTCGTCATCCCCGCCGGGTCGGAGCCGGCGCCGGTTTCGGTCAAGGCGAAGGCTCCAGCCGGATACTCACCGGAGCAGATTTTCGGGATGTAGCGTTGACGCTGTTCCTCCGAGCCGACCGCCTGGATCACCTCGCACACCATGTTGTTGACCGAGACGGTGACTGCCGTGGAAGCGCAGGCGCGGGCGATTTCGGTCATCGCCACGCTGAAGGCGATCACCCCGGCTTCGGAGCCCCCGTAGGCCTCCTTGACGTTGAGCCCCATGAAGCCGAGCTCGGCCAGTTTCTTCAGGTTGGCCATAAATACCGCCTTGCCCCCGCCCTGGTCGAGAACGGCGGCATGGGGAGCGAGTTCGGCGGAGGCGAACTCCCGGGCGGTCTGCTGAATCAGGGCCTGCTCTTCATTCAGTTCGAGGAACATCGCTGCACCCTTCCCTTGTTAACGGCCGGTGAACTTGGCCGGGCGCTTTTCCAGAAAGGCCTGCATCCCTTCCTTCTGGTCGGCGGAGGCGAAGCAGAAGCCGAACAGGTCGGCCTCGTAGGCACAGGCGCGGTCGAGGTCCATTTCCACCCCATTGCCCACCGCCTCTTTGCTCAGACGGATGGCCAGCGGCCCTTTCGACAGGATTTTTTTGGCCATTTTTTTCGCTTCAGCGAGCAGGTCTGCCAGGGGATAAACCTTGTTGACCAGGCCGATGCGCCAGGCCTCCTGGGCGTCGATCATGTCGCCGGTCAGCACCAGTTCCATCGCCCGGCCCTTGCCGACCAGGCGCGGCAGCCGCTGGGTGCCGCCGAAACCGGGAATGACGCCGAGATTGACCTCGGGCTGGCCGAACTTGGCATTGTCGCTGGCCAGGCGCAGATCACAGCCCATGGCCAGTTCGCAACCGCCACCGAGGGCGAAGCCGTTGACCGCGGCGATCACCGGCTTGGGCCCCTTTTCGATGCCCTGCATCACCCGGTGGCCGAGTTGGGCGAAATCGCGAGCGGTAACGGCGTCCAGCGGTTGCATGGCAGAGATGTCGGCCCCGGCGACGAAGGCCTTTTCTCCAGAACCGGTCAAAATGATGCAGCCGACGGCCGGATCACTGTTCAGCGCGGTGAAGGCAGCTTCCAGTTCCCCCAGCACCGCGGCGTTCATGGCGTTGAGGGCCTTGGGGCGATTGATGGTAACGACGGCAATGCCGTCGGCGATGTCCAGCAGCAGGTTTTCGAATTGCATGGATTCAGTCTCCTTGGTTGAAGGTCAGGCGTACTCGTAGAAGCCCTTGCCGCTTTTCTTGCCCAGCCAGCCGGCCTTGACCATCTTGCGCAGCAGCGGGCAGGGGCGGTACTTGCTGTCGGCAAACCCCTCGTAAAGCACCTCCATGATCGCCAGGCAGGTGTCGAGGCCGATGAAGTCGGCCAGGGTCAGGGGGCCCATGGGATGGTTCATGCCCAGTTTCATGACCGAGTCCACCGCCTCCGCAGTGGCGACCCCCTCGTAGACGCAGAAGATCGCTTCGTTGATCATCGGCATCAGCACTCGGTTGGAGATGAAACCAGGGTAGTCGTTGACCTCTACCGGTGTTTTGCCCATGCGCTGGGCCAGGGCGTGCACCGCCTGGTAGACCGGGTCGCTGGTGGCGATGCCGCGAATGACCTCCACCAGCGGCATGACCGGCACCGGATTCATGAAGTGCATGCCGATGACCTGCTGTGGCCGGCCGGTGACCGCGGCCAACTCGGTGATAGGCAGGGAGGAGGTGTTGGAGGCGAGGATCACCCCGGCCGGGGCGATCCGGTCGAGGGTTTTGAAGATCTCCGTCTTGATTGCCATGTTCTCGGTGGCCGCCTCCACCACCAGGTCGACCCCGGCGGCATCCTCCAGGGCGGTGGAGGGATGGATGCGGCCGAGGGCCGCCGCCATCTCCTCGGCGCTGATTTTTCCCTTCTCCACGTTGCGCGCCAGGTTCTTGCGCATGGTGGCCAGGCCGCGTTCGATGAATTCAGGTTTGAGGTCGTTGAGTACTACGTCGAGCCCTGCCTGGGCCGCGACCTGGGCGATACCGCCTCCCATCTGGCCGGCGCCGATGACCATGATCCGTTGCAGTTCCATGTTTGTTTGCCTCCTTGAGAGCTATGGTGAAAAAGAGAAAGTCTACTCGAAGGATGCCCCGGTTTCTGGCAGATTGACGCCGGGTGCCCCGAAAACAGGTGAGTGTGCGCCCGTAAGGCTAGAGCAAAGCGGGTGCCAAACAATGTTTTATCACAAAATTAGTAGATAAATTCCCGAAAATACTTAAAAAAAATATTTCCGTGCGATTGGCATCCGAAGGAAGTGCCTGTCCGGGGGGGAATTGTACTCTCTGCGTTTACAAGCTGAGGAGATGTGTTTCTTCGTGTAACCAGCCGAAAGATTTACATTAATTCGAATTGATCGGGGTTGTCCCTACAGTTGACAGGTTGTAGCGGAGGTGACAGGATCATTGGGTCCCATCACCTCCGATGGCCCTACTGCAACTGGTACTTGGCGAGTTTTTTGTAGAGTCCCGGCCGGGAGATGCCGAGCAGGGAGGCGGCCTGCAGTTTGTTCCCCCCGGACTGGCGGATGGCCTCTTCGAGCAGATTCTTCTCGATGTCATCCATGATCTTGTGCAAAGGGCGTTTGCCGATGTGGGCGCTGAAATCGTTTTCGGGTTGCCCCTGAGAAGCGCTCACCGGCAGGTGGCAGGAAGCCTGCAGCACATAGGCGGGGAGGTCGTCCCGCCGGATCAATGGTCCCATCACCAGGTTGAAGGCACTTTCGATGATGTTGCGCAACTCCCGGATATTGCCGGGGAAGTCGTAGCTGCGCAGCACGTCCCAGGCTTCGGTTTCGAGCCCCTGGATATTGAGGCCGAATTCGACGTTGAACAGGTCGAGCAGGTGCTTGGTGAGCAGGAAGATGTCTTCATTGCGCTCCCGCAGAGGCGGGATGGTGAGCGAAACGATGTTGAGGCGGTAATAGAGGTCCTTGCGGAACTTGCCGTCCCGTACCAGTTTCTCCAGATTGACGTTGGTGGCGGCCACCACGCGTACATCGACCTGGTGGGTGATGGCGCTGCCCAGGGGGGTGACCTCTTTCTCCTGCAGTACCCGCAGCAGCTTGGCCTGCATGGACAGGGACATGTCGCTGATTTCGTCGAGGAAGATGGTTCCCTGGTGGGCCAGGGCGAACTTGCCGGTCTGCCCCTCCTTGCGGGCGCCGGTGAAGGCCCCTTCGACATAGCCGAACAGCTCCGACTCCATCAGGTGCTCGGGAATTGCGGCGCAGTTGACCTTGATGAAGGGGCCGTAGCGGCGCTTGCTGCCGGCGTGGATGGCATGGGCGAAGAGTTCCTTGCCCGTGCCGCTTTCCCCCACCAGCAGCACGTTGGAGCCCCGCTCCGCAACCCGCATCAGGGTGGTCTTGAGCTCGCGGATGACCCGGCACTGGCCGAGGATATTGTTGACGTCGTAGTGGAAGTCACAGTTTTTCGAAACCGTGGCAGCCTTGTCCCGCTGGGCGATGGCGTTGAGCTTGTTGGCCAGCAGGGTGACCTCCCGCACGTCGCGGAACAGGATCTTGCCCAAAGCGCCGATCAGCTTGCCGTCCTTGAACAGGGGGTAGCGGCTGACCACCACCTCGCGGCCGTTCAGGGTGTGCGGTTCGCCGATTTCCGGCCGGCCCGTCTCCATCACCACCGGCAGGCGGGAGAGCTTGGAGTTGGGATAGGCCTTGAGCACATGCTTGCCGATCATGTCCTGGGCGCGGGTGCCGACGACATCGGCGAAAGGCTGGTTGACCAGGGTGATGATGCCATTGCGATCGACGATGATCATACCGTCGGTGACGATGTCGAGGAAGGGGCCGAGGGAGTTGACCATGTTCTGCAACTCTTCCCGGCTCCCCGGTTCATGGTGCCGGGGGTCGGTTGTCATGCTGAGGAACCCCCCGGTGGCATTCTTCCCCTCGAAGGTCGGCACGTAGCTGCAGAAAAACTGTTCCCCCCGCAGGGTCAGGGGTTCGCCGCGGAAGCAGAACCCGGTGACCAGCAGCGGGGCCAGGTGGCCGAGGTTGAGGACGTCGGCGATTTTCCGGCCGACCAGGGGCGCGTCGCCGTCGAAGAGATGGGCCAGGTTGTCGTTGCTGGAGATGATGGTCTGTTCGCGGTCGAGAAAGGCGACCCAGGCGTCGCTCTCCTGGGTCCAGCAGTCCGGATCGAACCGGCTGCGGGCGATGGCTTCCTGCAAAGTCACGGTGTCCCCCTCTGGCTTGAGTGTACGGGCGGGCAATGGCTCGGGTGCCCGACTGACAACGGGAATTGTACAGTGTCCCGGAAGTTAACACAATGTTTTAGATAAAGCCGGCCGAAAAAATATCTGACATGCTCAAACCGACCGGTTGGATCAGGGGGAATTGTCCGGTCTGTCGCTGCGGCTGGGCTGTCTACCTCGGTGACAGCCTGTAGCGGCCGGGAACAACTGTGCAACCTTTGGAAATTGCGAGAAATTATAGGAGATTTAGGAACTTGTCGCGTGACAGGAACGAATCGCGGCAACTCCACAAAATTTCTGGAGCAGTGTGCGGCTTGAGTTGAAAGTTGTGAAAATTCAGTGTGTTAATTGTTTTTCCCAGGAGATTTTGCGAGAATTCTCGAGCTGGCACCATTTTTGATATAACAATGTTATAAATAGCTCCGATTTTGGCCATCGAGGTTCCACGCTCTTGGGGAGGTTCCATGGAAACGACTGCCTACAGCCCGCAACACCCGATCCGTTTTGTCACCGCCACCAGCCTCTACGATGGCCATGACGTCTCCATCAATATCATGCGCCGGCTGCTGCAGGCCTCGGGGGCCGAGGTGGTGCACCTGGGGCACAACCGCTCGGCGGACGAGATCGTCACCGCCTCGATCCAGGAGGATGTGCAGGGGATCGCGGTCAGCTCCTACCAGGGGGGGCATATCGAGTTCTTCAAGTACATCCAGGACCTGCTGCGGGAGCGCGGGGCGGGGCACATCAAGATCTTCGGCGGCGGCGGCGGGGTGATCCTGCCCGCGGAGGTCCGGGAGCTGGAAGAGTACGGCATCTGCAAGATCTTCTCCCCGGAGGACGGCCGCAAGCTGGGGCTGCAGGGGATGATCAACTACAAGCTCAAGGCCTGCGATTTCCCCACCCCGCGGGACATTGAAAAGGATATTGCCAAGCTCGGCAACCGCGATCTCCCCGCCGTGGCGCGGCTGATCACTCTCGCCGAGCAGGCCCTCGAAAACGAAGCCGGCGAATGGCGTGCCGTCCACGAACGGATCAAGTCCCTGGCCAAGCCGGTCCCGGTGGTGGGCATCACGGGGACCGGCGGCGCCGGCAAGAGCTCCCTCACCGATGAATTGGTGCGGCGCTTCCTGCGGGACTTCCCCGACAAGCACCTCGCCATCCTCTGCGTCGACCCGACCCGCCAGCGCACCGGCGGGGCGCTGCTGGGGGACCGCATCCGCATGAACGCCATCGACAGCCCCCGGGTCTACCTGCGTTCCCTGGCGACCCGCAAATCCCGCAGCGAGCTCTCCGCCGCCATCAGCGAAGCTCTCGATGTGCTCAAGGCCTCCAGCTTCGACCTGATTCTGGTGGAGACCAGCGGCATCGGCCAGGGGGATGCCGGCATCGTCGGCATCTGCGACCTCTCCCTCTACGTCATGACCAGCGAGTTCGGCGCCCCGACCCAGCTGGAGAAGATCGACATGCTCGACTTCGCCGACCTCATCGCCCTGAACAAGATGGAGAAGAAAGGGGCCGAGGACGCCCTGCGCAACGTGCGCAAGCAGTACCGCCGCAACCGCAACCTCTTCACCGGCGCCGACGAGGAACTGCCGGTGTTCGGGACTATCGCCAGCAAGTTCAACGACCCCGGCACCAACGTGCTGTACCGGGCCCTGGTCGATGCCGTCAACGCCAAGACCGGCCGCGACTGGCGCTCCAGCCTGGAAATCGTCGAGCGCACCAGCCGCCGCCATCACATCATCCCCCCCGAGCAGGTCGGCTACCTGGCGGAGATCGCCAAGACCGTGCGCGGCTACCGCCGCCAGGTGGAGGAGCAGTCCACCGCCGCCCGCCAGCTGTTTCAGCTGCAGGGGAGCCGGACGCTGCTGCTGGCCGAAGGGGATAATCCCGATCTGGCCGCCCGCTTCGAGGCTGCCATCGCCGCCTGCCAGGAGCGGCTCACGGCGGAAAACCGCACGTTCCTCGCCAACTGGCCGGCGCTGAAACAATGCTACCGGGAGCCGGTCATGGTGACCAAGGTGCGGGATAAGGAAATCCGCACCGAGTTGTTCACCACCACACTCTCCGGCACCCCCATCCCCAAGGTCTGCCTCCCCGACTACGAGGATTTGGGCGAACTGGTCAAGTGGGGGATGAAGGAGAACGCCCCCGGCTTCTTCCCCTACACCGCCGGCCTGTTCCCCTTCAAGCGCACCGCCGAGGATCCCAAGCGCCAGTTCGCCGGCGAGGGGACCCCGGAGCGCACCAACCGCCGCTTCCACTACCTGACCAAGAACGACCCGGCCAAGCGCCTCTCCACCGCCTTCGACAGCGTCACCCTCTACGGCGAGGATCCCGACTACCGCCCCGACATCTACGGCAAGGTCGGCGAGAGCGGCGTTTCCATCTGCACCCAGGTCGACATGAACAAGCTGTTTGCCGGTTTCGACCTCTGCGACCCGATGACCAGCGTCTCCATGACCGTCAACGGTCCGGCGCCGATCCTGCTGGCGATGTTCTTCAATACCGCCATCGAACAGCAGGTGGAGCGCTTTCAACTCGACAAGGGGCGGGAGCCCTCCGCCGAGGAACAGGCCGAGATCCGCGCCTGCACTCTGCAGACGGTGCGCGGCACGGTGCAGGCCGACATCCTCAAGGAGGACCAGGGGCAGAACACCTGCATCTTCTCCACCGAGTTCGCCCTGAAGATGATGGGGGACATCCAGCAGTTCTTCATCGACCGGAAGGTGCGCAACTACTATTCGGTCTCCATCAGCGGCTACCACATCGCCGAGGCCGGCGCCAACCCCATCAGCCAGCTCGCCTTCACCCTCTCCAACGGCTTCACCTACGTGGAATACTACCTCTCCCGGGGGATGCAAATCGACGACTTCGCCCCCAACCTCTCCTACTTCTTCAGCAATGGCCTCGACCCCGAGTACAGCGTGCTCGGACGAGTGGCGCGGCGCATCTGGGCGGTGGTGATGCGCAACAAGTACGGCGCCAATGCC
>CAZYXS010000106.1:0-11175 GCA_964650955.1 uncultured Desulfuromonadales bacterium | reverse complement strand
CCCGGGCGCTGGACTCCCGGGGTGCGTGTTTGATTTGCGCCCAGCAAAGAGCGTGGATTTTCTCCACACCGTGGCGTTGTTCCCCAACCGCCAGGTCCCCAATTTAGCCAAAGGAGAGAAAAGTGATTCGAAACTCCCCACCTTCTCCAACCAGCCACAGATAGCAACATCCAATCAGCCGTTGCAACTTACTTGATTTACGTGTTTTTACGGAAAAACCAATTTTTAAACCAATGTTCTACCTCATGGCATTGGCATTGCAAACCGAAGTGGAACGAAGCCTTGTTTGAGTCTTATTGCCGCTTTGGTTTCAACCCTCCGAGCCTGGCTGCCTAAAGGATGCCTCCCAAGGCGATAGGCCAACGGGTGGTACCGGAAACGGTACCGCCTCCCTGGTGGAAAGGAGATCGCATCACCTTTTTCACGGTAAAAGGAGCACGAGGAATGGACAAAATCGTCAGGATCGACATGGGTGCCCAGAGTGGCCCCAAAATCACCACCGAACCGGTTGGCGAATATGCCGGACTGGGTGGTCGGGCGACGACTTCCCTGATCGTCAACAAGGAGGTCAACCCCCTCTGCCACGCCCTCGGCGCGGAGAACAAGCTGGTCATCGCCCCGGGGATGCTGAGCGGCAGCTCCGGAGCCATGACCGGCCGCCTTTCGGTCGGCTGCAAGAGTCCGCTGACCGGCACCATCAAGGAATCCAATGCCGGTGGCCAGGCTGCCCAGGTACTGGCCCGCATCGGTTACGCCGCCATCATTCTGGAAGGCAAGCCCGCGGGGGATGACCTTTACAAGATTCACGTCAGCAAGGAAGGGGTCAAGATCGAAGTCGACAACAGCCTGAAGCTGCTCGACAACTACCCCCTGGTCGAGAAGCTGCGCGGCCAGTACGGCGACAAGGTGGCCTACATGTCCATCGGCTCGGCGGGCGAGCGACTGATGCTGTCCGCCTCCATCGCTTGCACCGACCCCGAACTGCGCCCCACCCGCCACTGCGGCCGCGGCGGTGTCGGCGCCGTCATGGGCTCCAAACGCATTAAGGCGATCATTCTCGACGACGCCGGTTGCAAGCACCGCGCGCCGAAGGACCCGGAAAAATACCGGGACGCCAACCGCAAGTTTGTCGAGGGACTGCGCAAGCACCCGGTCACCGGCGAAGGCCTGCCCGCCTACGGCACCAACGTCCTGACCAACGTCCTGAACGAGGCCGGCGGCTACCCGACCCGTAACTTCAAGTCGGGGGTCTTCGAAGGGGGCGCCAAAATCAGCGGCGAGGCCCAGGCCGAACTTGAGATCAAGCGCGGCGGCAGCGCCACCCACGGCTGCCATCGCGGCTGCGTCATCCAGTGTTCCGGCATTTTCAACGACGCCAATGGCAATTACGTCACCAAGCAGCCCGAGTACGAGACGGTCTGGTCCCACGGAGGCCACTGCGGCATCGACGATCTCGACACCATCGCCAAACTCGACTACATCGACGACAATATCGGCGTCGACACCATCGAGATGGGGGTCACCATCGGTGTGGCCATGGACGCCGGGCTCTGCGCATTCGGCGACCGCGAAGGCGCGATCCGGCTGATGAACGAAGTCGCCCAGGGGACCCCCTTGGGGCGCATCCTCGGCAGCGGCGCCGAAGTGACCGGCAAGGTGTTCGGGGTCGAGAAGGTTCCCGTAGTCAAGGGCCAGGCGCTGCCGGCCTACGATCCCCGCCCGATCCAGGGGATCGGCGTCACCTACGCCACCTCCACCATGGGCGCCGACCACACCGCCGGTTACGCCATCGCCACCAACATCCTCAAGGTCGGCGGCGATGTCGATCCGCTCAAGACCGAAGGACAGGTCGAACTCTCCCGCAATCTGCAGATCGCCACGGCCTCCATCGATTCCACCGGCATGTGCCTGTTCATCGCCTTCGCCATCATGGATCAGCCGGAGACCTTCCAGGCGCTGCTCGACATGCTCAACGCCTTCTACGGCACCGAGCTCACTGGCGACGGCGTGGTGGCCCTCGGCCAGAAAGTGCTGTCGGCCGAGCGGGATTTCAACAAGCGGGCCGGTTTCACCAACGCCCACGACCGCCTGCCGCGCTACTTCTACACCGATCCGATCGCGCCCCACAACCAGGTCTTCTCGATGAAGGATGAGGAGCTCGACTCGGTCTTCAACTGGTAACAGCTGGCAAGTGGTTCCGGGCAGGGGAGCGCCCCCCCTGCCCGGAGCGCCGGTCGGATCAGGAGGAACAGGGAAAGGACCCGTTTGCATGCCGATCGACCGGACTATCGAACTGCAGCTGCATCCGCAACAACTCGGGATGTTCTTCCCGCTGCTGATGGAAGGGGTCGAGGTCGACATAGTAACCGGCAGCAGCGTCAAACAGCTGCTGATCGAGCAGTTCGGAATCAGCGCCGACTACATCTGCAGCCGCATCACCACCCTGTTTCTCAACAGCCGCGCCGTCGACAACGCCGCCACCGCCCTGGTGCTGGACGGTGCGTCCCTGGCCCTGTCCGGCGCCATGCCGGGGCTGGTCGGCGCGACCATGCGCAGCGGCGGCTTCTACGCCGCCATGCGCGGGGCGATGACCCACCACAACGATGAGCAAATCCCCCTTGCCAAACGGGGACGGATCAAGTTAAAGCTGTTCAACCTGCTGCTCCATGAACTCGGCCCGCGCATCCTGGCCCGAGGGATCGTGCTCAACAGCCAACGCTTGCAAAGCTTGCTCGCCGCGCAGCCGGCAGATTTTCGCCCCTTGAGCCTGCAACTCGATGGCCGGCCACTGGCCGTAGAGCACCTGCGGGCAGAGCGCCTGCCCCTTGAGGCCGGCCAACCGCTGAAACTCAAGGCATATTTCGGAGACCCGCCATGAAGATCACCGTCAAACTGTTCGCGACCTTCCGCCTCGGACGCTTCGATATCGAAACCCGCGATTATCCGCCAGGCACCAAGGTCAGCCAGGTGGTCGATGAACTGGAGCTTTCCCGGGACAAGCTCGGCATTCTGATGGTCGACAGCCGCCATGTCGATCTGGAGCGGGTGCTGGTCGACGGCGAGACCCTGGCGATTTTCCCCCTGGTCGGCGGAGGCTGAGATGGCGACGCTGCAGGAGTTCCTCCAGTCCCAGGCAACCGGCGGACTGATTTCCTGGCAAGCCCAGCAGCAGGCCGCCAACCGCTTTTCCCTGAGCCTGGCCGAGGTCGAAACGGCCATGCTCGAAGCCGGCCTCCTCCCCGCCCGCTACCAGCGCAACCAGCAGATGATTTCCACGCCGCAGCAGCTGCAATTGCGGCGCAGCCGGGTGGTGGTGATCGGCGCCGGTGGGTTGGGGGGGTACATTCTGGAACAGCTGGCCCGGCTGGGGGTGGGTCAAATCGACCCAATCGACGACGATGTGTTCGAAGAAAACAACCTCAACCGCCAACTTTTTTCTTCCCCGGCCAAGCTCGGCCGGGTTAAAGTCGAAGCGGCCGCCGAGCGGATCGCCGAGATCAACCCGGCGGTGATCTGCAACCCGACCCGGGTCCGCTTTGAAAAAACCAACGGTGCGGCGCTGCTTTCCGGCGCCGACTGCGTGGTCGATGCGGTCGACAATGTCACCGCCCGGCTGGATCTGGGCGCTGTCTGCAACGATCTGGGCATCCCCATGGTGCATGGCGCCATCGCCGGCTGGTACGGTCACGTCGCCACCATCTACCCGGGGGAACAGTCCTTGCAAGCCATTTACCGCCATTGGAGCGGCGGCAAGGGGATCGAGCAGCAGCTCGGCAACCCGGCCTTCACCCCGGCGGTGGCGGCCAGCCTCCAGGTCGCCGAGGTCTGCAAGGTTCTGCTCGGCCAGGGCCGGCCGCTGCGCAACCGCCAGCTCCACCTCAACCTGCTGGACATGGAGATCGAACCCATCCCGCTCTAGCGAGCCTCGCCACAATTTGCAACCATCTCCGAGCCGTCGCGCCTAAAGGGTTGATCCCCAGGGCCTGCGGCCAACGGGTACCGCTGGAAACGGCGGCGCCTCCCTTTTGGAAAGGAGAACCCCCGATGCCACCTTCGGCAGTTCGGTCCCGGGTCTCTTTCCTTCAGGAAAGGGACCTTTTTTATGCTGGCAATGCCGTCGATCAATCCACGCAGGAGGACCCAGAACCATGAAACGCATTCTCACCATTCTGCTGCTGACACTGACAACCCCGGCCTTCGCCGTCGAGCATCTGCGCATGTCCACCACCACCTCGACGGAAAACTCCGGCCTGCTCAAGGTTCTGCTCCCTCCCTTCGAACAGCGGCATAATGTCAGGGTCGACGTCATCTCCGTCGGCACCGGCAAAGCCCTCAAGCTCGGCGAGGCCGGCGACGTCGACGTGGTGCTGGTCCATGCCCGCAAGCTGGAGGACAAGTTCGTCGCCGACGGCTTCGGCGTCAACCGCAAGGATGTGATGTACAACGACTTCGTCATCCTCGGCCCGGCGGCCGACCCGGCCGGGGTGAAGGGGTCCAAAACCGCCGCCGAGGCCCTGGCGAAGATCGCCGAGAAGCAGGCCCCCTTCGTCTCCCGCGGCGACGAGTCGGGGACCCACACCAAGGAGAAGGAACTCTGGCAGCTGGCCGGCGGGGTTCCTAAGGCCGCCTGGTACGTCGAAGCTGGCCAGGGGATGGGCGAGGTGCTCATCATGGCCACCGAGAAGCAGGGCTACACCCTGGCCGACCGCGGGACCTACAACGCCTTTAAAAAATCCAAAACCAACCTGGCCATCGTCTTCGACGGCGAGAAGGGACTGTTCAATCCCTATGGCGCGATCGCCGTCAACCCGGCCAAGCATCCCCATGTCAAACACCAGCTGGCGCTGAAGTTCATCGACTTCATCACCGGCGCCGAAGGGCAGAAGATCATCGCCGACTACAAGGTCGATGGCGACCCGCTGTTTTTCATCTACGAGAAGTAAGCGGAGGTTCGTTTGAACTACCTGCTCGATTCCCTCGCCGCCGCTTTCGCCATGATCCTCCAGCTCGACCCGGAGGTAATGAGCGCGGTCTGGGTCTCCCTCTACACCTCGCTGGCGGCGATCCTGCTGGCGGCGCTGATCGGCATTCCGGCCGGGGCACTGATCGGCCTCGGCCGCTTCCCCGGGCGGCGCCTGAGCATGACCCTGCTCAACACCCTGATGGCGCTGCCGACGGTGGTCGTCGGCCTGGTGCTGTTCGGCCTGTTCAGCCGCCAGGGGCCGCTGGGACCGCTGGGACTGCTGTTTACCCCCTGGGCGATGATCGCCGGCCAGGTGGTGCTGGCCGCCCCGATCGTGGCAAACTATACCGTAGCGGCGGTGACCGGGGCCGACCCGCGGATTCTCCACACCGCCCTGACCCTGGGCGCCAGCCGGCTGCGCAGCTCGCTGCAACTGCTGCTGGAGGTGCGTTTCGGGGTGATGGCGGCCATCGTCGCCGGTTTCGGCCGGGTGATCGCCGAGGTCGGGGTGGCGATGATGCTCGGGGGCAACATCCGCGGCTCCACCCGCACCATGACCACCGCCATCGCCCTGGAGACCAGCAAAGGGGAGTTCGCCTTCGGCCTGGCCCTGGGAGTGGTGCTGATGACCGTCGCCCTGATCGTCAACCTGTTTCTGCATCTGCTGCAGCAAAGGTGAATTTATGAACCCGCTCCTGAGCTTGCGAGAGATTGAATTCCGCCGCGGGGAATTCCGCCTGCAGGTCGAGCACCTCGACCTTTTGCCGGGCGGTCTCTACCTGCTCAACGGCGCCAACGGCTCGGGCAAAAGCACCCTGCTCCATCTGCTGGCCCTGCTGCTGACCCCGGTATCCGGGCGGTTCGAATTCGCCGGCGAGGTGGTGGCCTCTGAGGCCCAGCGTCAGCGCCTGCGCCGCCAGGTGACCCTGGTCGAGCAGAGCCCTTACCTGTTCGACACCAGCGTCCACCAGAACCTCGCCTTCGGCCTGCGGCTGCGGGAGGTCACGGGAGAACTGCAGGACCGCCGGATCCGCCAGGCGTTGCGGGCGGTGGGGCTGGAGGGGTTCGAGTCCCGCCCGGCCCGGGCTTTGTCCGGCGGTGAAAGCCGGCGGGTGGCCCTGGCCAGGGCGATGGTGCTGCGGCCGCAGCTGCTGTTGCTCGACGAGCCGACCGCCGGCCTCGACCGCGAAACCCTGCCGGTGCTTGAGGAGTGCCTGGCCACCCTTTGCGAGCAGGGAACCACCCTGGTCATCGCCAGCCACGACGGCGACCAGCCCCGGCGACTGGAGGGAGATATCCTCTCCCTGGAACGGGGCCGGGTGCTGACCGACCTGGCCCCGCCCCTGGCCCAAGTTGCCCCTTAACCCTGGAGAGTTGCCGATGTCGACCACCTTCGAAGACGCCCGCCGCCTGATTCTGCAGCAGGCCCCGACCCTTGGAGTCGAGCGGGTCATGCTGCTCAACGCCCCCGGCCGGATTCTGGCCGAAGAGGTGGTGGCCCCTTGCGATCTCCCCCCCTACGACGTTTCGGCGATGGATGGCTATGCCGTTCACGCCGCCGGCTGTCAGGCCGGCACCAGCCTCAAGGTCACCGGTTTCATCCCCGCCGGCGGCCGCCCTGCCCCGGTGGTCACCTCCGGCTGCGCGGTGAAGATCATGACCGGGGCTCCGGTTCCGGCCGGCTGCGACGCCGTGGTCCCGGTTGAGGAAACCGAAGAGACCTCTGGCCGGGTGCACCTGCTCGCCCCCATCGCCCCTGGCCAGCACATCCGCCTGCGCGGCGAGGACGTGGCCCGCGGCGACCTGGTCATCCCCGCCGGCAGCCTGATCCGCCCCCCGGAAATCAGCATGCTCGCCTCCCTAGGGCGGCTGACGGTCCCGGTCTACCGCCGCGCCCGGGTCGCCATCGTCTCCACCGGCGACGAACTGGTGGAACCGGGGGTGGCGCTGGAACCGGGGCAGATCGTCAATTCCAACGCCTTCTCCCTGGCCGCCGCGGTGCAGGAGTGCGGCGGCGAGCCGGTGCTGCTCGGCATCGCCCGCGACGACTGGCAGAGCCACGAGCAGCTGTTCCGGGCCGGGCTGCAATGCGACGCCCTGATCACCTCGGCAGGGGTCTCCACCGGCGACCGCGATCTGGTGCGGGAGGTGCTCGAAGCCCTCGGCGTCCAGCAGCTGTTCTGGAAAATCGCCATGAAACCGGGGGGGCCCACCGCCTTCGGGGTCAAGGGGGAGGTCCCGGTCTTCTCCCTCCCCGGCAACCCGGTCTCGACCATGGTCACCTTCGAGGAACTGGTGCGCCCGGCGCTGCTGCGGATGATGGGGCATCGCCGGGTGATCCGGCCGCTGCTCAAGGGGGTGTTGCAGGAAGACCTGCGCAAAGGCGGCGACAAGATGCATTTTCTGCGGGTGCAGGTGCGGGTGGAAGAAGGACGCTACCTGGTCAGCACCGCCGGCGACCAGCGCACAGGTACCCTGCGGACCATGGTCCAGGCCAGCGCCCTGGCCCTGTTACCCCAGGAAGCGACTTTCCTGCCGGCGGGCAGCGAAGTTGATTTTCACCTGTTGAGCGAGGACGTGTTGATGCTCGAACCCAAAATCACCTTGAATTTCCAGAGGGGGACCCAGGCATGGCGCTGAGCTACCAGGCTGCCCGGCACCTGATTCTCCAACACATCGACCCCATGGATACGGAAACCGTCCCCCTGCTCGAGGCCTTGGGGCGGGCGCTGGCCGAGCCAGTCATCGCCCCTCTGGACCTTCCGCGCTTCGACAATTCGGCCATGGACGGCTACGCCCTGCGCGCTGCCGACAGCGGCCCCGGGGCGCAGCTGCGCATCACCGGTTATCTGCTTGCCGGCAGCCTGGAGCGCCCCGTGGTCGAAGCCGGTTGCGCAGTGCGGATTATGACCGGCGCCCCCCTGCCCCCCGGGGCCGATGCCGTGGTGCCCCTGGAGTTGACCGATGGCGATGAAACCCTGGTCCGGCTGCGCGGGCCCGTCCCCCAAGGGGACCACATCCGTTGGCAGGGGGAGGATGTGCGGGCCGGCCAGGAGATACTCTCCCCGGGAACGGTCTTGCGCCCGGCTGAGATCAGCCTGCTCGCCTCCTGCAATCGCACCGAGGTGGCGGTGACGCGACGGCCGCAAGTCGCCATCCTATCTACCGGTGATGAACTGGTGGAGGTTGGAACCCCACTGGAGGCAGGGCGGATCGTCAACAGCAACAGCTGGTCCCTGGCTGCTTCGGTGCAGGAACTCGGAGGTATTCCGCTGCAGCTCGGCATCGCCCGGGACAACCGGGAGTGTCTGCGGGAGAAGCTGGCACAGGGGCTGCGTGCGGACATGCTGATCACCTCTGCCGGGGTTTCCACCGGAGATCTCGACCTGGTGCGGGAGGTCCTCGCCGAGTTCGGGGTGGAACAGCATATCTGGAAGGTTGACATCAAACCCGGGCGACCGACCGCCTTTGCCACCCGGGGAAAAGTGCCGGTCTTCTCCCTGCCTGGCAACCCGGTGGCCACCCTGGTCACCTTCGAGGAATTCGTGCGCCCGGCGCTGCTCAAAATGCTCGGCCAGCGCCAGGTGATCAAGCCTCTGCTGCGGGCCCGGCTGCAGCAACCGGTCCGGAAGAAACCGGGCCGGGCCCAATTCCTGCGGGTGCGGGTGCAGGCGGTGAACGGTCAACTGGTCGCCTCCAGTTCCGGCGACCAGAACACCGGCATCCTGCGCACCAGCCTGCTTGCCAACGCCATCGCTGTGCTCCCCCCCGACCAGAGCGACTACGCTGCCGGCGATGAAGTCGAAATCCATCTTCTAGGCCGGGACGGCGAATGGCTGTCCACCGAAGACCAACCTGGAAAGACACCCCAATGACCCTGACCACCGAACACCCGGCCAAGCGCCCCTACCCCAGCAAGCTCTTTGTCGAAACCACCTCCCGCTGCAACCTCGGCTGCTTCATG
This sequence comes from uncultured Desulfuromonadales bacterium, assembly GCA_964650955.1. GTDB lineage: Bacteria > Desulfobacterota > Desulfuromonadia > Desulfuromonadales > CAZYXS01 > CAZYXS01. Next base: position 2,248 of record CAZYXS010000106.1, on the reverse strand, counting down.
TGCGTCAAGCAGACCGGGGGCGGGTGCATTGCCGAAGGGGACCTGAGCGAAGAGCACTTCGCCCAGCTCGAACCAGCCTTCCCGACCCTGGAAGCCCTGATCCTCAACGGCGTCGGCGAGCCCCTGCTCCATCCGCGACTGGAGAAATTCATTCGCCGGGCCCGTCAGGCGATGCCGCGCCAAAGCTGGATCGGGTTTCAGTCCAACGGCCTGCTGCTGACCGAGCAACGGGCCCTGGCGCTGGCCGAAGCCGGCCTCGACCGCATCTGTCTGTCCGTGGATGCCAGCACCCCGGAAGTCTTCGCCCGCATGCGGGAGGGGGGGGAACTCCTTGCCATCGAGCGCGCCTTCAAGGCCATGCAGACCGCCAAGAAGGTGAGCGGCCGCAACGATCTGCAAATCGGCGCCGAGGTGGTGGTAATGCGGGAGAACCTTTCGGGCCTGCCTGCCACCCTGGAATGGGCCGCCCAGCGCGGGGCGAGCTTCGCCCTGGTCACCCACCTGCTCCCCTATGACCAGGCCCACGCCGGCCAGGCCGCCTACCTCCCCTGCACCGACGCCGCCATCGCCCACTTCCAGCAATGGCGGGAGCTGGCCAAACAGGAAGGGGTGGCGCTGGAGCGCTATTTCGAAGTCCTGTTCAAGTTCACCAAGGCCCCCGAGGAAGCGAACATCGTCGCGTTCGTCGAGCGGATGAAGGCAGCGGCCTCGGCCAAGAACCTTTTTCTCGACCTCTCCAAGCTGTTCTCCATCGACACCAGTTGGATCGCCCATATCGAGGGAGTCTTCGCCCAGGCACGCCGGGTTGCCGAACGCACCGGCCTCGACCTGCGCCTGCCCCTGGTGGCCCCTCAGCAGGAGCGGACCTGCCATTTTGTCGAGGACGGCGGCGCCTTCATCTCCTGGCAGGGGGAAATCCATCCCTGCTATTTCCTCTGGCATCGTTACAACTGCTTCGCCAGCGGCTGGCAACAACCGGTTCGTCCAAGGGTCTTCGGCCAGTTGGGCCGGGATGGAATCCTCGAGGCCTGGAACGACGCAGCATTTCAAACCTTCCGCCACAACGTCATCGGCTACGACTACCCCCACTGCATCAGCTGTCGCCTGGCTCCCTGCGATTACGTCCAGACCGAGGAATTCGAGCAGGATTGCCACGTCAAGGGGGAACCCTGCGGCAGCTGCCTCTGGTGCATGGGGCTGTTTCAGTGCCTGCGCTGAGTGCGGCGGTCGCTGAAAAGCCGGCAAAAAAACCAGCGGATTTCAGCGCCCCCCCTGATCCTGCCAGGATCCTCGGGGCGCTCGCGGAACAGGGGGCTGACATTTCGCCAATGCCTGCTACCTTTAGTGTATTGACCACCCCTCGACTGCAACTGGAGACCCTGCCCATGACCTCGCCCCCCTGGACCCCGGAACGCCTGTTGCAGACTTCGGGCAGCTACTGGGCCGTCTGTGCCCTGCATGCCGGGGTGAAACTGGGGCTGTTCAGCCTGCTGGCCACCATGCCGGCCACGGCGGCGGAACTGGCCGGGCGCAGCGGCTGCGACCCTCGCGGCCTGGCCATGCTGCTGCGGGCCCTCACCGCCCTGGGGCTGCTGCTGCAGGACCAGGACCACTACGCCAATACTCCCTTCGCCCACAGCTACCTGGTGCGGGAGGCCCCCGGCTATCTCGGCCACATCATCCTCCACCATCATCACCTGATGGAGAGCTGGGCCCACCTCGACCGCAGCGTCAAGACCGGCGGGCCATTGCGGGACACCTCCTCCTTCGCCGACGCCGAGTGGCGCGAGAGCTTCCTGCTCGGCATGTTCAACCTGGCCAACCAACTGGCGCCGCAGATGGTGCCCAAACTGGATCTCGGCGACCGGCGGCGGCTGCTCGACCTTGGGGGCGGCCCCGGCACCTGGGCGCTGCACTTCTGCCGCCACCATCCCCAGCTGCAGGCGGTGGTGTTCGACCTCCCCACCACCCGCCCCTTCGCCGAAAAAACCATCGCCCGCTTCGGTCTGGCGGATCGGGTCAGCTTCGCGGCAGGGGATTTTCTCAGCGACGAGCTTCCACGCGGCTGTGACATCGCCTGGCTCTCCCACATCCTGCACGGCGAAGCCCCCGAGGATGCCGCCCGCATCGTGGACCGGGCCGTGGCGGCGCTGGAGCCTGGGGGGCTGCTGCTGATCCACGAATTCATTCTCGACGATGTCGGGGCCGGGCCCCAGTTCCCGGCCCTGTTCTCCCTCAACATGCTGCT
>CAZYXS010000105.1:0-11216 GCA_964650955.1 uncultured Desulfuromonadales bacterium | reverse complement strand
GGCCGGTGGACGCCCATGTCATCGGCAAGGACATCCTGCGCTTCCACGCGGTCTACTGGCCGACCTTCCTGCTTGCCGCCGGTATTCCTCTGCCGAAAAAGGTCTTCGCCCACGGCTGGTGGACGGTGGAGGGGCAGAAGATGAGCAAAAGCCTCGCCAACGTGGTCGAGCCCAACATGCTGGTGGACAAGTACGGCGTCGACGCCATCCGTTATTTCCTGCTGCGGGAGGTTCCCTTCGGCCTGGACGGCGACTTCTCCCATGCCGCCCTGGTGCATCGCATCAACTCCGACCTCGCCAACGATCTCGGGAACCTGGTGAGCCGCAGCACCGCCATGGTCAACAAATACTTCGGCGGCACCCTTCCCGCCCCGACCGCCCCCAGCGAGCAGGACCAGGCCTTCATCGCCCGCTTCCCGGCCGCCGTGGCAACCGTCGACGAGCAGATGAACGAACTGGCCTTCAACAAGGCCCTGCAGACCATCTGGGACCTGGTGAGCGCATCCAATAAATACATCGACGACACCGCGCCCTGGACCCTGGCCAAAGACCCTGCCAACGGGCAGCGGCTCGGCACGGTGATGTATAATCTCCTCGAGGCGGTACGGCTCATCGGCCTGCTGGTCGGCCCTTTCATGCCCCAGACCGCCGCCAGCATCGAGCAGACCCTCGGCCTTTGCGCCTCGAACCTGCACCTGGAGGGTCGTGACGGCTGGGGAGGACTGCAACCCGGCAGCAGCATCGCCAAGGCCGCACCCCTGTTTCCCCGCATCGAATCCGAATAGCTGGAACCGTCATCGGACCAGACCGGCAAGGGGCGCCCAGGCGCCCTTTGCTTTTGGAGAACGCCATGCCCAACACCACCGCATATCCCCTGGTCGACAGCCACGCCCATCTCGACGGTGGCCAGTTTGCCGGTGATCGTGAAGCGACCATCCGCCGCGCCCTGGAAAACGGCGTCAGCCACATCCTCACCGTTGGCTGCGACCTGCTGAGTTCCCACGCCAGCGTCGCGCTGGCGAAGCAGTACGACTGCGTCTATGCATCCGTCGGCGTGCACCCCCATGACGCGCCTCAGATTGACGCCGCCGCCATCGCCACCCTGCGTGCACTGCTCAAGGAGCCTAAGGTGGTGGCGCTGGGGGAGATCGGTCTTGACTTCTACCGCGACCGCGCCCCCCGGGATGTCCAGCGGCAGGCCTTCCGCTGGCAGATCCGCCTCGCGAAGGAGATAGGCAAACCGATCATCGTCCACGACCGCGACGCCCACGACGAGGTGCTGCAGATCCTCAGCGAGGAAGGCGCAGCCGAAGTCGGCGGGGTGCTGCACTGCTTCAGCGGCGATCTCGCCATGGCGCGCAAGTGCCTCGAGCTTGGCTTCTACCTCTCCTTTCCCGGCACCATCACCTACCCGAAAAATGACGAAGCCCGCGAGGTGGTGCGCGGCATTCCCATCGACCGGATGCTGGTGGAGACCGATTGCCCCTATCTCGCGCCGCTGCCCTTGCGCGGCAAGCGCAACGAGCCGGCCTTCGTACGGCACACGGCGGAGAAGATCGCGGAAATCAAGGGGCTGTCCATCGAGGATGTCGCCCGGGTCACCAGCCGCAACTGTTTCGACCTGTTCGGTATCGGTCAGGTGGACCAGGCCACCAAGATCGCCTACCCCATCCGCGACTCCCTCTATCTCAACATCACCAACCGCTGCACCAACAGTTGTATTTTCTGCGCCAAGTTCAGCGATTTCGTGGTCAAAGGGCACGAACTCAAGCTCGACCGCGAACCGAGTGCCGACGAGGTCAAGCAGGCCGTCGGTGACCCTCGGGAATACCGCGAAGTGGTGTTTTGCGGCTACGGTGAGCCGCTCTTGCGCCTTGAACTGGTGAAAGACGTGGCCGGCTGGCTCAAACAACAGGGAGTGCAGGTCCGCATTAACAGCGATGGCCAGGCCAACCTGGTCCACGGCCGGAACATTCTTCCCGAACTGCAGGGGTTGGTCGACTGCATCTCCGTCTCCCTCAACGCTCCCGACGCCATGGAGTACCAGCGTCTTTGCCGATCGGCTTTCGGCCAGGACGGCTTTGCAGCAGTGAAGGAATTCCTGCGCCTGGCCGGGCAGTACATCCCCGAGGTCATCGCCACGGCAGTCACCGTCCCCGGCCTCGACATGGAGGCCTGCCGGAGAGTCGCCGAGGAGTTAGGGGTGAAATTCCGTGTGCGGGAATACCAGGAAGTAGGTTGAACAGGTCCCCCATACCGGGAAAGCCCTGGTCATCCCCATAGATTGAGTTTGCCTCATAGGATCTTTCTGTGAGGCGTTTGAGGGGTTGCTATCCAGAGGGAATGAATAAAAAGAGCCCGTACCTGTTGACAGGACGGGCTCTTTTTATCGCCATGGGTTGGCCGGGATCGATTAATGCGGCACGCCAGGTCCTTTGAGTCCTGCGTCCCCGGTCGCTTTATGCCCTGGAATCAGCAAATTGAGAATAACTGCGACCAACCCCGCCAGGCCGATGCCCCGCAGTTCCACGGAGCCGAATTTGAGGACCATTCCACCGAGTCCGGCCACCAGGGTCACGGAGACGATCACCAGGTTGCGGGCCTCCAAAAGGTCCTGCCCCGCCCGCACCAGGGTGTTCAGACCAACCACGGTAATGGCCCCGAACAGCAGCAGCATGATGCCGCCCATGACCGGTACCGGAACGGTAGAAAGCAGGGCACCGACCTTGCCGACGAAGGCGAGAACGATGGCCGTCAGGGCCGCCCAGGTCATGACCGCCGGGTTGAATACCTTGGTCAGAGCGACGGCGCCGGTCACCTCCGAATAGGTGGTATTGGGCGGACCTCCCAGAAAGGCGGCCAGGGAGGTGGCCAGGCCATCCCCCATCAGGGTGCGATGAATGCCGGGATCTTTCAGGTAATTGCGGCCGGACACGGAGCCGATGGCAAGGATGTCGCCGAAATGCTCGATGGCGGGGGCCAGGGCTACCGGGAGGATGAAGATGACCGCCTCCCAACTCCACTGGGGCATGGTGAAGGAAGGGACTGCAAACCAGGGGGCGGCAACCACCCTGGAGAAATCCACCAGACCCAGCATCAGCGACAGCAGGTAGCCGGCACTCAGGCCGCACAGAATCGGCACCAGGCGCAAAAAGCCCCGCCCGAACAGGGAGGCAAGCACGGTCACACCCAGAGAGACGAGGGACACGAGCATGGCCGTCCCCTCGGGCACCAGCACGGCGCTGCCGTCTCCAGTGCGCCCCATGGCCATATGCACGGCCACCGGCGCGAGAATCAGGCCGATGGTCATGATCACCGGTCCGGTGACCAGGGGAGGGAAAATCCGGGCGATCACTCCGACCCCCCGCACCAGTACCACCCCGGAAAGCAGCAGGTAGAACAGCCCGGCAACAGCCAAGCCACACAGGGTCGCCGGAATGCCCCAGGTCTGTACGCCGTGAATGATCGGCGCTATGAAAGCGAAGGACGACGCGAGAAAGACCGGAACCCGCCCCTTGGTGACCACCTGAAACAACAGGGTGCCGGCGCCGGCGGTGAACAGCGCTACATTGGGGTCAAGTCCGGTCAGCAGGGGGACCAGAACAAGTGCGCCGAAGGCGACGAACAGCATCTGGGCGCCGATGACGCTGTCCTTGAGGCGGAACTGATAATCGACGGGGGAGGCCTGATTGCTCATGACGGACGAATTCCTCGAAAAAGGGTGAGTGGACTACTTGGTGCCGAAAATCTTGTCGCCGGCATCCCCCAATCCCGGCAAAATATACCCGTGCTCGTTCAACCGCTCATCGATGGCAGCGACATAGATGTCCACGTCGGGATGGGCGGCCTGCAGGCGGTCGATCCCCTCCGGAGCCGCGACCAGGAACAGCCCCTTGATCTGCCGGCAGCCCCCCTTTTTGAGCATGTCGATGGCCGCCACAACACTCCCCCCCGTCGCCAGCATCGGGTCGAGAATCAATGCTGTGCGGTCCCGCATCTTGCTGGCGAGTTTCTTGTAATAGCAGACCGGTTCGAGAGACTCCTCGTCCCGGTAAAGCCCAACAACGCTGACCTTGGCGCTGGGGATCAGGTCCAGCACCCCATCCATCATGCCGAGGCCGGCCCGCAGGATCGGTACCACCGTCACTTTCTTCCCCTTGATCCGCTCCACAACCACCGGGCCGGCCCACCCCTGGATGGTGTCGGGCTCGGTCTCCATATCCTTGGTAGCCTCGTAGGTCAGCAGCCGCGCCACTTCCGAAGCAAGTTCCCGAAAATCTTTGGTGCTGATGGTTTTTTTCCGCATCAGGCCAAGTTTGTGGCGAACCAGCGGATGGGTGACTTGATAAACGCCCACGGACGACTCCTGTTGGCAAAGGGTTATTGGAGGCTTTCAATAGTCCTTGTAGCTGGCGGCCAGATCTTCGAGTCGGTCACGATCCAGGATCGTAATGACTTTTCCCTCGACCTGCAACAGAGCATCGTCGGAGAGTTTGCGAAAGGTGCGGGAAAGGGTCTCGCTGACTGTGCCGAGCCGGGAAGCCAACTGAGTTTTGGAAATCGGCAGGGTAACCACCGCTCCCTCGTCTCCGGCCAGTTCGATCAGATAGCAGGCCAGTCGCGCCGGCACATCCTTGAAGGTCAGTTCCTCGATTTGCATTGCGAACTGCCGCAGGAAGCGGGACAGCCCGCCGATCATGTTGATGGCGATCTGGGCATGCTCCTGCAGCAGCAGCAGAAATTCCTTCTTCGGAAAAAACAGTACCTGGGATTTCTGCAATGGTTCGGCATGGGCGGGATAGCGACCGTTGCCGAAGATGGCCGCTTCGGCAAAGGTGCTGCCGGGATGGACGATGTGCAGAATCCGCTCCTTCCCCTCGGGAGAAAGTTTGAAGATCTTCACCGCGCCCGTGGCGACAACGAAAAAGCCGAGGGCAGTATCCCCTTCCGAAAAGAGCAGTTCCCCTTTCTCCACCTCGCGAAGCCGGGCTACGGTGGCAAGGCGGTCGAGGTCCTCTGCGGTAACTCCGGAAAACAGGGGGCACTGCTTGATGGTGTTGCGCGGGTCCATGCAGGCGATTCCTTGGTAAGCGGCTGCAGACCGCTGGATGCGGTCGTCAGCGGGAAATGCAGACATGAAAAAAGGGGATCGGCTTTAGCCAACCCCCTCCTGTTCATTCGATGGTGCCGAAGGGGAGACTCGAACTCCCACGGCCCTACGGCCACTAGACCCTGAACCTAGCGTGTCTACCAATTCCACCACTTCGGCTTGAACGAGGGCGTTTATAACAAATGGGTTTGGTCAATGCAACAAAAAAAATTCACAGGGTTGAATTTTCCTTCGAGGGGGGACGTTGACGCCCCGGCGGTGGATTGCTAGGCTGAAGATAACAGCAAAAACACTCAAAAAGACTGGCTCATGCTGCTGCGCGACGCGATTCTTTTTCTTTCCCAGCGCCAGGAACTGGAAGAGTTCCTTCGCTCCAATTCCCTGGCCCGCCAAGCCAGGGAATTGTTCATTGCCGGCGAAACCCGCCAGGACGCTCTTAGTGTTGCCAAAAACCTGAACGCCGCCGGCTATCGGGTGACCCTGGACTATCTCGCCCCGGAACCGGAGCACTCCGATGCAGCGCAGCAAGTGCTGAAGGAATTCCTCCAAGTGCTGCAGGAGGCCGGGGAGGCTCGGATCGATGCCGGCCTGTCGGTCAAGCTCAGTCATCTCGGTTTGCGCTTCGATTCGGCTCTGGCCGCCGGTCATCTGGAGAAGGTGCTGGGAGCGGCCGCGGACCTGAACCGGTTTGTGCGGGTCGACATGGAGGATGTGGACATCGTCGGCCCGACCCAGGAGATCGTTTTTCAACTGGCGGCCAAGCACTCCAATATCGGTACGGTGGTGCAATCCTACCTGCGACGGAGCGAGGGGGACATCGAAACCCTCAACGCCCGTCGCATTCCGGTGCGGCTGGTGCGGGGCATGGGCTTGGAGGGGGGAGCGGGCGCCTTCCGCACCGTCGAGGAGGCGGATCTCTTCTTCATGCGCCTGGTAGAAACGCTCATGCGCGACGGTCATCGCCCCGCCATCGCCACCCACAATGAGAAACTGATCGAATATGCTGTCGACATGGCCTTCATTTTCGGCCTCGACCCAGGGGATTTCGAATTTCAGCTCCTCTACGGCTTTCGCCGTGACCTGCAGCAGAAGCTGCTGGCCGAAGGGCACCGGGTCCGCATTTACCTTCCCTACGGGCCGGGTTGGTACAAGTATTTCATCCGTCGTATCGCCGAGCGGCCGGCCACCATTTGGTACCTGATGCAGCAGATCCGCAAGCCAACCTGAATTCTACACATCCTCGAGGCGCCGGGGGGCAACCCGCAGGGTGAGGAACTCCTCCACCGTTACCAGCCCCGGTCGCGCCCCCTTCGGTTTCCGCACGGCACTGCCCACAGCCTGGATCACGTCCACCCGGTGGTCCTGGCGGCCGCGTGAGTAACCAGCAGCCAGGGCTGCGGCGAACAACCGGTCAACTTCGGGAATCGCCCCAGGACGGCCATCCCGCTTGAGCACCAGGTGGCTGCCCGGCAGCCCTTGGGCATGGAACCAGAGATCGTCCCGGGCGGTAAGCTGCTTGCTGACATAATCATTGGTGCGGGGGTTTTTCCCCCAGAACAGCCGGTACCCACCAGGGGTGCGGGCCTGCCGCAGCGAGTTTTCAAGGTCTCCCGAGCCACGGGGCCGGACGCGTTCCCGGGCAGAGACGCGTAACAACCCGGCCTCGACCAGTTCGCCGCGCACTTGGTCCCAGTCGGCGGCCGAGCGGGCTTCCTCCAGCCCCAGGTCCAGGCCATCGAGCCATTCCAGTTCCTCCTTCGTTTCCTGAAGTCGCCGCTCGAAGTGTTCCTGGCCTCGCCGACATTTTTTCGCCTTCTGGAAATACGCGGCGGCGTTTTCCTGCGGGGTGCGCAAGGGGTCGAGAGCAATATCCACTGGCTCTGGCGGATCGAGAAAATAATTTTCCACCCTGATGCCCGTCGCACCTTTACGCAGCTGGTGCAGATTGGCCAGCAGCAGGCTGCCTTGTTGGGAAAAAAAATCTTCCTGGCGCAAAGTCTGCTGTTCCTGGTGGAGCTTGCCCATCCGCTCTGTCAAGCGCTGCCGCTGGCGCCGCACCACCCGACGCGCTTCCGCTTCGAGGCTGCCCCGGCCGGGGTCCTGGGCGGCTACCTCGCTCACCATTTCCACCGCTGCACTCCAACTGGGCACAGGGCGCAGGTCAACAAATTCCAGCTCCGGCAAAGGACAAGGCACCACGCGCAGTTGGCCCTTCCAGACTCCCACCAGCGGCTCCCCTGCCTCCGCCATCCGACCAGCAAAATCCAGCAATATGGCCGCGCCCCCATCCCCATGGGCAAAGCGCCGCTCCATGGCCGCAATAAGCAGGGGGCTGAGGGGGTAAACCTGTCGGCGTATCCAGTCAAGCCCCTCCTCTGGGCTTTGCAGTCCGGCGGGGAAGAGGGCAGCCGCCTGCCCCAATGAAATTCGGTCCGTTGGGGTATGGAGAAGATAGGGGCGGCCGGGTAGAATCACCCTCTCCCCCTCCCCGACCCTCCGCAAGGCGTCGATGATCCGCTCCTCCTGGTCAAGAAGAATCAGGTTCCCCGTTGACCCGAACAGTTCGACCACCAGGGTCGATGCGACCCCATCGGGACCCTGAAAACCAATGCGAACCACCCGATCGAGAGTTTCCGGCCGCAAATAGGTCACCCGCCCCAGTCGATTGCGTAGTAACTGGCAAAATCGGGGGGGCGCCGGGGGATTGGGATAAGGGCAGGCCGTCAGATGCATCCGCACCTGGCCGGGGGGGGCACTCAGCAACAACCTCACTTCGCCCCGTCGGGTCCAGAGCCGCAGGATCAGCATCTCTGCCGCCGGCTGATGGATTTTGTCCACCCTGGCACTCGGCAGAAAAACCTCCAGCTCCTCGCAGACTCTGTTCAGTAGGACGGCATCCACCCCTGTGTCTCCCCTTTTCTGCACTCTCCAAACCGGCCCCCAATGCGGAGCTGCCATCAGCCTAGCAAAGCGTCCGCCCCTTTGGCAGGGATTTTTCTGCAACCGGCCTAAATTTCTGTTATAAGACACTAGCCCCTGCGCACCCAGGAGGCCAAACATAGTTCTTGACTTGAGGGGTCGGGCTTGCTAACTATTTTCCCCACTATTGCAGTGCATTTCTCTTCCCGGCTGAACCAGTCGATTTCGGCTTATTCCCACCAATGGAGGTAATTCATGGCAGAGAACAGCAATTACGGCCTTGGCACCCGCGCCCTGCACGCCGGACAGGTTCCTGACCCGGCCACCCTGGCTCGGGCGGTGCCCATCTACCAGACCAGTTCCTACAACTTCACCTCCTCCGAGCACGCGGCGAATCTGTTCGGCCTCAAGGAAATGGGGAACATCTACACCCGCATCATGAACCCCACCTCGGATGTGCTGGAGAAACGCCTGGCCGAACTCGACGGCGGAGTCGGTGCCCTCGCCCTTTCTTCCGGATCCGCGGCCGTTTCCCTGGCCATTCTCAACCTGGCCAAAGCCGGCGACAACATCATCTCCAGCAATGCCCTCTATGGGGGCACCTACAACCTTTTCCGCCATACTCTGGCACGCATGGGGATCAGCGTCCGCTTTGTCAACACCAGCGATCCGGCGGCTGTTGCCGCTGCGGTAGACGCCCGGACCCGCGCGGTCTTCACCGAAACCATCGGCAACCCCAAAAACAGCGTCGATGATTTCGCGGCCCTGGCTAAAACCGCCCACGACCACAATCTGCCGCTGATCGTGGACAACACCGTCGCCACCCCGGCCCTGTTCCGCCCCATCGACCACGGTGCCGACATCGTCTGCTACTCCCTGACCAAGTTTATCGGTGGCCACGGCACCAGCATCGGCGGCGCGGTGGTTGACAGCGGCAAATTCAACTGGGGCAACGGTCGCTTCGCCGAATTCACCACCCCAGATCCGAGTTATCACGGCCTCGTCTACCACGAGGCCCTGGGAAATCTGGCCTATATCCTGAAAATGCGCCTGACTCTGCTGCGTGATCTCGGGCCCTGCCTCTCTCCCTTCAACAGTTTCCTGTTCCTGCAGGGGCTCGAAACCCTGCACCTGCGCCTGCCCCGGCATTGCGAGAATGCCCTGGCCGTAGCCAGGCACCTGGAAAAACATCCCCTGGTCTCCTGGGTTAATTACCCGGGGCTGGAGAGCCATCCGGACCATGCCAAGGCCAAGAAATACCTCCCCGCCGGCCAGGGGGCCATTCTCGGTTTCGGCATCAAGGGAGGCGCGGCCGCTGGCGCACGCTTCATCGACAACGTGAAACTGGCCAGCCACCTGGCCAACATCGGTGATGCCAAGACCCTGGTAATCCACCCGGCCTCCACCACCCACCAGCAGCTCAGCGCCGAAGAGCAGTTGGCGGCAGGGGTCACCCCTGACTTTATCCGGGTCTCCGTAGGCATCGAAGACGTCAAGGACATCATTGCAGATCTTGACCAGGCCCTGGCAGCCGCCTGCAAGGGTTAGACTAACATTTCGCGCCAGTACCGCAAAGGCGGGTTCCTGCGGGGACCCGCCTTTTTGTTGCGACAATGTCCCCCCCATGCTAACATCCGCCCACATTCCGACCGGCTGGGAAGGCCGAAACCAACATAGCATCTGAACCTGGTAAGATGACAAAACCCAACCGACATCCCCTGTTCGGCCAGCGAACCCTGAAAAACTTTCTCGAGTATCTGCTGTTCCTGGCTATCGCCATCCCTGCCCGGCTGTTACCCCGGCGCCCTGCCCTGCGCCTGGGTGCGATGATCGGCAGGATCATCCGCTTTGTGGTGCCTGGTCGACTCCGAACCACCCGGGACAATCTGCGGCAAGCGTACCCCAACTTTTCCGAGCGGGAACTGGATGCCGCCGTCGCCGGCACTTTCGCCCATATCGGCACCAGCGCTCTGGAAATGCTCAAGCTCGACCAGTTGGACCCCAGCCGAGACCTGCACAACCTGTTCGAATATCAGGGGCTCGCGCATCTGCAGGCCGCTTATGCCCAGCAAAAGGGGGTTTTCCTGATTACCGGCCATGTCGGCTTCTGGGAGGTCGGCACCTTCTTCCTCGGACCACTGGGATATCCCGCCGACTTCGTTGCCAAGAGAATGAAAAACCCCCTGATCGACAAGTTTTTCCAACGCATGCGGGAAGCCCAGGGAGGTTTCTGCCTCGACAGCAAGGGGGGCGCCCGGCGCATCCTGCGCTCCCTTGGGCAGCAGCGAGGAGTCTGCGTGCTCATGGACCAACGCATGTCCCACGTCATTGGCCAGGAAATCGAGTTCCTTGGGCGCAAGGCCTACACCACCCCGATCATCGCCCAGATCGCCCTGAAGCAGAGAATTCCGGTCGTACCCGTCTTCACCCACCGGTTGCCCGACCTGCGCTACCGCGTCACCGTCGAGCCGCCCCTGCCCCTGCCGGTAACGGCCGATGACAAAGCCGTGGCCACCCTGACTCAAGCCATCACCGACCGTATCGAACACGCGGTTCGCCAGGACTTGCACCAGTGGCTCTGGCTGCACCGCCGCTGGCGGGACTGACCCCCATGGATTCGCCTACCCCTTTCCATATCGTTCTGGTCGAGCCGGAAATCCCCCCCAATACCGGCAACATCGCCCGCCTCTGCGGTGCCACGGCAACGGTGCTGCATCTGGTGGGCAAATTGGGCTTTTCCATCGATGACCGGCACCTTCGCCGGGCCGGCCTCGATTACTGGCCTGCCATCACCCTGCATCAATGGCCTGACCTGGAGGCACTCCTGCATGCCTATCCCCAGGGGCGTTTCTGGTACACATCAAAAAAAGGGTGCCGCAGCTACGTCGAGGCCCCCTTTCTCCCTGGCGATTTCCTGGTTTTCGGCAAGGAGTCCCAAGGTTTGCCGGATGAGCTGCTGGCCGCCCATGCCGATCAGACCCTGCGCATTCCCATTTTTTCTCCCCTGGTGCGCAGCCTCAACCTCTCCACCGCCGCCGGCATCGTTCTCTACGAAGCCCTGCGTCAAACAGGGCGCCTCGCTTCCACCGAACAGGCTGACTGAACCGCCAAGGGGCGCCACCCGGGCGCCCCTTGTCTCACTTCGGCATCAGTATCAGTCCAATCCTATTCCAACGCGCTTTCGATG
>CAZYXS010000104.1:0-11221 GCA_964650955.1 uncultured Desulfuromonadales bacterium | reverse complement strand
TCCCGCCCGGCTGGCCGCCGCCGGGACGGCCGCCCCGCTGACCCTCGAGCAGGCTTCATATGAACTCCTCCTTCCGCACCCTCTGTCTCGAACCCCTGCATATCCCCACCCTCGCCGTGGTCGGAGTCGGCCTGATCGGCGGCTCCCTGGCCCTGGCCCTGAAGGCGGCCGGGGTGGTGGGGGAGGTCGTCGGCATCGACACCGACACCGACAACCTGGAACTGGCCCGCCGCCTCGGCGTGATCGATCGCGCCGCTGGGCCTGCCGGTGTGGCGGCTGCCGACCTGGTCTGTCTGACCGTGCCGGTGCAGGCCATGGCCGCCGCCGCCGCGGCCGTCATTCCCCACATGCGGGAGGGGGCGGTGCTGACCGACGGCGGCAGCGTCAAGGGGACGGTGCTGCGGGATTTGGAACCGCTGCTCGATTCCCGGGTCCGCTATGTCCCCGGTCATCCTATTGCCGGCACCGAGCGCAGCGGCGCCGAGGCGGCCTTCGCCACCCTCTACCAGGGCAAACGCTGCATCCTGACGCCGGTGTCCGGCACCGATGCGGCGGCCCTCGACCTGGTGCGGCGCCTGTGGCAGGCGGCCGGCAGCGAGGTGGTGCTGATGGAGGTGGAGAAGCATGACCGCATCCTCGCCGCCATCAGCCATCTGCCGCACATGGTCGCCTATTCCCTGGTCAACGCCGTCAGCAGCTATGACCGCTACGAGGAGAACATCCTCGAATATTCCGCCGGCGGCTTTCGGGACTTCACCCGCATCGCCTCCTCCGACCCGGTGATGTGGCGGGATATCGCCCTGACCAACCGCGAGGCGCTGCTGGAAATGATCGAGCGCTTCGAACGCTCTCTCGCCGAACTCAAGACCGATATCCGACAGGGGGACGGAGAGAAGCTGCACGACTTTTTTCTGCGCTCGAAACTGAGCCGCGACGCAATCCTGTAACTTCATGCCCGGCCGGTTACGCCACGGAATCCGGAAGGCCCCCAGAGGATGACCACCATGACCCAGCAGCGCACCATCGCACCCCGCACCGGGCTGCGCGGGGAAATCACCGTCCCCGGCGACAAGTCCATCTCCCACCGCTCCATCATGCTCGGCTCTCTGGCCGAGGGGGAGACCATCGTCCGCGGTTTTCTCCATGGTGAGGACAACCATGCCACCCTCAAGGCCTTTCGCGCCATGGGCATCAGCATCGACGAACTGGACGGCGGGGTGCTGCGCATTGCCGGCAAAGGGCTGCACGGTCTGAGCGAGCCCCAGGATGTCATCGATTGCGGCAATTCCGGCACCACCATCCGGTTGATGACCGGCCTGCTCGCCGGCCAGTCCTTTTTCTCCGTTCTCACCGGTGACCGCTACCTGCGCAAGCGGCCAATGAAGCGGGTGGTCGGGCCGCTGACCGCCATGGGCGCCAGCATCTGGGGGCGCGGCGGCGGCGATCTCGCTCCTCTGGCGATCCGGGGCAGCCGGCTGCGCCCGGCGGATTACACCTCCCCCATCGCCAGTGCTCAGGTCAAATCCGCCCTGCTGCTGGCCGGCCTCTATGCCGAGGGGGTGACCACCGTGCGCGAACCCCATCTCTCCCGCGACCACAGCGAGCGGATGCTGAGCTATTTCGGTGCCGATGTGCGCCCCTTCGCAGGGGGCGTCTCCCTGGTGGGGCAGCCGCGTCTTGAGGGGCGGGAGGTGCAGGTGCCCGGGGATATTTCCTCGGCGGCCTTTTTCCTGGTGGCGGCCCTGATCACCCCCGGCTCCGAACTGCTGATCCGCAGCGTCGGCGTCAACCCGACCCGCAGCGGCATCCTCGACATCCTGCAGGCCATGGGGGGAAGCATCGAACTGGTCAATCCCCGGGAGCTTTCCGGCGAACCGGTGGCCGACCTGCTGGTGCGCAGCAGCAGCCTGCAGGGCATCGAAATCGGCGGCGAGGTGGTCCCCCGGGCCATCGATGAATTCCCCGTGGTCGCCGTGGCCGCCAGTTTCGCTGAAGGGACCACCACCATTCGCGACGCCAAGGAGCTGCGGGTCAAGGAGACCGACCGCATCGCCGCCATCACCGCCGAGTTGACCACCCTGGGAGGACAGGTCGAACCCCTGGAAGACGGCATGGTGATCCAGGGAGTGGACGGGTTGCGTGGCGGGGAGGTTTCCTCCCACGGCGACCACCGCATCGCCATGAGCATGGCCGTGGCCGCCCTGCGGGGAGCCGGGCCGGTCACCATCGACGACACTGCCTGCACCGCCACCTCCTTCCCCAACTTCTGGGAATTGCTGCAGGGGCTTTGACGCCCACAAGGAAAGGATTGCTGTTTGTTAGCAAGAGAACTGATTATCGCCATCGACGGCCCCTCCGGGGCCGGCAAGAGCACCCTGAGCAAGCTGCTGGCCAGGCGGCTTGGCTATATCAACATCGACACCGGCGCCATGTACAGGGCCGTCGCCCTGGCCGCCAGCCGGCAGGGGATCGACCTGGCCGATACCGCCCCCCTCGGCCGTCTCGCCCGGGAAGTGGATATCCGCTTCCTGCGCCAACAGGAGGGCGAACGGGTGCTTCTCGACGGCGAGGATGTCTCCGCCGCCATCCGCACCCCGGACATCAGCCTGCTCACCTCCCGGGTGGCCGCCTGCGCCGAGGTGCGCCAGGCCATGGTCGCGCTGCAGCGGCAGATGGGGGAACGGGGCGGGGTCGTGCTCGAGGGGCGAGATATCGGCAGCGTGGTTTTCCCGGCCGCCGAGGTCAAATTTTTTCTCGATGCCTCCGCCCGGGAGCGGGGGCGGCGGCGTTTCGCCGAACTGCAGGCCAAGGGGCTGCCGGTCGACCTGGAACAGACCATTGCCGAGGTTGTAGCCCGGGATGCCGCCGACACCGCCCGCGAACATGCCCCGCTGGTGCAGCCGGCGGACGCGGTGGTGATCGATGCCACCACCCTCGGCATCGAGCAGGTGCTGGAGCGGATGCTGGAAGTGGTTCAGGCCCGCCGGACCGCCCAGGGCCTGACCGCCGTGGAGGGGGAGGGTGCCTGAGATGAAGATCATCCTGGCCAAGAGCGCCGGTTTCTGTTTCGGCGTGCGCCGTGCCATCACCATGGCCTTCGAAGCCGCCGAGCAGCATCCCAAGATCTCCTCCCTCGGGCCGATCATCCATTCCCCCCAGATGGTGCGCAAGCTCGAAGAAAAAGGGGTGCAGGTGGTCAACGAGGTCGAACAGTTGACCGAGGGCGCGGTCATCATTCGCTCCCATGGAGTGACCGCCGATGAACTCGGGCGTCTTGCCAGTCGGGATCTGCAAGTGGTGGACGCTACCTGTCCCTTCGTGAAGAAAGCCCAGGAACACGCCCGGTTGCTCAGCCGTGAAGGCTACCAGGTGGTGCTGGTAGGCGAGGCCGACCATCCCGAGGTCAAGGGGATCGTTTCCTACGCCGGCAACAAGGATGTCTTCGTCGTGGCCGACCGCGCCGCGGCCCTGGAACTGCCGCGGCGGCCAAAAATTGGTGTCATCGCCCAGACCACTCAATCCTTTGAGAACCTTTCGGAAGTGGTCGAGGTATGCCTCGAGAAAAGCCAGGAAACCCGGGTGTTCAATACCATCTGCGACGCCACCTCGGTGCGCCAGAACGAGGCCCGGGAAATCGCCGGTCAAGTCGACCTGATGCTGGTCATAGGCGGGTTCAACAGCGCCAATACCACCCGCCTGACACGGATTTGCATGGACATCCAGCCCCGCACCCATCACCTGGAGACCGCTGGGCAGATCCGCCCCGAATGGTTCACCGAAGTAGCCACCGTCGGCATCACCGCCGGTGCTTCCACGCCACGCTGGTTGATTGACGAGGTGATATCCGCCATCGGCGCGCTGGAGAAATAAAAGGCTTGGATTTTTCAGCCGCTTTGTGATAGGGTCGCCAACTATGGCTGCTAGGCCAGGCTGTCGGAAACGACGGGAAAAACGCTAGGGGGTAACAGTCTTAATGGTCGAAAACAAAGGTAAAATCAAACGCATGCACGCCGACGAACTCATGGACGACGAGGACATGGAAGGAAGCTTTGCGGAGCTGTTCGAAAACAGCCTCAAGGAGCTCAACGCCGGCAACGTGGTCAAAGGGACCATCGTTCAGGTCAACCCCGACTCGGTCGTCGTCGATGTCGGCGGCAAGTCGGAAGGGGTTATTCCCATCGCCGAGTTCCTCGACGAGCAGGGCAAGGTCAAGTCCGACATCAAGGTCGGCGACGAGTTCGACGTTCTGATCGAGCGGACCGAGAACGAAAATGGCCTGATCAGCCTCTCCAAGGAGAAAGCCGATCGTCAGAAAGTCTGGAATTCCCTTGAAGAAGGGGCAGTGGTCGAAGGGCGGATCGTCAGCCGCATCAAGGGCGGTCTCTCCGTCGATATCGGTGTCAGCGCCTTCCTCCCCGGCTCCCAGGTCGACCTGCGCCCGGTGCGCAACCTCGACAAGCTGCTGGGCGAGACCTTCAAGTTCAAGATCATCAAGCTCAACAAGCGCCGCGGCAACATCGTCCTCTCCCGCCGCGTGCTCCTCGAGGAGAAGCGCGAAACGTTGCGCTCCGACACCCTCAAGACTCTGGAAGAGAACCTGGTTATCGAAGGTGTGGTCAAGAACCTCACCGATTACGGGGCCTTTATCGACTTGGGCGGCATCGACGGCCTGCTCCACATCACCGACATGTCCTGGGGCCGGGTCAACCACCCCTCCGACATCCTCGCCGTGGGGGACAAGATCAAGGTCAAGGTACTCAAGTACGACCGGGAGAAAGAGCGCGTCTCCCTGGGTCTGAAGCAGATCACTCCCGATCCCTGGTTCGAAGTTGAAAAGAAATATCCGGTGGAAAACCGGGTCAAGGGCAAGGTCGTCAGCCTGACCGACTACGGCGCTTTCATCGAACTCGAAGAAGGGGTCGAGGGCTTGATCCACGTCTCCGAAATGAGCTGGACCAAGCGCATCAAGCATCCCAACAAGGTGCTCAACGTCGGTGACGAAGTCGAGTCGGTAGTGCTGGCCCTGGATATCGCCAACCGGCGCATCTCCCTCGGCCTCAAGCAGGCCGAGCCGAATCCCTGGGATGTGATTGGGGAGAAATTCCCCATCGGTACCATCATCGAAGGGCAGGTCAAGAACATCACCGACTTCGGCATTTTCGTCGGTGTCGATGAGGGTATCGACGGCCTGGTGCACATCTCCGACCTTTCCTGGACCAAGCGGATCAAGCATCCCTCCGAAATTTACAAGAAGGGGGACCTGGTCCGGGCGGTGGTGCTCAACATCGATCGGGAAAACGAGCGTTTCTCTCTCGGCGTCAAGCACCTGGCCCTGGATCCCTGGCAGACCATCCCGGCCCGCTACACCCAGGGCACGATCGTCCGCGGTATGGTGACCTCGGTCACCGATTTCGGTATTTTCCTCGAAATCGAGGAAGGGATCGAAGGCCTGATCCACGTGTCGGAAATCAGCAAGGAGAAGATCGACTCGCCCAAGACCTTCGCCAAGGTCGGTGATGAGCTGGAAGCCGTGGTGCTCCACGTTGACACCTCCGATCGCAAGATCGCCCTTTCGGTCAAGCACCTCTCCGACCAGAAGGAGAAGGCCGAGGTCGACGCTTACCTGGGGGCGCAGAAGAGCGCGACCTCCAACCTCGGGGCCCTGCTGCAGGGCGCCATGGACAAGGCAAGCGAGAAGAGCGAAGACTAAGTCCGTCAATCACCCCGGGGCCCCCGCACCTGAACAGGGCGGGGGCCCTTTCTTTGCGGATTTTTGATGAAAAAACGCCCTTTTCTGATGGCCTTGCTGGTTCTGGGCGCCATCTTTCTTTTTTTCCTGACGCTGGTGGGGGTGCTCAGCGCCATGCGGGGGGGGGACAAATTCGCCCTCGGGGACAAGGTTGCGGTGGTCGAGGTCGAGGGGATGATTGTCGACCCCGGCAAGACGATCGAACGGCTCCATGTCGCCTTGGAAGATGCCTCCGTCAAGGCCGTGGTGCTGCGCATCGATTCTCCCGGTGGCGGGGTTGGCCCTTCCCAGGAAATCCACGCCGAAGTCGTCAAATTGGTGCAGGCCAAACCCGTGGTCGTCTCCATGGGGTCCCTGTGTGCCTCAGGGGGCTATTACATCGCGGCTCCGGCCACGCGCATCTTCGCGAACCCCGGGACCATCACCGGCAGCATCGGCGTTATCATGGAGTTCACCAATATTCGGGAACTGCTCGATAAGATCGGTTTGCAAAACCGGGTGGTGAAAAGCGGCAAGCACAAGGATATCGGATCACCGGTTCGGCCCATGACGGCGGAAGAGGAGGCCGTCCTCCAAGGGCTCATCGACGACGTGCATAGCCAGTTCGTCGAGGCTGTCGCCGCGGGGCGCAAGCTTGATCCGGCCAAGGTCGCACCTCTGGCGGACGGACGTATCTTCACCGGGCGGCAGGCGCAAGTCGTCGGATTGGTCGATGAACTCGGCAACCTGGAGGCTGCCATCGACTCTGCGGCGCAGATGGGGGGGATTTCCGGAGAGCCGAAACTCTTCTACCCGCTACCTGACAAACAGGGGTTCTGGCAGAAAATGATCGGTGAGGTGGCCAGTCAGGTCCGCAAAGGCCTGGAGGGACGCACCACCTCGGGATTGCAGTTTGTTTGGTCTGATGCTCATTAGGAGGTAATGGAACGATGACGAAAAGCGAACTGGTTGAAAAACTGGCCACAGGCAACGGGTTTCTGAACAAGAAAGAGGCCGAACTGATCGTCAACACGATTTTCGACAGCATCGGCGATGCCCTGATCGGTGGTGATCGGGTGGAAATCCGCGGTTTTGGCTCCTTCACCATCCGCCAGCGGGATGCCCGCGAGGCCCGCAACCCCAAGAGCGGTGACCTGGTGCGGATCCCTTCGAAAAAAACCCCCTTCTTCAAAACCGGCAAGGAATTGCGGGAACGGGTCAACAACGGCGGGTTGGCTTGACCGTCCAGACCCATCTCGGCATCTCCGCCGACCTGGTTGGACTGACCACTGCCGTGGCTGAAGGTCGCGCCACGGCCACGTTGACCACCCGCCAGGAGATGGTCGCCGATGCGCGGGGGCTGGTCCACGGGGGCTTTGTGTTCGGTCTGGCCGATTATGCCGCCATGGTGGCGGTGAACGATCCCTATGTGGTTCTCGGGGCTGCCGACTGCCGCTTTCTGGCGCCGGTTCGGGTCGGAGAGACTCTGGTGGCCGAGGCTGAAGCCAAGGACCTGGAGGGGAAGAAGCGCAGGGTGGAGTGCCAGGTCCGGGCTGGAGAGAGGGTGGTGTTCACGGGAACCTTCACCTGTTTCGTCCTGCCAAGACACCTGTTTGACGCCTGAGGTCCAATCGGTAGGAGCCAACAGAGGCCGGTGCACCATCCTTTGGAAGGGTGCGCCGGCCTCTTTCATGCAAAAGCCCCAACCGCGAGGTGCGCGGCTGGGGCTCTTTAGGAATCCGGGATGCCGGTGAAACTTGAAGTCTTAACCATGGGGTCGATCATCGCCTCTGAAGAACATTTCAGGCTTCCTGCTGCTACGGCAGGCCTGCTCACCATGTTCTTGACCGAGGACAGGAAAACTTTGTGTTGGTCAACGCCTCAAGGGGTTCGATCGCGCATCCCAGATTATCAAAGACCGATCTTTGTGAGTTTGGTTTCACGTTAGCAGGGATCCACGGATTAGTCAAGGAGGTTAGGGAAGAATTTATTTCCGGCGGTACCCCATGGCTTCTCTGACACGCTCCTCTGCCAAAGCGAGTGCAGCCTGGCGGGGATCGCAACCGGCCTGAATGCGATCCAGCAGTTCCCTGGTGTTTTGACGCAGGGTAATCCCGATTCGCTGCATGGCCTGGCGTTCGCTGCCGCCGGCGTATTCGACTGCGGCGCAGATGACGCCGCCGGCATTGGCAACGATGTCGGGCAGCACCAGGATGCCGCGGGCATGAAGCTGCCGTTCTGCCGCTGCAGTAAGGGGGATGTTGGCCCCCTCGATGATGACCCGGGCCTGGACTTGGGGCTGGTTCCCCTCATGGATGACGTCCGGTCTGGCGGCCGGCACCAGCAGATCGCAGGGGAGTGCAAGCAGTTCCTCCGGATGGATCGTGCGGGCTCCGGGCAGTTCGATCAGGGATTTGCCTGCGGCCTTCAGTTGCAGAAGCGCTTCCAGGGGGAGTCCTGCCGGATCATGAATGGCACCGGTGCTGTCGCTGGCCGCGACCAGTTTCATCCCCTGGCGTGCCAGGAATCGGGCGGCAGGACGGCCGACATTGCCGAAGCCCTGAACGACCAGGGTGCCTCCCGCCAGGCTGCAACCGGCGGCCGGCAGGGCCAACCGGGCACACTGGGCCACCCCGTAACCGGTGGCGCCAATGGCGTCAAGGGGGATCCCCCCAAGCACCCGTGGCAAGCCGACGGCGCGACCCGTCTCATCCTCGATGACCGCCATGCACTCCTCGTCGGAGCCCATGTCCGGTCCCGGAATGTAACGGGTCAGTTCGGCGATGCCCCGGGCAAAACGGCGAAACAGTGCAGGTTTGTCACTGCTGCGGGGATCGGCGAGCAGGGCGGACTTGGCGCCGCCGTGTGGGATGCCGGCCAGGGCGTTCTTCAAGGTCATGGCGCGAGCCAGCCGAAACACCTCCACCCGGTCTACATCGGGGGCAACCCGCACCCCGCCGATCGCTGGGCCGATGGCGGTGTTGTCGATCACCACGATACCGCGCATGCCGGTGGAAGGATCGTAAAGGTCGACGATTTTCTCCGGCCCGAGGTGGTCCCGGGTGATGTCCGCCGTCGTCATGGCGACTCCTGGATGGTTGGGGTTGAGTCGGGACACAACAGGAACTACCAATCCTCCAACCATGTTATCATGTCCCGGTGCAGTCGCCAAAAGGTGGCGGCACCCTAATGGCCCCGATCAGGACCTTGTCATGTCCCGTCAGCATTACCGCCTGCTCCCGTCTCGAAAAGACCATGGCCAGCGGCTCGATCAGTACATCCCCGCCCAGGTCGCCGAACTCTCCCGCACCTTTCTGCGCAAGATCGTCGACCTGGGGGGCGTCCACCTGGGGGGACGGCGGATCCGCAAATGCTCCACGCCGGTGCGGGAAGGGGAGTTGATCGAAATCTATCTTGACGGATTGCCCTTGGACCCGTTTACCCTCGGGCCGGAGCAGATCCTTTACCAGGATCGCTACCTGATCGCCCTCAACAAGCCGGCGGGGGTCGAGACCCAGCCGACCCCGGCCCGTTACAGGGGAACCCTCTACGAGGCCCTGCAGCGACATCTGCACAACCCCTTCCGGCCCCTCGACCAACCGACCCTCGGGATGGTGCAGCGTCTCGACCGGGAGACCTCGGGGGTGATGGTTTTCTCCATTCATCCCAAGGCCCATCGGGCCCTGACCCAGGCCTTCACTGATCGGGCCGTGGAAAAGCTCTACCTGGCCCTGGTGCAGGGAGAACCGGCGAAGCCAACCGGAGAGATTCATTCCCTGTTGGCGCGCTCCCGCCACGGCAACCGGATGCTGTCGGTGAAACAAGGGGGCAAGGAGGCGATCACCCGTTACCGCCTACTGCAGGGGTTTGGCAGCGCCGCCCTGCTCGAGTTGGAACTGCTCACCGGCCGCTCCCACCAGATCCGGGTTCATTGCAGCGAGGCCGGCTGGCCCCTGCTGGGAGACCGACTTTACGGCGGCCCCCTGCGCTGGGGGGAGGGGGATATCCCCCGGCAGATGTTGCACGCCGCCCGGCTGTCTCTGACCCATCCGGTGACCGGCGCTGCGCTGGAGTTGCAGGCCCCCCCGGCCGAGGACATGCAGCGGCTGCACGCTACCCTGCAGGCCGATGCTGCGAAATAACTGCGCGGCATTGCAGCCCCTTTGCCTGCTGTGGTACATATGGGCGGCCCTTGTCGCTGCCCGCATCTCCCGAGGAGTTTTCCCATGTTGCAGTTTCCCGCCATCGACCCGGTGATCGTGCAGATCGGGCCTTTTGCCCTGCGCTGGTACGGCATGATGTACCTGCTCGGTTTTCTCATCGGCTACCTGGTGATCCGCACCCTATCCCGCCGGCGCCAGCTGCCTTTGAATCAGGACGGGCAGTCCGACCTGTTGTTCTACTGTGTGCTCGGCGTCATCCTGGGGGGGCGGTTCGGCTATGTCCTGTTCTATCATGCCTCCTATTATTTGCAGCACCCCTTGCAGATCTTCTCCGTCTGGGAAGGGGGGATGAGCTTCCATGGCGGATTGCTCGGCGTCGTCGTCGCCGCCCTGCTGTTTGCCTGGCGCCGCAAGTTGTCCGCTCTGCTGCTTGGGGATATTCTGACCACGGCGGCTGCCCTCGGGCTGGGCCTGGGGCGCCTCGGCAATTTTATCAATGGCGAGCTTTGGGGGCGGGTCACCACTGTCCCCTGGGGGATGGTGTTCCCCGCTGCCGGACCGGACCCCCGACACCCCAGCCAGTTGTATGAGGCGGTACTGGAGGGGCCGGTGCTGTTCGCGGTGCTCTGGTGGTTGCACCGGCGCCAGGCCGCGCACGGAGTTCCCTTTTTCGCCTTCTTCCTGCTCTATGGCCTGTTTCGCTTTGTGGTGGAATTCTTCCGCCAGCCCGATGCCCACCTTGGTTTTCTCTGGGCTGGCGCCACCATGGGGCAGCTCCTTTGTGTGCCCATGATGATTATCGGCGTGAGCGGGATTCTGCTCTGCCGGCGGCGGGGGCGGGGATGACCGGCCTGCGTGGGGTGATTTTCGACTGCGACGGAGTGCTGTTCGAGAGCCGGCAGGCCAACCTGGCCTTCTACAATGCTGTGCTCGAGCGATTCGGAGAGCCGCCGGTAAGGCCCGAGGAAAAAGAACGCGCCCATCTCTGCCATACCGCGGCCAGTCCCAGGGTGCTGGAGGTTCTGCTCGGTGGGGAGCGGGCTGCTGCCGGCCTCGCCTATGCTGCCAGTCTCGACTACCGGCAGTTCATACCCTACATGGTGCCCGAACCGGACCTGGAGGCAACCCTGGCCCATCTGGCCAGGGCAGTTCCCCTGGCGGTGGCCACCAACCGCGGCGGCAGCGTCCGGGAGGTGTTGCGCCACTTTGCTCTGGAAGATTACTTTTCCGTGGTGGTGACCAGCAAGGACGTGGCCGCGCCCAAACCAAGCCCCGACATGTTGCTGCTGGCACTGGAACGGATGGGGCTTGATTCCCGGCAGGTGCTGTT
>CAZYXS010000103.1:0-11397 GCA_964650955.1 uncultured Desulfuromonadales bacterium | reverse complement strand
AAAAATCCCACAGGGCGTCGATCGGGTTCTGTTTGCTGCTCAAGGGCAGGTCTCCATTCCTATTGCGATCAGACCAGGCAGGCGCAGCCTGCCGGAATAATTATAAATTCAGGTGACGGGTGAGGTTGGAAGAGGGGGGCGGCACAGCTCAATTGAGCAGGACCACGGTGCGCAGGGCGGCGAGGGTTTGATTCGGGAGTTGCGGACGGCGGGGGAACTGCAGCTGCGGCGGCGGTTGCCGCCGGCCCGTTTCTTCGATACGTTCCTGGAGGGAGACGAAGCTGGTCTGGTCCAGACGCTTGTTGGGGTTGAGCAGGTCGGCCCCGTGCTTGAGCGGCAGGGGCAATCCGGGATAGTGGTGGCAGTTGGGGCAGTTGGCCGGCTTGGGCAGCAGCGCGGCCTGGGCGCAGGCCTGCCCGCACCCTTCGCCGCTCCAGGCGGAGAGGCAGCTCTTGCCACCAGGCAGGCAGTAGCCCGGGGAGGCGGAAAAAAGAGTGCCGGCCAGGGCCAGCAGCAGGATGAGCCAGGTTGTGGTCAATAGCTTCCGCATAAATTTATTCGGGGGAGGTCGCGTTTTTGGGTAACAAATGCGCTATTGTATCGGCCACGCCGGGGTCGGTGCAAGCTTTTTCGCCGCCCATGAGCGTTGACAGGCTCCATTCCTCTTTGCTACAAATGAGGGACAAATCAGGATTCGGGTGCCCGCCGCCGCAGGACGCGATGGCGGGAGAATAGGGAAGAGGGTGCAACTCCCTCGCTGCCCCGCAACTGTAAGTGGTGATGAGCGTCGAATCAGGCCACTGTCCGCACAACCTCGCGGATGGGAAGGCTCGGCGACTCAGGTGACCCGCGAGCCAGGAGACCTGCCCGGATCGAAGTGACGGACCTTTCGCGGGAGGGGTGCGGGCGTGCTGGCAATTTTCGGCCCCCGGATATCCCCATTGACGGATATCCGGGGTTTTTCTTTGGTAAATAAAAAATATTTAACGCTGAGGCGCAGAGAGACGAGAGACGGAGAGGTCATCCCTTGAGGGGAAAAAGACTTTTCTCTGCGGTCTCTGCTCTCTTTGCGTCGCTGCGTTAACTGTCCTGGTTTGGGTTCTGGGACCGTTTTCTTACGGTAGAGGCCGCCGGTGTCGCCTCCGTCAAGGGAGTTGAATACAGCCCATGGGCCGTTTGATCGTCATCACCGGCGGCGCCCGCAGCGGCAAGAGCGGCTACGCCCAGCGCCTGGCCGAGTCCTGCCCGGGGCCGCTGCTCTATGTGGCCACCGCCGGCATCCATGATGCCGAAATGGCCCAGCGGGTCCGGTTGCACCAGGCGGAACGGGGGGAGCGCTGGAGCACCCTGGAGGAGCCCCTCCGGCTGGTCGAATGTCTGCCCGGGGCCGCCGCCGGGCAGGGGGCGCTGCTGCTCGACTGCGTCACCCTCTGGCTGACCAATCTGCTGTTCCACCATGGCGAAGAGACGGCCCCGGTGCTGGCGGAAGTCGATCGTTTCCTCGCCATGGTCCCGCAACTCGAAGCGCCACTGTTTATGGTCAGCAACGAAGTCGGCTCCGGCATCGTCCCCGATAACCGCCTCGGGCGGTTGTTCCGCGACCTGGCAGGGACCGCGAACCAGCGGTTGGCGGCGGCCAGCGACGAAGCCTGGCTGGTGGTGGCCGGTTTGCCGCTGCGGCTGAAATGACCTGAACGAAATCCCGTCCAAGGAGTCTTGACCCATGCCCGCTCTCGATCTCGCCGCCGCCCTGGCCCGCATCGCTCCCGTCGACCCCAAACGCCTCGCCGAGATCCAGGCCCACATTGACCGCCAGGCCAAACCGCGGGGGAGTCTGGGCCGGCTGGAGGAGTTCGCCCGCCGCTACGTGGCCATCACCGGCCGGCAGGAGGTGCGGCGCAAGGTGGTCTTCACCTTTGCCGGCGACCATGGCGTCACCGCCGAAGGGGTGAGCGCCTTCCCGCGGGAGGTGACGCCGCAGATGGTGTTCAATTTCGTCGACGGCGGCGCTGCCATCAACGCCCTGGCCCGCCATGCCGGCGCCGAAGTGCGGGTGGTGGACATGGGGGTCGATTACGACTTCCCGGCCATGGACGGGTTGCTGCAGAAAAAGGTCGGCTACGGCACCGGCAACTTCGCCAAGGGACCGGCCATGAGCCGACAGGAGGCGTTGCGCTGCCTGGAGACCGGCATCGAGCTGGCCTGGCAGGCGCGGGAGGAAGGATTCGACCTGGTCGGCACCGGCGACATGGGGATCGGCAACACCACCCCATCGGCGGCCATTGTCGCCGCCTTCAGCGGTTTGCCCGTGGCGGAGGTCACCCATCGCGGCACCGGCATCAGCGATTCCGCCCTGGCGCACAAGATCCAGGTGATCCAGGCCGGCCTGGACCTGAACGCTCCCGACCCCAAAGATCCCGTGGACGTCCTGGCCAAGGTCGGCGGCTATGAGATCGGCGGCATCGCCGGCCTGGTGCTGGGCTGCGCGGCGGCCGGGCTGCCCGTGGTGGTGGACGGCTTCATTTCCACCGCCGGGGCGTTGATCGCCTCGGAGCTTCACCCCCATGTCCGCGACTACATTTTCGCCTCCCACCAATCGGTGGAGATCGGCCATCGCCACATGCTGCAGCGCATCGGCCAGCGGCCGATGCTCGATCTGGAGATGCGCCTGGGCGAAGGGACCGGGGGCGCCCTGGCCATGACCCTGATCGAGGGGGCGCTGCGGGCCCTGCGGGAGGTGCGCACCTTCGACGACGCCGGGGTGAGCTCCGGCAACGAGGGGTGATGCGGGGCTGGGACGATTTCCGTCGCGCCCTGAGCTTCCTCACCGTGCTGCCGGTGGGGCGGGAGCTCCCCTGCGATGCGCCGCTGCTGGCCCGCAGCATGGCCCTGTTCCCTGCCGTCGGGCTGCTGCTCGGGCTGCTGCTGGCGCTGGCCAACGGCGTGCTGCAGTGGCTGCTGCCGCCGCTGGTGGTCGCGCCGCTGCTGCTGGCCCTGCTGGCCTGGCTCACCGGCGCCCTGCACCTGGACGGCCTGGCCGATCTGGCCGACGGCCTGGCCGGCGGGCGGGATCGGGAGGCCCGCCTGCGGATCATGAAAGACAGCCGCATCGGCGCCATCGGCGCGGTCACCCTGATGCTGGTGCTGCTGGTCAAGGTGCTGGCGATCTTTTCCCTGCCCGTCCCGTTGCAGAGCGCCGCCCTGGTGCTGATGCCCGCCGCCGGCCGCTGGCTGCAGGTGGTGCTGGCGGCCCTTGGTTCTTATGCCCGCCCGGAAGGGGGGACCGGTGGTGCCTTCGTCGACAACGTCGGCGAACCCCAGGCCCTCTACGCCAGCCTGACCCTGGCGCTGGCCGCGTTGATCCTCTTGGGCCTCAAGGGGCTGGGGCTGCTGCTCGGCCTGGGGCTACTGGCGGCCTGGCTGCTGCGGCTGTTCGAGCGCCGCCTCGGCGGCGTGACCGGCGACGCCCTCGGCGCCGCCACCGAACTGGCGGAGGTGGCCAGCCTGCTGCTGGTGCTGGCCCTGCACCGACCGCTATGAGCAAGGAGGCGCAACCATGATCCGTACCCGCATCCACCTGGTGCGCCACGGCCAGGTCGAAGGTTTCGAGGAAAAACGCTACAACGGCCAGGGGGATGTCCTGTTGACGCCGGAGGGGTGGCAGCAGTACCGCCGGCTGCAGGAGCTCCTGAAGGATGCGCCCTTGGAGGCGGTCTACAGCAGCGACCTCTCCCGTTGCGCCGAAGGGGCCAAACTGCTGGCGGAGCCCCACGGCCTTTCCCCGGTGCTGCGCCCCGACCTGCGGGAGATCAATATCGGCGATTGGGAAGGACGCACCTGGGAGGAACTCAAGGCCACCGTTCCCGATCAGTGGCAGGCCCGCCTCGACGACATCGTCAACTACCGGGTACCCGGGGGAGAGAACCTGGTCGACGTGGCCGACCGGGTATTGCCGGCGCTGCAGGAAATCATCGCCCGCCACCGCGGGGGCGAGGTGCTGGTGGTCGCCCACGGTGGCATCAACCGCCTGTTGCTGCTGAGCGCCATCGGCGCCCCGCTGGACAAGCTGTTCCACGTCGAACAGGCCTTCGGCTGCCTGAACCGCATCGACTACTACGCCGACGGCATCGCCGTGGTGAACCTGCTCAATGGCTGAACCGACCCTGCGCAGCCTGACTGTCGCCGCCCCGTCAAGCGGCTGCGGCAAGACCACCATAACCCTCGGGCTGCTGGCGGCCCTGGCGCGCCGGGGGCTTGCCGTCGCTCCCTTCAAGGTCGGCCCGGACTTCATCGACCCCGGCCATCACGCCCGTGCCTGCGGCCGCACCAGCCGCAACCTCGACGGCTGGATGTGCGGCGAGGAGGGAGTGCGGTCCGCCTTCGGCAGAGGCAGCGCCGGCGCCGACCTGGCGCTGATCGAAGGGGTGATGGGGCTGTTCGACGGCGCCGCCGGCGACTCCGAGTCCGGCAGCACCGCCGAGGTGGCCAAGTGGCTGGGAAGCCCGGTGCTGCTGGTGGTGGACGCCCGCGCCCAGGCCCGCAGCGCCGCCGCCCTGGTGCAGGGCTTCGCCAACTTCGATCCGGCCCTGCGCTTCGCCGGAGTGATCTTCAACCGCGTCGGCAGCCCCGGCCATGCGCAGATGTTGCGCGAAGCGGTCGTCTCGGTGCCCGGCCTGCCGCCGGTGCTCGGCTGTCTGCCCCGCAGTGAGGAGTTGGCTCTGCCCGAGCGCCACCTGGGATTGGTGACGGCCGAGGACGCCGGGCGCGACGCCGGCTATTTCGCCGCCCTGGCCGACTGGGTGGAGGCCCACGTCGACCTGGATGGGTTGTTGAGGGTTGCGACCCCTCACCCGCCCTGCGGGCACCCTCTCCCGGGGGGAGAGGGGAACCAGGCGAAGGAAAATACGCCGGTGCGCATCGCCGTCGCCCGGGACGCAGCCTTCTGCTTCTACTATCCGGAGAACCTCGAGCTGCTCGAGGCGGCCGGGGCGCAGCTGGTCTTCTTCTCCCCTCTGCGGGATGCCCGACTGCCCGAGGGGATCCAGGGGCTCTACCTCGGCGGCGGCTACCCCGAGCTGCACGCCCCGGCGCTGGCGGCCAACGCTCCCCTGCGCCGGCAGCTTCGCGAGTTGGCCACGGCCGGGCTCCCGGTCTATGCCGAGTGCGGCGGCCTGATGTACCTGAGCGAGGCCATCGACGGACAGCCGATGGTCGGGGTTTTCCCCGGTCAGGCGCGCATGCTGCCGCGGCGCCGGGCCCTCGGCTACCGCGAGGTGGAACTGGTCGCCGACACCCCCCTCGGCCCCGTCGGCACCCGGGCGCGGGGGCACGAGTTCCACTATTCGGACCTGGAATTGCCTCCCCGGATCCCCCGCTGCTACCGCCTGACCCGCCGCCGGGGGGAGGAGGCCGGCAGCGAAGGCTATCGCCTGGGCAACGTCCTCGGCTCCTATGTCCACCTGCATTTCGGCAGCAACCCGCAGCTGCCGGTGAATTTCGTCGACTTCTGTCGCAAGCCTTTTCAAGGAGGAGGTCAGTAGTGCAGACCCAGATCGAACTCGCCCGCCAGGGCATCGTCTCCACCCAGATGGCCAGCGTCGCCCGCGACGAGGGGCTGAGTCCCGAATTCGTCCGCCAGATGGTGGCCGAAGGGAAGATCGTCATTCCCTGGAACCATCACCGCAAGCCCAAGCCGGTCGGCATCGGCAAGGGGCTGCGCACCAAGGTCAACGCCTCCATCGGCACCTCCAGCGATATCGTCGATTACGCCGCCGAGGTGGGCAAGGCCCAGGCCGCGCAACAAGCAGGGGCCGACACCCTGATGGAGCTCTCCGTCGGCGGCGACCTCGACCGGGTGCGCCGGGAGGTGATCGCGGCGGTGGACCTGCCGGTGGGCAACGTCCCCCTCTACCAGGCCTTCTGCGAGGCGGCCCGCAAGTACGGCGATCCCAACAAGCTCGATGAGGAAATGCTCTTCGACATCATCGAACAGCAGTGCGCCGACGGCATGGCCTTCATGGCGGTGCACTGCGGCATCAACCTCTACACCATCGAGCGGCTGCGCAAACAGGGCTACCGCTACGGCGGCCTGGTCTCCAAAGGCGGGGTCTCCATGGTCGCCTGGATGCTGGCCAACGGCCGCGAGAATCCGCTGTACGCGAAGTTCGACCGGGTGGTCGCGATCCTCAAGAAGTACGACACCGTGCTGTCGCTGGGCAACGGCCTGCGCGCCGGGGCGATCCACGACTCCCACGACCGCGCCATGGTGCAGGAGCTGCTGATCAACTGCGAACTGGCCGAGCTGGGGCAGGAGATGGGCTGCCAGATGCTGGTCGAAGGCCCCGGGCACATGCCGCTGGATGAGATCGAGACCAACATCCGGCTGCAGAAGCGGATGAGCAACGACGCCCCCTACTACATGCTCGGCCCCATCTCCACCGACGTGGTTCCCGGCTATGACCACATCAGCGCCGCCATCGGCTCCGCCCAGTCGAGCCGCTTCGGCGCCGACCTGATCTGCTACATTACCCCGGCCGAGCACCTGGCCCTGCCCAACGAGCAGGACGTCATCGACGGGGTCAAGGCGGCCAAGGTCGCCGCCTACATCGGCGACATGAACAAGTACCCCGAGCGGGGCCGGGCCCGGGACAAGGCGATGAGCAAGTGCCGCCGCGACCTCGACTGGAGCAAGCAGTTCGAGCTGGCCCTGTTCCCCGAGGACGCCCGGGCGATCCGCGCCAGCCGCACCCCCGAGGATGAGCGGACCTGCACCATGTGCGGCGACTTCTGCGCCTCCCGCGGCGCGGGCAAGCTCTTCGCAGGCGATCTGCGGGGGGACAAGATCTGACCGTAGGGGCGCACTGCGTGGGCCCCTGCCCAAACTGCAACACAAAACCAGGGCGCACGCAGTGCGCCCCTCCAAATCGAACATTCACCGTTTCCAGGCGCAGGAAAGTGGAGTGCGAAGCTCCCGCGGACCCGCCGCTGTGATGGGGGACTGACCTCTCGCAAGCCCACTGCATGGACCTCAAGCCGTGCGGGAAGGGGAGGGGAAGGGACGATCCCTGAGCCAGAAAGCCTGCCTGGAAATAGGGGTGCGATCGCCACCCCATCCAGACCGCTGATGGTAAAGGCAGTCGGAGGTTGACGCGTGCGCGTTCGCCCCCGGCCCCCCTGCCGGGGGTTTCTTTTTGCAGGAAGGAAAAAACATGAAAAAAACCGCTATCTTGCTCATGGGGCACGGCTCCCGCATCCCCGCCGCCAACGACGCTCTGCATGCCATCGCCGCCATGGTGCGGGAGGGGACCGGCTGCCCCATCGTCGAAGTCTCCTTCCGCGAGCAGCACGCCCCCAATATCCAGAAGGGGATCGACGCCTGCGTCGCCCAGGGGGCCGAGCGCATCGTCCTCTATCCCTATTTCCTGTTCGCCGGGGCCCATGTGCTGGAGGACCTGCCGGAGGAGATGGAGCAGGCCGCCGACCGCTATCCCGGGTTGGAGATGATCCTGGGCGAGCCCCTCGGCGTCCATCCCAAGCTCGGGGAGATCGTCTGCGAGCGCATCGACGCGGCGGTGGCCAAGGCCGGCTGGGCCGACGCCGCGGCCCGCATGGCCGGCTGAGAGGGGAGGCGAGGGGATGAGCAACCCACCGATCCTGGACCCGGACCGCATCGAGGCGACCAGTTTCGACATCATCGACAGCGAGGTCGGGTCCCACCCCTACGATTCGCAGCAGTGGCCGGTGGTGCGGCGCATCATCCACACCACCGCCGATTTCGACTTCGCCCGCAGCACCGTCTTCGCCCCTGGGGTGATTGCCGGGGCCCTGGCGGCCCTGCGGCAGGGGGCGCCGATTCTGTGCGACACCAACATGGTGGTGGCCGGGGTCAACAAAACCCGGCTGCAGCGCTTCGGCAGCCAGTTGCGCTGCCACGTGGCCGATGCCGAGGTGGCAGCGGCGGCCCGCGCCGAGGGGGTGACCCGCTCGATTCTGGCCATGCGCAAAGGGGTGGCGGAAGGCTGTGCCATCTACCTGATCGGTAACGCCCCCACCGCCCTGTTCGAACTGCTGCGCCTGGCTGCGGCGGGGAAGGTGCAACCGGCGCTGGTGGTGGGGGTGCCGGTGGGCTTTGTCGGTGCCGTGGAATCGAAGGAGGAACTGGTGCGCTCGGGCCTGCCCTATATCAGCTGCCTGGGACGCAAGGGGGGCTCGGCCATCGCCGCTGCCATCCTCAATGCCCTGATGATCCTGGCCGAGGAAGGCTGAAAATGGCACGAACCTCCTGCCCAGCCTCTCGGTATTCTCCCCCCCTTTATAAAGGGGGGCCAGGGGGGATTTCTTTTCGCGCTGTTGAGGCAAATCCCCCTCGATCCCCCTTTGCCAAAGGGGGAAGAAAACTTTCGCTGTTCGGGCTGCTGGGGCTGCTTGCTATTCCAGCCCCGGCTTCGGCCATGCACATCTCCGAAGGGATTCTGCCGGCGGGTTGGGCACTGTTCTGGTTCGCCGCCGCCGCGCCCTTCGTCGCCTGGGGGGTGGTGCAGATCGGCCGGCGCAAGGCGGCGGACCCCGCCTACATGCCGCTGCTGGGGATCTTCGGCGCCGCGGTGTTCGTCTTCTCCTGTTTCCCGATTCCCGTGCCGGTGGCGGGGAGCACCGCCCATCCGGCGGGGACGGGGCTGAGCGCCATCCTGATCGGCCCCTGGGCCAGTGTGGTGGTGGCCGGCGTCTCCCTGCTGCTGCAGGCCCTGTTTCTGGCCCACGGCGGTTTGACCACCCTCGGCGGGAACATCTTTTCCATGGGGGTGCTCGGCTCCTTCGGCGGCTACTTCGCCTTCCGTTTCGGCCGTCTGCTGGGCCTCAACCTGTTCGCCTGCGGCTTTCTCGCCGGGGTCGCCGCCGACCTGCTCACCTACCTGGGCACCGCCGGGGAGATGGCTTTGGCCCTGCACGGCACCAGGCCGCTGCTGAGCGTTTTTGGGCAGATCTACCTGGCCTTCATGCCGACCCAGATCCCCCTGTCGTTGCTCGAGGGGGTGGTGACGGGAGGCATGCTGGTCTATGTCCAGAAACACCGGCCGGACATCCTGCGCAAGTTGCGGGTGATCGGGGAGACCCGGGCATGAAACGGCTGCTGCTGAGCATGCTTCTGCCGCTGTTGTTCGCCTTGCCGGTCGCGGCCCAGGAGCCGCCCAAATGGCCGGGGGTCGACGAGACGGTGGTGGAGAAATACGCCAGGGAACTCGGCCGGGAGGCACGGGAGCCCTATATCAACACCGACCAGGGGGACCTGCTGCTGTTCCTCTTCGCCCTCGCCGGCGCGGCCGGGGGCTTCGTCATGGGGTATTACTGGCACAAGCTGTTCGTGGCCGAAAAACCGAGGGGGGAGCCCGAAGAATGATGACCGGGGCCCATCCCTTCGTCGACGCCCAGGGGGAGAACCGCCGGTTGCTGGTGGCCCTGGACGGGCGCATCAAGCTGGCGCTGCTGGCGGCGGCCCTGCTGGTCAACCTGAGCGCAGGGGGCGTCCAGGTCTCCCTGGCGCTCCTCGGACTGGCATTTTTTCTGGTGCGGCTCTCGGGCGTGCGGCCGGCGGCTTTCTGGCTGCGCCTGGCAGTTCCGGGGCTGCTGGCGGCGGTGGCGTTGCTAACCCAGCTGTTCTGGTACCAGGCGGGGACGACTCTGGTTGCCTTGGAACTCGGCCCGCTGGAAATCCTGGTGACCTCCGGCGGGGTGGCCCGCGGCCTGGAACTGGCCGCGCGCATTTTTGGCGGCATGGGGGTGCTGCTGTTTTTCTCCCTGACCACGCCGTTGCCGGAACTGCTGCGGGCGGCGCGGTTTTTCCGCTGTCCGGCGGTACTGGTGGAGCTGGCGCTGATCATGTACCGTTATATCTTCCTGTTCCTCGAGGAAGGGGGGCGCATCCGCCAGGCCCAGCGGGCGCGGCTGGGCTACGTCGACGGGCGCAGCAGCCTGCGCTCGGCGGGGATTCTCGGCGGCATGCTGGTATTGCGCAGCTACGACCGGGCCGAGCGCGGTTTCGCCGCCATGCGTTGCCGCGGCTACAACGGCGCCCTGCCGTTGCAGGACCGCGGTCCCCTGCCGGGGCGGGACTGGGGGGCGCTGGCGGTGGGGTTGGCGCTGCTCGCCCTGTTGTGGGCCTTAGCTTAGGATCGGCGATGCTGAAGATCGAAAACCTCCACTACACCTACGAGGACGGCACCCCGGCCCTCAACGGCATCGACCTGGAGATCGCCCGGGGGGAGTTCCTGGCCATCCTCGGCTCCAACGGCAGCGGCAAGACCACCCTGATCCGCCACCTCAACGGCCTCTACCGGCCGAGCCTGGGGCGGGTGCTGCTCGATGGCCAACCCCTCGGCAACCTGGCCGACCGCGAGGTGTTCAGCCGCATCGGCATCGTTTTCCAGGACCCCAACGACCAGCTGTTCGCCGCCACCGTCGAGGAAGACGTCGCCTTCGGCCCCGCCAACCTGGGTCTGGGGCCAGAGGAGGTCAAGGAGCGGGTGCACCGGGCGCTGCACCAGGTCCACATGCAGGATTATGCCCGCAAGTCGATTCACGCCCTCTCCCACGGCCAGAAGAAGCGGGTCTGCGTCGCCGGGGTGCTGGCCATGCGGCCGCAGGTGATGATCCTCGACGAGCCCACCGCCGGCCTCGATCCCATGGGGGTGCATTCCCTCATGCACCTGCTGGAGGATCTGAATAAAAAAGCAGGGATCACCATGGTCATGGCCACCCACGTGGTCGACCTGGTCCCCCTGTTCATGAGCCGCATCGCCATTCTCAGCAAGGGGCAGGTGCTGCGCTCCGGCAGTCCCGGCGAGGTTTTCGGCGACCCGGCGGCGGTGGAGAAGGCCAAGCTCAACCTGCCGCTGGTGGCGGAACTGATGAACATCCTCAAGACCCGCGACCACGTCAAGCTGCACCACATCCCCCTCACCGTCGGCGAGGCGCGCCGGGAGATCCTGCGCCTGCTCTCGGTGCAGGACGTCATCTCGCGGGTTTGAGCATGGGCGGAAAGACCCTTCGTCACGGTTACACCACCGGCGCCTGCGCCGCCGCCGCCGCCAGGGGGGCCGCGCTGATGCTGCGGCAGCAGCGCCGGGTTGAGGCGGTGGAACTGGAACTGCCCGCCGGGTTCAGCGCGACCTTCCTCCTGCAGGGGCAGCGCTTCGACAAGGAGCGGGCCGCCTGCTTCGTGGTCAAGGATGCCGGCGACGACCCGGACGTGACCCACGGCTGCGAAGTGCATGGGGAGGTGGCCTTCATCCCGCCCTTTGGATCGGGGCAACTCACCCCCCCCGCCCTGCGGACCCTCCCCCTGTACCACACGGGAAGCACGACCCCCCCGCCCTGCGGGCCCCCCCCCTGTGGAACAGG
>CAZYXS010000102.1:0-11428 GCA_964650955.1 uncultured Desulfuromonadales bacterium | reverse complement strand
GAGAGGCTGACCCCCCTGTGTCCCCCCTATGGCATAGGGGGGATTGAAAAACGGTTGATCCCCCCTGTGCAACAGGGGGGACGCGAGCGCAGCGAAGCAGGGGGGTCGGTTTAAGTGGGGAAGCGAGCGCCAGCGAAGCAGGGGGGTTGGTTTAAGGAGGGTCGGTTTTTGAAAGCAGTCATCGATGAATAAACCCAGCACCACCAGCAGCATCTTCAAACACACCTTCATCTACAGCATCTCCAGTGTGCTGCAGAAGGCGGTGGGCTTTATCATGCTGCCGATCTATGCCAACTACCTCGGCGCCGAGGGCTACGGTATCGTCGGCATGATCGATGTGGTGACCTCGGCGCTGACGGTGTTTGTCGGCTTCGGCGTCACCGGCGCGCTGAACCGCTTCTACCATGAGAAGCACAGCGAGAGCGAACGCGCCACCCTGGTGTCGACCAGCCTGATCCTCATGCTGCTTCTGGTGCTGGGCTGCTCGCTACCTTTTTTCCTGTTCTACCAGCCCCTGTCGGTGCTGGCCTTCGGCCGCGAGGGGCTGGAGCTCTGCCTGATCCTGGGTCTGCTCACCTTCGTCTTCGACATGGGATCCCTGAGCGCTAACGGCTACCTGTTCATCCAACAGAAATCCAAGCTGTTTACCCTGCTCTCCCTGGGCAAGCTCCTGCTCGGCCTGGCGCTGAACATCCAACTGGTGGTCATCGCCAAACTGGGGGTGCTCGGGGTGCTCTACAGCAACCTTGCCACCACCCTGCTGTTTTTCCTCGCCGTGCAAGGCTGGGCTTTCCGCCAGGTCGGGTTCGCTTTCCACCGCGGCGAGGCTCGCGCCATCCTCAAGTACAGCCTGCCGCTGCTGCCGGGCTACCTGGCCATGTTCCTGCGCAACAACGCCGACCGCGTGATCCTGGCCAAATTCCTCGGCCTGGGCCATCTCGGTGTCTACACCATGCTGCTGAACTTCTCCAATCTGGTCAGCGTATTCCTGCTGACCCCCTTTCTCAACGTCTGGAACAACCAGCGCTTCAAGGTCTGCCAGGAGCCCGACGGCCCGGTGCGTTTGGCCCGGGTCTACACCCTGCATCTGGCCCTGCTGTGCTTTTTCGGCCTGGTGCTGGCGTTGCAGGTGCCCCTGCTGCTGCGGGTGCTGACCCCGGCCGAATTCTGGGTACCCGGCGGTTACGCCTTCCTGGCGGTGCTGAGCGTGGTGCTGTTCGCCAGCTATTACCATTTCGTTTTCGGCATGGCCTTCGCCAAGGCCACAATGCAGATTTCCCAGGGGCAGATGCTGGCATCGGCCGTCAGCGTCGTTTCCGGCCTGCTGCTCATTCCTCCCTTCGGCCTGCTCGGCGCCCTCATCGCCGCCAATCTGGTCTACGGCGTGCTGTGTCTTTACGCCTATCGCGCCTCCCAGCGGCATTTCGTCATCCCCTTCGAGTGGGGCAAGGTCTGCCGCACCGCCGGGGCCGCCAGTCTGCTGTTTTTCCTCTGCAATGCCCTGTCCCCGGCGGACACCGCCCTCGGGCACCAGTTGCAGGGCTATTTGCGGCCGGGCATCGAACCGCTGCTGCGCGCCCTGCAGCTGCACCAGGTGCGGGACGGCAAGCTGCTCGCCTACGCCCTCGGCAATGTTCCGGTGCTCATTGACGGGGCCTTCCGGCTGCTGCTCTCCCTGCTGTTCCCCCTGGTGCTGGTCGCTCTCGGGGTACTCTCCAGGGAACAGGTGCTCAAGCCCCTGCAGGTCTTCCACCGGCTCAAGGCAGGAAGGCAGGTGCTGGCATGAAGGTGCTGATGATCTGCTATTATTTCCCTCCCGTCGCCGACATCGGCGCCCGCCGCAGCGTCTCCTTCGCTACCTACTTCCGTCAGTTCGGCTGGACTCCCCTGGTGCTGAGCGTCAGCAACCCTGACCCCGCCTTCTGCTCCGTCGGCAGCGAAACGCCCCCGGCCGGGGTGCCCACGGTGTACGCCCCCTCCCTGGCCAACGTCTACCGGTTGTTCGGCCGCCTCAACGGCGCCCTGACCCGGGTGCTCGGGGTGCTGGGTCTTGAACCGCAGCGGAACTATTTCTATGACCTGTTCTGCATTCCCGACCTGTTCTTCGGCTGGATTCCCCTGGCGACCCTGCGGGGGCGGGCCCTGATCAAACAGGAGCGCCCCGAGCTGATCTACGTCTCCTGTTCCCCCTTCAGCGCGGCGCTGGTCGGCGTGCTGCTGAAAAAACTGTGCGGCCTGCCCCTGGTGGTCGATTTCCGCGACCCCTTCGCCCTCGACGCCGTCACCGCCCTCGGGGTGCCCCGTTGGCGCCACCGACTCAACCGTGCCATCGAAGGGATGATCCTGCGCCACGCCGACCGTCTGGTGGTCACCACCGAAGAAACCCGCGCCCTCTACGCCGAGCAATACCCCGCCCAGCGGTCGAAAATGGTCACCATCCACAACGGTTTCGAACCCACGGGGGTAGAGCTGAGCAGCCAACGGGCGGAGCGGTTCACCATCATCTACGCCGGCCAGTTTTACGACTACGACCCCCGCAACGCCCCCTTCACCCGCGACTTCTTCGCCGCCCTGCGGTTGCTCAAAGAGCGCGGCCAGGCAACCGCCGCGGAATTGCAGTTCGTCTATTATGGCGGCGGCCACGCCGCCATCGCCGCTCTGGCCCGGCAGCACGGGGTCGAAGACCTGGTGACGGCCAACGGCCCCGCCCCTCACCAGCAGGTGCTGGAGGCGGTGAGCCGCGCCCACCTGCAGCTGCTGCGCATCGTCCAGCCGATGATCAGCACCAAGCTGTTCGAGGGCCTGGCCATGAACCTGCCCTTTCTTGCCACCATTCCCGAGGGGGAGGTGGCCGAGCTGGTTCGCCGCTACAGCCCCGGCTCCTACCTGGTGACAGAGTCCTCGGCCGAGGCGATTGCCGCCGCCATCCTCGACGCCCGCGCCGCCTATGCCCAGGGCCGCGTGGCCGACAATCGCACCGCCGAGTTTCTGCGGCAGTTTTCCCGGCGGAGCCTGGCGCTGAAGATGATGCAACTGTTGAGTGAAGCGGCCGGGCGGCCGCAGCCAGAACCGGCCCCATGGACGGCCCCGTCGGGTCCGCAGCCGGGAGCGACCCCATGAAACCGCGCACCCTGTCGCACCAGCCGACCCTGGCCGCCGGTACCCGGCCTCCGAAGGCCGCAGTGGCGCTGAAAGAGCACAAAGGGGTATTTTTCCTCTTCTGCCTCTGGACCTTCGTGCTGCTGTGCCGACCTCAGGATATTTTTCCCTTCCTCAGCCCCTTGCGGCCGGCCTTGGTCACCAGCATCCTGACCCTGACGGTGGTGGCCCTCAACTATCGCGACCTGCCCGGGCCGTCCCTGTTTCGCCAGCCGCAGGTCAAGCTCTATACCTGGCTGTTGCTGATCATGGTGCTGGGCATCCCGGGGTCGCTGTACCCGCGCCTGTCCTTCATGGCCATCTTCACCCAGTACATCACCGTGGCGATCTTCGTCTTTGTCTTTTGCAAGCTGGTCGATTCGGTGGAAAAACTGTCCCGGGTTCTGCTGCTTAGCTGTCTCGGCAATGGGCTCTATTCCGCTTTTGCCGTGGTCAGGGGCGGAGCGGGCGAGGGCCGGCTTGCCTTCGGCAGCATGTTCGATCCCAACGACCTGGCCTATTTCGCCCTGGCTTTTCTGCCCCTGAACCTGGTTTTCATCTCCCGTGACCATCCCCTCTGGGTCCGCCTGGCCTGCCTGGGCAGCTTCGGTGTCGGCATGCTGTTGATCTTTCTCACGGGGTCTCGCGGTGGTCTGGTGGCTTTCGGGGTGGTCGCCATCCTGCTGTTGCTGATGCGGACCAGGACCGTGGGTTTTTTTTCCAAGGCAGCCTGCGTCGGGATCGGGCTGGTGGTTCTCAGTCAGGCCCCGATCGATACCGAGCGTTTCAAGACCCTTTTGAACATCGAGGAGGACTATAACGCCTGGGATGAAACTGGCCGCGTCGCCATCTGGAAAATCGGCATGCGGGCCATGCTGGCCAATCCCATCACCGGGGTCGGTGTGGAGTGTTTCAACAACGCCGTCGGCAAGGATCGCGAGGCCCGGGGGGCCGAGACCCTCAAATGGCAGACCGCCCACAATTCCCTGGTGCAGATCGGCACCGAAACCGGGGTCATCGGTTTGGCCCTGTTCTTGTGGATGAGTAAAAACGTGGTGACGATCCTGCGCCGGGCGAAAAGGGCCAAGGAGCCGGACGGATTGATTAAAATCGGCGAAATGAGTCTGGTCGGGTTTGTCGGCATGTTCACCGCCTCCCTCTTCCTCAGTCAGGCCTATTCCCTGTACTGGGCCTTTTACGTGGCCCTCTCCGCCGTGGTCGCCCACCTGTCGTCACAAGGTTCGCCTGTTGCCGGGAAGGATCGCTGACATGGGCCCGAGCCGGCTTAAAATTGCCTATATCTGTACCCCAATCACCTTTGGTGGCGCCGAGAAGGTCAGCCTGAATTTTCTGGGTGCGGTGGATCGCGGCCGTTTCGAACTGCACCCCATCCTGCTCACCCGGCCCTGGGAGGAGGAACCCTATTTCGCCGGCGAGATTCGCCGGTTGGGGTATGCCTTCGACACCCTGCCGGTGGCGCTCAAAGCCGAGGGTGACCCCCTGCGGGTGCCCCGGGTGGCCTGGCGCCTGTACAGGTTGCTGAAGCAAGGCGGTTTCGATCTGGTGCATGCTCACGGTTATTTTGCCGACATCTGCGGTTTGCCCATGGCCCGCCTGCTCAGGATTCCCGGCCTTTCCACCTGCCATGGATTCATTGCCAACGACCGCAAATTGCAGGCCTACAACCGCCTCGACGCCTGGTCCTTGCGTCTGTGCCGGCGGGTTCTCGCCGTCTCCGAGGGCATTCGCGGCGAACTGGTTCAAGCCGGCGTGAGCCCCTCCCGAATCGAGGTTGTCGCCAATGCGGTGATGCTGCCGCCGGCCGCCGAGTCTCCGGCGCGGCGGCGCGAGGTGCGGCTTGCCCTTGGCCTGGCGCAGGACGAACTGGTCATCGGCTATCACGGCCGCCTGAGCGCGGAGAAGGGCCTCAACCACCTGGTGGCGGCGGTGGCCGCTCTGCAAGGCGAAGGGGCGGCGGTCAAACTGTTGCTGGTGGGCGAGGGGCCTGAACGCCCGGCTTTGGAGGGGCAGGCGCAATCCCTGGGCGTGCAGCGACAAGTGCTGTTCGCCGGATTCCGGGCCAATGCCGAAAGCTGGCTGCCGGCCTTCGATATCTTTGCCCTCCCGTCCCTGACCGAAGGCACTCCCATGGCCCTGCTCGAAGCCATGGCGGCCGGGGTGCCCGTCATCGCTTCGGCGGTGGGTGGGGTGCCCAGGGTGGTGACGGATGGGCTTAATGGTTTGCTGGTGCCTGCCGCCGACACCTCGCGCCTTGTCGCGGGGCTCCGCAGGCTGATGGAAGACGGAGGGTTGCGGCGGCAACTGGGGCGGGCCGGTCGCGAGACGGTCAGAGACCGTTACGGCATCGAGGCCTGGTGCCGGGCCATTGAAAAACAGTATCAGGACATTCGGGGCGCCGGTTTCGGTGCCCGGAAAGAACAGTATTGCGCCTGAGATTCAGGCTGAAATCTCGGCGGGGCCACAGCGCCCTCCTCCCCCCGGAAAAGGATCTTTCGTGAAACAAGTATTGGTCAATGCGGTCAAGGGGTATTTCCTCAACCGATCCTTCCGGCAACAGCGCCAGGCCGGGTTGCCCGATCCGGGGCTCTGGGGCCTGTCCATCAACGAGCGCCGGCACCTCGCCGTCAATGGCGTCGACTGCCACGACCTGATCGCTGCCCACGGGTCGCCGCTGCTGGTGGTCAACCGGCGCAAGCTGCTTGAGGACGCCTCCGCCATCCAGACCGCGGTCAGCAGCGGCAATCCGCCCGGAAAGGTCCTCTATTCCTACAAAACCAACTGCATCCCCGGCATACTTAAGGAGATCCACTCCGCCGGCATCGGTGCCGAGGTCGTCTCCCCCTATGAACTCTGGCTGGCCGAACAACTCCGGGTGCCCGGCGAGGAGATCGTTTACAACGGGGTCAACAAGACCGAAGAGAGTCTGGTCAGGGCCGTCGACCTCGGCATTCTCTCCGTCAATATCGACGCCCTGCCGGAGGTCGAACGGATTGCCGCCGTGGCCAGGCGGCTGAAAAAGAAGGCCCGAGTCGGCATTCGCCTGGGGTTGGTCGACAAGTCCCAGTTCGGCCTGGAGATTGAGTCCGGCGAGGCGATGGAAGCCTGTCGGCGCATTCTCGGGCACGACAGTCTCGAACTCAACATGATCCATTTCTGCGTCGCCAGCAATGTCAAGGATTCCGGCACCCACCGGCACTACGCGCTCAAGGCCCTGGATTTCATGAAGGCGCTCAAGGCCAGTCACGGGGCGAGTATCCGTTGTCTTGACCTTGGCGGCGGGGTGGGAGTCCCGACAACCAAAAACATGAGCGGAGATGAATACGGTCTGTACCGCCTGGTTGGGTGCCTGCCCCCGCCGCCCGACCCAGCGGCATTCCAGCCCATCGGCAGTTATGTCGGCCAGATTCAGGCTGCGGTTGGCGAGGCCTGCGCTCGCCTCGATCTGGAAACGCCCTCCCTGATTCTCGAACCCGGCCGGTTCGTCACCAGCCGCTGCGAATTTCTGCTCAGCACGGTGCTGGCGCTCAAGGCCAAGAGCCGGGGGCCCACCTTTGCCATTACCGACGCCGGTCGGCTTTCGCTGACCTTCCCCTGCGACTTCGAATATCACTGGATCTTCCCCGCCGATCAGGACCCGCGCCAGACCGCGCAGCCCTATCACATCATGGGGCGGATCTGCACCTCGGCCGACTGGATGGCGAAAAACCTCCTTCTGCCCCCATTGCGGGAAGGGGATGTCCTGGCCACCATGGATGCCGGTGCCTATTTCTCCTCCTATTCCTCCAACTTTGCCTTTCCCCGGCCCGCCATCGTCATGGTGAAGGATGCGGGCGAGGTCGAAATCATTCGTAGGGCCGAGAGCTTTGAACACCTGGTGGCTTT
Organism: uncultured Desulfuromonadales bacterium; assembly: GCA_964650955.1. GTDB lineage: Bacteria > Desulfobacterota > Desulfuromonadia > Desulfuromonadales > CAZYXS01 > CAZYXS01. The sequence goes on along the minus strand of CAZYXS010000102.1, from coordinate 4,387 downwards.
GGACGGGATGGGTGCATGAGGGTCCTGGTCACCAACGCCAAAAACCGCATCGCCTACAACATCGTCCGCAGCCTGGCCGCCAAGGGGGTCGAGGTGTATTGCGCCGACTTCGTCCCCCGGGCGATGTCTTTTTATTCGCGGTATTCCAGTGGGCATTTCGTCTACCCTTCGCCCTTCCGGGAGCAGGAGCGGTTTATCGCCTGCCTGCTCGACAAAATCCGGGAGTTGAAGATCGATGTGCTGATTCCGGTATTCGAAGAGCTGTTTCTGGTCGCCAAGCACAAGGCTTTGTTCGAACAGCATGTCAAACTCGCCGTGCCGGATTATGGGCAGATCCTGATCGCCCACAACAAGGACCACTGGGAGCCGATTGCCCGCGGGCTGCAGATCCCGGTGCCGAAAACCTTTGCCATCGAGCCCTTGCTGGCCGATCCGGCGGCGCCGGCCGGGCTGCCTTACCCGGCTCTGGTCAAGCCTAAGCAGGGGGGGGGAGGCTGGGGGATCCGCCGGTTGGCGTCGATGGCTGAATTTCAGGAGTTTCTGGCCGCGGGCGACCATGACGGCCTGCCCTGGGAACGGTTCCTGGTGCAGGAGATGATCGAAGGCGACACCCTCTGCGTGGCCATGGTCTTCTGCCGGGGGCAGCTGCGGGGCAAGGTGAGCTACCGGCAGATCCGCGAATACCCGGTGTTCGGCGGTCAGGCCACCTGTCGCATCAGCGTGTCCAACCCGGTGGCCGAGGCCAATCTCCAGCGGCTGCTGGAACACTTGGGGTGGCACGGGGTCTGCCAGGCTGATTTCGTGGTCGATAAAAAGACCGGAGTCCCCTACCTGATCGATATCAACCCCCGCTTTTGGGGGTCGCTGGCCCAGGGGATCGCGGCCGGGGTCGATTTCCCCGGTTTGATCTTTCGGATTGCCTTGGATGGAGATGCCGCGCCGGTGGCGGGTTTTCGGGAAGGGGTCATGACCCGCTGGCTGGGCGGGGAATTGCGGGGTTTTTTTCAGCATTATGCACAGGCTGCGTCCAAGCTGACCTTTGTGCGCCAGTTTCTGTGGCCCGAGGAGACAACGGCCTTGTGTGATGATTTCAGTTTCAAGGACCCCGTGCCCTTCATGGCCTGGGGGGTCGATTCCTTATGGCGTGTGGCAAAGTATAGAAATTTGCAACCGCATGAGTCCTTGGCGGGGGTTTGGGAGTGAGTTTTATGGTGTGGTTTTTGATAATCCCGCTTTTCTTCCTGCTTGCTTACCTGGCCGTCTCGACCCTGTACCTTTTGGGCCTTGCGACGGCCTATCTTTTCGTTCGGGAACGTGCCCCCGGACCGGGCGAACCGCTTAACCGCTTCGCCATCCTGGTCCCGGCCCACAACGAGGAACTGCTCATCGCCACTCTCTGCCGCTCCCTGCTTGCGGTGGATTATCCCCGCGAGAGTTTCACTATCTACGTTATTGCCGACAACTGCTCTGACCGCACCGCCGAGATCTGCCGGGAGCAGGGGGTGACGGTCCTGGAACGGCACGACCCGCAAAATGGCGGCAAGGGGCAGGCTCTGGCCTGGGCCCTGCAGCGCATCCCCCTCGACCAGGTGGAGGCGGTGTTCGTGGTCGATGCCGACAATTACGTCGATTCCGCCATCCTGCGAGAACTCAATCGGCTGCTCAACGGGGGCGAGCAGGCCATTCAGTGCTACAACGCCGTTGGGAATCCCGATGACAGCTGGTTCACCCGCCTGCTGCATGTATCGCGCACCATCGGCAACGTCCTCTATCACGAAGCCAAATACCGCCTTGGCCTATCCTCTTATCTGATGGGCAATGGCCTCTGTTTCAATTCGAAACTATTGCAGAGAAAAGGCTGGACCGCCTTTTCCGCCGGTGAGGACTGGGAGTATTACGCCCAACTGGTTGAGGATGGCGTAAAAATTGGTTTTGCCGCCAAAGCCAAGGTCTTTCACCAGGAATCCCGGTCCCTCAACCAGGCCACCAGTCAGAGGCTGCGCTGGGCGAGCGGGCGTTTTCATATTGCCAGAACCTTGGGGTTGCGGCTGCTTTTCAAGGGGTTGCGGGAGCGCAACGGGTTGGTGCTCGATGCGGCCTTTCCGCTGATTTTCCCCAACTATTCCCTGCAGGTCAATCTCACTCTCGGCGGTTTGGCTCTGGCTTTCGCGCTGCCGGCATCGGCCGGAGAGACGGTGTTTGTCACGGCTTTTTTGAGTCTGCTTGCCGGGCAGTTTCTTTTGTTCCTCGCCGGCGTGATGATCGCCGGATCGCCCTGGAAAACTTTCTGCGCAGCACTCTATGTGCCGGTGTTTCTGGTGTGGAAGTCGGTTATTGATATTCTCTGTGTGACCGGGCTTTACCGGGGCGGGAAGTGGGTTCGCACGCGGCGGCATCTGTCCGAGTAAATCTTGGGGTCTGTTCGAAGGGTTGTTGGTAATGAAGAAAACCAGAGTGATGTTTGTCGTTCTGCAACTCGATGCTGGAGGTTCCGAGCGGGTGGTGTATGACCTGGCCAGGAACCTTGATCGGGAGAAGTTCGAAGTCTATGTGGCGGCATTTAAGGGCGGTGTGTTGGTCGAGCCGCTCAGGGCCATCTGCAAAGAGGTCGTGTTTGTCGATAAAAAGCCGGGGCTTGATCTGGGGGCCATGCTGCAGATAGCCAGGCTGGTTCGAGAGTTCGACATCGATGTGGTCAATGCCCATCATTATATGCCCTGTTTTTATAGTTTTCTTGGCACCAGGGTGTTGAGTGGCAGACGGCTGGTTTATACCGAACATTCGGTGCCCGAAGTCGAGGAGGTTGGCCAAAATTTTCATGGCAAGTTGTTCAATCTGATGCTTTACCGTGTCTCAGCGGTGGTGGGAGTGTCGCGGGCGATTACTGAGAGATTCCGTGAGTTGTACCCCCGGCATAGTTCCAAGTTTCACCTTATTCTGAACGGGGTGGATATCGAGAAGTTTCGTAACAAGGGGGACCGGGATCTTGTCCGTAGTCGTTGGGGGCTAACCGCTGACCATTTTGTGGTTGGCACGGTGGCCAACTTTCGGCGGGTCAAAAACCACGCCTGTTTGGTGCGCGCCGCTGCCCGTCTTAAGGAGTCACACCCCCAATTGCGGTTGATGTTCGTGGGGACGGGATTCCCGGGGGATGAGGAGAATTCTGAGCCAGAAGTAAGAGCCTTGGTGCAGGAATTGGGTTTGGAGGGGCGGGTTGTGTTTGCTGGGTATCAGGAGGACATCCCGGCGATGCTGTCGGCCTTTGATGCCTTTTGCTTGCCGTCTTTTTCAGAAGGGTTGCCCGTAAGTTTGCTTGAGGCTATGGCGGCGGGTGTGCCGGTAGTTGGGAGTGCGGTGCGGGGTATTGAAGAGGTTATAGAATCGGGGATAACGGGTTGGCTTTTTTGCAATGAATCTTCTGCTGCCCTAGCGACTTGTATCAATGACATCGTATCTCGTCCCAAAGTTCTTAAAATTAATTCCGAAAATGCTTATCGTTTTGTGTCGGAAAAATTCTCTTTAAAATCAAATTTAGAAGAATACGGAAAAATACTATAGGGGTTAAATATGAAGATATTAACCAATCACCCTGGCCAAGAGCATAGTGAAACTTGGTATAGAAACACAAAATTTATTAAGTGCGATTCTAGTAAAATTATTCCGTTGTTTAAGGGCGTCTTGATGCTCCATATTTTTAAAAAAAAATATGACAAAATTGTATTAGGAGCTGGCCGATCTGACATATTATTTTTAGTAATTAATACTTTAATTTTTTTTGCTAAGAGAAAATGCGTTGTGATTGATTGCCTTTGGTATGAAAGCCCTAGTGCAATTGTAAGATTTTTTAAAAAAATTTTATTTAAAGTCGCCGATTTATCTGTTGAAAAGTATGTTGTTTGGGCAAGAAGAGAGATATGCGCTTATTCTTCTGCGTTTTCTTTGCCTAAGGAAAAATTTTTTTTTGTACCATATCATCACACTGTTAATGATGTTGATATAGAAGTTTTTGATGGTGATTATCTTTTTAGTGGCGGTAACTTTGCAAGGGATTATGTGACACTAATAGAAGCTGTGCGTGGATTGCCTTATAAACTTTTGATAGCTTCAACAAGGGAAGAACTTTTCTTTAACATTGATATACCAAATAACGTTTTAGTGAAAGGTTTTAGCCATAAAGAATATTTAAAAAAAATGGCTGGTTGCTGCATTAATGTTGTGGCACTTGAACCAGGTTTGTTGCATTCAGGTGGGCAGCAAACATTTTTAAACTCAATGTATTTTGGAAAACCAACAATTGTTTTGGATGTCGAAGGGGCAAGAGACTATATCGATAATGGAGTTGATGGTGTTCTTGTTGAGCCAAACAATGTAGAAAATCTTAGGTTGG
>CAZYXS010000101.1:0-11433 GCA_964650955.1 uncultured Desulfuromonadales bacterium | reverse complement strand
TGCTGGCCGGCATCTGCAGAGACCCGGCCAGGGACCAGGGTGCCTCCCCCGTCGGCTGGGGCAGAGTGCCGCGCAACTGTAGCTGCAATGTCCCATTTTGGGCCTGTTCGCGCATATCCCCCTCGATATTCTGCAGGCGCAGGGTGCCGGGGTTGTCGGGGTCCCGCCGGTCGAGGATGGTCACCGCGCTCTTGTGCAGGTGTACGCGGTCGAATTCGAGAGCCGTCAGCGCTGCGGGGGTGATGGTCGGTTGCTGCGACGTGTTGTCCAGCTCCAGGCGCAGGTGGGCGCCCTCCAGGCGGACCTCGCCGAGGCGGACCTGTCCCCGCAGCAGGGCTGGCCAGCGCAGCCGCAGGGTCAAACGGTCGGCTTGCAGGCTGCTGGCGGAACCGGCGCCGGGGCCGATGTCGAGATTTTCGAATTCGATCCCCGGCCCAGGCCAGAGGCGCAATTGGGCGCCGCCGAGCCTGACCGGGCGTTGCAGGTGCTGACCGATACTGGTCTGCAGTTGGGCACGGTACTGATTAAGATCAAGGGTCAGCAGCCAGCCTGCGGCAACGCTCAGCAGCGTGCACATCAGCAACGCCAGGCCGATGAGAAGGGGACGGAGACGGATCATAACACCTTGCAGGGGACGGGATTGCCCGGCACTATACTCCCCCCGCCGGTCTCAGGCAAGGGCGGGGCGCGACCCTTGACCCTTTACACCCGGGGGGTGGGGCTGCTAACATGCCCCGATTTGCAGTCTCTATTGGTTTCCCCCTCTCCAGGCAGTCGGCAGTCCCGATGAAGATCAAGCGGATCGACATTCTCGGCTTCAAATCCTTCGTCGACAAGGTCTCCCTCGATTTCCAGGCTGGCATTACCGCCGTGCTCGGCCCCAACGGCTGCGGCAAGAGCAACATCGTCGACGCCATCCGCTGGGCCATGGGGGAGCAGAACGCCAAGAACCTGCGCGGCCGCTCCATGGAGGACGTCATCTTCGGCGGCAGCGAATCCCGGCGCCCCCTGGGCATGGCCGAGGTCTCCATGACCTTCTCCAACGAGGATGGCCGCGCCCCCGCCGCCTACCGGGAATTCTCGGAAATCATGATCACCCGTCGCCTCTACCGCAACGGCGACAGCGAATACCTGATCAACAAGACCCCCTGCCGCCTGCTCGATATCGCCGAACTGTTCATGGACACCGGCATCGGCGCCCGCGCCTACTCCATCATCGAGCAGGGGAAGATCGGCATGATCCTCAACAGCAAGCCGGAGGAGCGCCGCTACCTGATCGAGGAGGCCGCCGGGGTCACCAAGTACAAGTCCCGCAAGAAATCGGCCCTGCGCAAGATCGAGGCGACCCGGCAGAACCTGCTGCGGTTGGGAGATATCGTCTCCGAGGTCCGTCGACAGCTCGGCAGCCTCAAGCGCCAGGCGCAGAAGGCCGAGCGCTTCCGCGAATGTCGGGAGGAGCTGCGGACCCTCGAAACCCGCTTCGCCCGGGAGCGTTACGGCGAACTGCAGGCCGAGCTGAACGCCAACGGCGCCGAGGAAACCGCCCAGACCCAGCGGCTCGAAGGGGCCTCCGCCCAACTGGCCCAGGCCGGACTGGTGCTGGAAGAGCTGCGCTTGCGGCAGGTCACGGCCGAGCGGGAGGTGGCCGGGGGACAGGAAAAGCTCTTCCACCTCACCGGGGAGATCCAGCGGGTCGAGGGGCAGATCGGCTTCGGCGTCAAGGAGCAGGAGTCCCTGCAGCGCCAGCAGCAGCGACTGGTGGACGAGGCCGCGGAAGTGGCCCGGCGCCTGGACGAGGCTGCGCAGGAGGAGGAAGGGCTGCGCCTAAGCGGCACCAGCCTCGGCAGCGACCTGGAGGCGGAGCGGCAACGGCTGGCCGCCGACGAGGCGGAACTGGCCGAACTGGCCGAGGCCGAGGGGGAAACGGCGTCCCGGCTGGAAGAGTCCCGGCGTCGGTTGTTCGCCCTGCTGACCGAACTCTCCCGGCTCGGCAACCAGCATGAGGATGCCCGAAGGCGGCTGCTCTCCCTGGAGGAGCGGGCCGCCCGCAACCGCAAGGAGGCGGTCGGGCTGCGGGAGCACCAGGAACAGGCCCAGGAACTGATGGGCGAACTGGAGCTGGTACTGCGGGGCTTTCGGGAGCGTAAAACCGCCCTTGTCGAAGAACAGGCCGAAACCCAGGAGCGGCTGCGGACCCTGCGGCGGCAGATCGAAGAGAACGAGGCGACCCTGTTGGTGCGGCGCGAGGAATTGGGGCGCAGCCGCTCCCGCCTCGAGTCCCTGCAGGAGCTGGAACGCAACCTCGAAGGCTATGGCGGAGGGGTGAAAAACCTGCTGCGGGACCCCGAGCTCGCCAAGCAGTTTCTCGGCCTGGCCGCCGACCTGATGGACGTGCCGGCCGCCTGGGAAGCCGCGGTCGAGGCGGTCCTCGGCGAACGGCTGCAGGCCCTGCAGGTCGCCGCCGCGGAACCGGCCCGTCGTGGCCTGGACCTGCTGCGCCGCCGGGGGGGGCGGGGCACCTTTCTGCTGCCCCTGGCCGCCCCGGCGGCGCCCCCTCCCTTCAGCGCCGGGCAACCCCTGGCCGACCTGGTGCGCCCCCGGCCGGAAGCCGAGGGGGCCGTGGCGGCCCTGCTCGCCGGGGTCTACCTGGTGGAGGAGCTGCCCCCCTTTTTCGAGACTCCCCTGCCGGCCGGCCTGCTGCTGGTCAATGGCGCCGGCGAAACCCTTTCCTGGCGCGGGGAGCTCAGCGGTGGGCGGGGCGAGGGGGGCGACAGCGGCCTGTTGCACAAAAAGCGCGAGATCAAGGAGCTGACCGGCCTGGTCGCCGTCCAGGGAGCCCAGGTGGAGGAGTTGCAGCGGCAGCGGCTGCAACTGCGGGACGACCTGCAGCAGGCCGAAGAGAGCCTGCGGGAGATCGGCGCCGCCCTGCACCGCAAGGAGCTCAAGCTCTTCGACAACGAAAAGGACCTCTCCCGCTTGCGCCAGGAGGCCGAGCGATTCAGCGAGCGGCTCGAGGTGCTGAGCATGGAGGAGGACCAGTTGCACGAAGAGCGCGGCCAACTCGAGGATCAACTGCAGGAAACCGCCTCCGGCTGCAGCGCCAAGGAGGAGGAGAAAAGCGCCCTCGAGGAAACCGTCGCCCTGCTGCAGGAAGAACTGCAGGTGCGCCGGCGCGCCCAGGAGAGCGTCCGCGACCGGGTCACTGCCCTTAAGGTGCGGGTGGCCAGCTTGCGGGAGCGGGAAGAGGGGAGCCGCCGCCAGCTCGAGCGGCTGGCCAAGCTGCGCCAGGAACTGAGCGGTCAGACCCACCTGCTCGCCAGCCGCCGGGAGGATGCCGGCCAGGAGGAGCAGCGCCTGCGCCAGCAGGCCGAGCGCCTCGAGGTGGAAATGGGGCTGCTGCTGCGCAAGCGGGACGAGGAGCAAGCCCGTTTCCAGCAGGTGCGCGACCGCTTCGACGCCGGCAGCGAGGAACTCGCGGCCCAGGAGGAAACCATCAAGGTGCTGCGCCAGCGGCTGCAGCAGGCCCGCGATGGCCTCGGCGTCCTGCAACTAAAAATTCGGGAGCTGGAACTGGAGGCCGAGCATCTGCGTCAGGCGATCCTCGACCGCTACCGCCTCGATCTGGCCGAAGCGCCCTCCCCCGAGGAGTCAACCCTCGACCAGGATCAGGGGCGCCGCCGGATGGAGGAACTGCGGGACATCATCGAAGGGATCGGCGAAGTCAATCTCACCGCCATCGAGGAATACCGTGAACTGGAGGAGCGCTCCAGCTTCCTCACCACCCAGCAGGACGACCTGCGCAAGTCCCTCGAAGGGCTGCAGACCGCCATTGCCAAAATCAACCGCACCACCCGCAAGCGCTTTCGGGAGACCTTCGACCAGGTCAACGCCAAGTTCCAGGAGGTCTTTCCCCGCCTGTTTCGCGGTGGCAAGGCCGAACTGCAGCTCACCGACAGCGAGGATCTGCTGGAGACCGGGATCGAAATCGTCGTCCAGCCCCCCGGTAAACGGCTGCAGAGCGTCAACCTCCTCTCCGGGGGGGAAAAGGCCCTGACCGCCGTGGCACTGATCTTCGCCATCTTCCTGATCAAGCCCTCCCCCTTCTGCCTCCTCGACGAGGTCGACGCCCCCCTGGACGACGCCAACATCGGCCGCTTCAGCGACATGGTTCGGGAGATGTCCGCCATCTCCCAGTTCATCATCATCACCCATAGCAAGCGGACCATGGAGGTGGCCGACACCCTCTACGGGGTCACCATGGAGGAGCCCGGCGTCTCCAAGCTGGTCTCCGTCCGCATCAACGACCTGCAGGTGGCGAATGTCGTTTAAGTCCTTGCTCGAGCAGCTGCTGGAGCGGGCACCCGGTGCCCGCGGAGCCATCATCGTCGACTGGGAGGGGGAGATGGTCGACCATGCCGCCTGCATGGACAGCTACGACCTGCAGGTGCTCGGCGCTCACAAGGGGGTGATTCTGGCCAACCTGCGGGAGGCCGTGCGTCGCCTTGGGGACGAAGAGATCGAGGAGATCGTCATTTCCACCGCCGCCAGACAGACCCTGATCCTGCCGGTGACCCACGAATACGCCCTGATTCTGACCCTGGACCGCGGCGATGCCTTGGGGCGGGCCCTGTTCGAAGCCCGTCGCTGCACCGCCGAACTGCGGCGCGAAATTGCCTGATTCTTTGCCTTTCAAGCGTTTACCAAGGAGACAGTCGCATCATGGAACAATTTGCCGCCCTGCTGGCCAAACTCGCCGGCCTGCTCGCCGCCCTGGGGGTGCCCGAGGCCTATCTGGATACCGCCGCCCTGGCGCTGGTCTACCTGTTGGTCACCCTGCTGGTGCTGTTGGTCCTTGTGCCGCTGCTGCTGCGCGGACGGAAAAAACCTCCCGTCGAGGAGTCGGAACAGCCTGCCGAAACGGTAGCCGAAACCGTCCCCGGGCCCGCGCCCGAGGTTGAACCCGAGGTTGAGGAAGCCCCGGCGGTCCCGGAAGAGGCCGCGGCTCAGCCCGCCGTCCCTGCTGAAGCCCCGAGCGAGGCGCCCCTGCCCCCGGCCGAACCGGAGCCGGAAGCCGCCCCCATCCCGCCTGCGCCGCCGACTCCTGCCCCGGCTGCGGAGCCTGTCGTCGCACCCAAGCCTGCTCCGCCGGCCCCCAAGCCGGCCCCCAGCCTTTTCGAACGGATGCGTAGCGGCCTGTCCAAGACCAGCAGTTCCCTGGTCGGGCGCATCGACTCCCTGCTGCGCGGCCGCCAGGTGGACGAAGAGCTGCTGGAGGAACTGGAGGAAATCCTGATCACCGCCGACCTGGGGATGAAAACGACCCAGGATCTGATGCAGGCCCTGCATAAACGCCGCGCCCGGGGCGAAGCCCAGACCCCCGATGCGCTGCGCCAGGTGCTGATGGAAGAAATCCGCCAGCGCCTGACCCTCGACTGCCCCCCCCTCGACCTGCAGCGGGCCAAGCCCCTGGTGCTGATGGTGGTCGGGGTCAACGGCGTCGGCAAGACCACCACTATCGGCAAATTGGCCCATCAGTTCTCCAGCCAGGGACTCAAGGTCCTTCTCGGCGCCGGCGATACCTTTCGCGCCGCCGCCGCCGACCAACTCGAGGTCTGGGGTGGGCGGGCCGGAGTCGAGGTGGTCCGCCACACCGAGGGGGCCGACCCGGCCGCCGTGGCTTTCGACGCCGCCAAGGCGGCCCTGGCCCGCAAGGCCGATGTGCTGATCCTCGACACCGCCGGGCGCTTGCACACCAAGGTCAACCTGATGGAGGAGATGAAAAAAATTCGCCGGGTGCTGGCACGGGAGATTCCCGAGGCCCCCCACGAAACCCTGCTGGTGCTCGATGCCACTACTGGCCAGAATGCCCTGGTGCAGGCCCGGATGTTCAAGGAAGCCGTCGACATTTCCGGCCTGGCCCTGACCAAGCTCGACGGCACCGCCCGCGGCGGCATCGTCGTCGCCATTGCCGCCGAACTGGGCGTCCCGGTCCGCTTCGTCGGCATCGGCGAAGGGATCGAAGACCTGCGCCCCTTCGAGCCGGAACTCTTCGTCAAGGCGCTGTTCGAGCGGGATTGAATCAACTTGACTTCTGACGGGCCATTTCTTAGAATTTCCAGCAGAATGGAGTGGGATAGCCGTGGATATTAAAATCATCCTCCGCCTGGAAGAAAAAATCGATCAGCTCCTCAGCCGCAAGCAGCAGCTGGAGGAGGATTGTCGCCGGCTCCAGGACGAGTGCGATGGTTTTCGCCAGGAGCGGGCGCGCATGGTCGCCGAACTCGACCGCATTCTCGGCAAGCTCGATCACCTGGATCAGGCGGCCTCGTGAAGCAGGCCGTCACCGTCACCGTCCTCGGGCAGCAGTTCACCCTCCGTAGCGAGGCGCCTCCCGACGAGGTGAGAGAGGTGGCCGCCTTCGTCAATGCCCGGGTCGCCGAGGTGATGGCCAGCGGACGGACGGTCGACACCCTCAATGCGGCCATTCTGGCCCTGTTGAATGTGGCTGGCCAGTACCTGCGGTTGCGGGACGAAGCCGCCCAGGAGGGTGGGGAATGCGAGCAGCGGTTGCAGGATCTCCTGCAGCGTCTCGAGCGGGCCTGCCCGGGTAGCGGGCAGGGCAGCTAGGAAAGTCGAAGGTCAAAGTCGTCCGGGATGGACGCTTCGACCCAAGTTCCATCGGTCTCCGGATCGAGTTCAGATAATAGATAGGACGTTTGATTGATGCTCACACCCCGGATTTCGGGGTGTTCAAGGGGCCGCGGGCAGGATGGGTCTGCCCGGCCCGTTTCCGATTGCTGGGCCAAGGCTGCCCCCGCCGCCCGAACGAGCCAAGGTGAACAGAGGTTTTCGACCCATCTGAACGCAGGGAAAAGGCGTCGTTTTCCAAGGTTGTACCTGCCCAGCAAGAGCCGAACGGAGCGCCCCGGCCAGCCCTGTCTGGTCGCCGATCCCGTCCCTTCCTGTCTGACTCGCCCCACGGAGATCCCGGTATCGCGGAGATCTCTGCCATGCCCAAAAAGCCCATCCGGGCCGCCCTGCTGGCACAGCGCAAGCATCTGTCCCTCGATACCTGTCTGCACCTGAGCCTGGATGCGCAGCAGCGGTTTCTGCAATTGCCCGAGTTCGCCGCCGCCGGTGTGCTGGCCTTGTACAGCCCGATCCGCAACGAGGTGTTCACCGAAGAAGTTTTCCACCAGGCCCGTGGCCTGGGCAAGCGGGTCGTTTACCCGCGGGTGCAGGGGGACGCCATGGCCTTTTTCGAAGTGGCGGACCATGATGAATTGCAGCCGGGCAACTTCGGCGTCCTTGAACCCGGGGGAGACCAGCCGGTGCCCATCGAGGAGCTTGATCTGCTGCTGGTTCCCGGGGTGGCTTTCGACCTGGCCGGGCATCGCCTGGGCTACGGCAAGGGCTTTTACGATCGCTTGCTGCACCGGCGCGCTTTGCATTGTCGCCTGGTCGGCTTCTGTTTCGAGTTCCAACTGCTGCCGGTCCTGCCCGCCGAGCCGCACGATGTCCGCATGGACCTGCTGGTTACCGAGCAACGCACGCTCCGCCTCAACCCCGCGAAGGGTGACGCCGGGCGTTAACATAAACCTGAGGAGGATCAGACATTGAAGATAGAACTCGCTCTGTTGCTGATGGCGGTTCTGGCCGGGGTAGGCTTTTTCGTCGGCACCCGGCTGCGCCGCAAGTCGTCGGAAGGCCAACTCGCCGCCGCCGAGCAGGCGGCCGCCCAACTGTTGGATGAGGCCCGTAAGGATGCCGACAACCTGCGCAAGGAGGCCATCATTCAGGCCAAGGACACGGTCCTGGCCGCCAAGACCGACTGGGAGCAGGAATCCCGGGAGTTGCGCAAGGAACTGCAAGCCCACGAAAAACGGCTGTTGCAGCGGGAAGAGCACCTCGACCGCAAGGCGGCCCAGACCGACACCCGGGAGGAGGAGCTCGGCAAGCGTGAACGCGCCGTGGTCCAGCAGGAAGAGACCGTCAAGACCCTTCAGGCCGAAGGCGAGCAGCTGGTGCGGGACCAGCAGGCCCGGCTGGAACAGATCTCCGGCCTGACCTCCGACGAGGCCAAGCAGCAGTTGATGGATCTGATGGAAAGCGAGGCCAAGCACGACTCGGCCAAGCGCATCCGCCAGATCGAAGAAGAAGCCCGCGAAACGGCCGACAAGAAAGCCAAGGAAATCCTGGCCCTGGCGATCCAGCGCTATGCCGGGGATTTTGTCGCCGAAAAGACCGTCAGCGTGGTCCCCCTGCCCACCGACGAAATGAAGGGGCGCATCATCGGCCGCGAGGGGCGCAACATCCGCGCCATCGAGGCGGCGACCGGCATCGACCTGATCATCGACGACACCCCGGAGGCGGTGATCATTTCCGGCTTCAACCCGGTGCGCCGGGAGGTGGCCCGGCTCTCGCTGGAACGCCTGATCGCCGACGGCCGCATTCATCCGGCCCGCATCGAGGAGATCGTCAACCGCGCCACCCAGGATGTGGACAACGCCATTCGTGAAGCCGGGGAGCAGGCGACCTTCGACGTCGGCGTGCACGGCATCCATCCGGAGATCATCAAGCTGATCGGGCGGCTGAAATACCGCACCTCCTACGGCCAGAACGTGCTCCAGCACTCCCTGGAGGTGGCTTTTCTGTGCGGCATCATGGCCTCCGAGCTCGGCCTGAACGTCAAGCAGGCCAAGCGTGCCGGGTTGCTCCACGATATCGGCAAGGCCGTCGACCACGAGGTGGAAGGCTCCCACGCCGTCATCGGCGCCGACCTCGCCCGCAAGTACGGAGAGTCCCCCAAGATCGTCCATGCCCTGGCCGCCCACCACGAAGACGAGAAGCCCGAGAGCATGCTGGCGGTGCTGGTGCAGGCCGCCGACGCCCTCTCCGGCGCCCGCCCCGGCGCCCGCCGCGAGATGCTGGAGACCTACGTCAAGCGGTTGGCCGACCTGGAGCGCATCGGCACCTCCTTCGGCGGCGTGACCAGTTGCTTCGCCATCCAGGCCGGGCGGGAAATCCGCGTCATGGTCTCGAGCGACGATGTCTCCGATGCCCAGTCCTACACCCTGGCCCGGGATATCGCCCGCAAGATCGAGGCGGAGATGACCTACCCGGGGCAGATCAAGGTCAACGTCATCCGCGAAACCCGGGCCATCGATTACGCCAAGTAAATCCACCGGGTCGCGCAGGCGGCCCGGATTGTTCTTTTGGAGAGTCCATCCTTGAATCTGTTATTCATTGGCGATGTGGTCGGCCGGCCCGGCCGCCATGCCCTGCAGAGCCGCCTGGGCCGCCTGGTCGACGCCGGCCATATCGATCTGGTCGTGGTCAACTGCGAAAATGCCGCTGCCGGCTTCGGCCTGACCCTCGATGTGGCCCGGGAACTGTACGACCTCGGGGCCGATGTGCTGACCTCGGGCAACCACATCTGGGACAAGAAGGAGATCTACGATTACCTTGACGAGCAGCCCCGGTTGTTGCGTCCCGCCAACTATCCTCCCGGCCTGCCCGGGCGGGGACAGGGGGTCTTCACCACCAGCGCCGGCGTCAAGGTCGGGGTGTTGAACCTCGAGGGGCGCATCTTCATGAGCAATCTGGAGTGCCCCTTCCGCACCGCCGATGCCCGCGTCGAGGAGTTGCGGCGGCAGACCCCGATTATTCTGGTCGACTTCCACGCCGAGGCCACCAGCGAGAAGGTGGCCCTCGGGCATTACCTCGACGGGCGGGTCTCCGCGGTGATCGGCACTCATACCCATATTCAGACTGCCGACGAGCGGATCCTCCCAGGCGGGACCGCCTATCTGACCGACGCCGGTATGACCGGCAGCCGGGACGCGGTCATCGGCATCCGCAAGGAGTTGGCCATCGAGCGGTTCCTCACCCAGTTGCCGGTGCGGTTCGAGGTGGCGAAGAAAGATCCGATCCTGTGCGGTGCCCGCATCGAAATCGACGAGACGACCGGGCGGGCATTGCGTATCCAGCGGATCTACGAGGCGATCGAAGGCTGAGCCTTTCCTATAACTGCCGGCTGCGTTGCCGGGCGCTGAACAGAAGGACTGAATAGGATGAAATCGGTACAGGAGCAGATGGCAATCATCGGGCGCGGGGCAGTGGAAATCCTGGTCGCTGCCGAACTGGAAGAAAAGCTCGCCCAGTCCCTCAAGACCGGAGTGCCCCTCAAGATCAAAGCCGGCTTTGATCCCACCGCCCCCGACCTGCACCTCGGCCACACCGTGCTGATCCAGAAGCTCAAGCAGTTCCAGGATCTCGGCCACGAGGTCTATTTCCTGATCGGCGACTTCACCGGCATGATCGGCGACCCCAGCGGCAAGAGCGAGACCCGCAAGGCCCTGACCCGGGAGCAGGTGCTGCAGAACGCCGAAACCTATAAAGAGCAGGTCTTCAAGATCCTCGACCCTGCCCGTACCAAGGTTGTCTTCAACAGCACCTGGATGGGGCCGATGGATGCCGCCGGCCTGATCGGGCTGGCCTCCCGCTACACCGTCGCCCGCATGCTCGAGCGGGACGACTTCCACAAGCGCTTCACCGGCCAGCTGCCCATCGCCATCCACGAGTTCCTCTATCCCCTCGTTCAGGGCTACGATTCGGTGGCCCTGCAGTCCGATGTGGAACTGGGCGGCACCGACCAGAAATTCAATCTCCTGGTCGGTCGCGAGTTGCAGCGCCAGGAAGGGCAGCGCCCCCAGTCGGTCCTGACCATGCCCCTGCTCGAAGGGCTCGACGGCGTCAACAAGATGAGCAAGTCCCTCGGCAACTATATCGGCATCACCGAGTCCCCCAAGGAAATCTACGGCAAGGTGATGAGCATCTCTGACGAATTGATGATTCGTTACTACGAGCTGCTCTCCGATGCCGACATGGAGATGTTCAAGTCGGTCAAAGACGGGGTGGTCGGGTTGCCCGGCGGACGCCACCCGATGGAGAGCAAGAAGGCCCTGGCTCACGAGTTGGTGGCCCGCTTCCACGGACAGGCCCAGGCCGACCACGCCGCCGCCGAGTTCGTGCAGATGTTCAAGCAGAAAGAGGTTCCCGACGATATCCCGCTGGTTCCCTTCGTTGCCGCCGAGCCCGTCTGGATCTGCCGCCTGCTCACCGAAACCGGCCTGGTCGCCTCCAACGGCGAAGCCCGGCGACTGATTCAGCAGGGGGGCGTCAAGCTTGACGGCGAGAAGGTCACCGAGGCCGACCTGGAAATCGCCCCCAACGGCGAAGTCGTGCTGCAGGCCGGCAAGCGCCGTTTTGCCCGCATCGGCTTCCGCTCCGCCTGAGAAAAAAGGGGCATCGAAAAAAGATTAAAAATAAGGCTTGACCATCCCGGCCGGTTCGCGTATAAACGCCACTCGCTGCCGAACGGTGCCCTTGACGGGGCAGGTGAGTAGGTGGTGTTGGTAGAGAAAAAAGGGC
>CAZYXS010000100.1:0-11457 GCA_964650955.1 uncultured Desulfuromonadales bacterium | reverse complement strand
CCTGGTAGATTCTGTCGGTGGTCAGCACGGCAGCCAGCGGCATGGTCCCGCCGGTGATCCCCTTGGAGAGGCAGAGCAGGTCCGGTGCCACCCCCGCATGTTCGTTGGCGAAGAAGCGGCCGGTGCGCCCAAAGCCGACGGCGATCTCGTCGGCGATGTAGTGAAGATCGAAACGATCGCACAATTGCCGCACTTTGCGCAGATAGACGGGAGGGTAGATGCGCATCCCCGCCGCCCCTTGCACCAGGGGTTCGAGGATGACCGCGGCAATCTCGGCGTGGTGTTCCGTCACCACCTGCTCCATGAAACAGAAGCATTCCGCCGCGCAACTGTTCCGCTCCAGCCCAAAGGGACAGCGGAAGCAGTCGGGGCCCTGCACCGAAAACCCCTCCAGCAGGATCGGGCGGTAGATGTCCCGGTAGAGTTCACAACCACCAACGGAAAGCGCCCCGACGGTTTCGCCGTGATACGCCTCGCTCAGGCTGACGAAACGGGTTTTTTCAGGTTTCCCGCTCTGTTGCCAGAACTGGAAGCTCATTTTCAGGGCCGCCTCCACCGCCGAGGAACCGTTGTCGGTATAGAAGACCTTTTCCAAGCCCGCCGGGGCCAGGGCTGCCAGGCGGGTGGCAAGTTCCACCCCGGGTTCATGGGTGAAGCCGGCGAAGATGTGATGACAGATCCGTTCCGACTGCTCCCGCAGGGCCTGGATCAGGCGGGGGTGGCTGTGGCCGAAGAGGTTGACCCACCAGGAAGAGACCCCGTCGATATAGCTGTTTCCGTCCATATCGATGAGCCGGACCCCTTCACCCCGCACGATGGGGATGGGGGGGAGCTGTTCATGATCTTTCTCCTGGGTGCAGGGGTGCCAGACGTGGCGGCGGTCCAGTTGCAGCA
This sequence comes from uncultured Desulfuromonadales bacterium, assembly GCA_964650955.1. Classification (GTDB taxonomy): domain Bacteria; phylum Desulfobacterota; class Desulfuromonadia; order Desulfuromonadales; family CAZYXS01; genus CAZYXS01. The sequence goes on along the minus strand of CAZYXS010000100.1, from coordinate 10,563 downwards.
GTTGGTCGCGAGTCACCGGCTTGCTCCTTTCAGGGCAGGTCCAGACCCAGGGCCGTGCACATCCAGGGCAGGGTAGGGGATTCGGCCAGGTGTCTGGCCAGTTGCTCCACCTGTTCTTCGGGGCTCCCGGCCACATGGGGAAGGACCCCCAGCAGGTCGGCCGAGGCGAGGGAGGCCAGGGCATGGGGGGCTTCGGCCTCAGCCCCGTCGGGCTGCTCGGGCATGTTGTTGATGATGACTCCCGCAAGAGGCAGTTCCATTCCCCGTGCCGCAAAAACCGTGAGCAGGGTATGGTTGATGGTCCCCAGGGAAGGGCGCGCCACCACCAGCAGCGGCAGCCCCAGCGCTGCGGCGAAGTCGGCCATCAGGAAACCGCCGTTGAGGGGGACCATCAAGCCACCGGCTCCTTCCACGATCAGGAAATCGTGGGTGACTGCCAAGTCGGCTGCGACCTGCCGCAGGTGCTCCAGGTCGATGCGCACGCCATCATGCCGGGCCGCCAGGGACGGCGCTAACGGCCTACGCAGCCGGTAGGGGGTAATCCGGTCCGCCGGCTCGCAGCTGCCGGCGGCCCACTTCAACAAGGCCCCGTCATCACCAAGCAAGGAGGGGTCCTCGACCCCGGTTTCCGCAGGCTTCATGACCCCCACCTTGAGCCCGCGAGCAGTCAGAAAGCGGGCCAACGCCGCCGCCACCAGGGTTTTACCGACCCCCGTGTCGGTGCCGGTCACGAACACACCCCGCAGGGCCGGTTGCTCAGCAGCCATGGATTTCCACCTCCGCGTCCAGAAACATCTGCAGGTCCGCCTCCCGGTCGCGACCGCTGGTGGTGAGATAGTTCCCCACCATGGTGCCGCTGGCGCCGGCCATGAAGATCCAGGACTGGAAGTCCCGCAGGTTCGGCTCCCGGCCGCCGCACACGCTGATGCGCCTGGTCGGTAGCAGGTACCGGAAGAGGGCGATGATCCGCAGGCAATCCAGCGGCTGCAGGTCCCGCATTTGCTCAAGGGGGGTGCCGGGAATGGGGTTGAGGAAATTCAGCGGCACCGAATCAACGTCAAGCTCCCGAATGGTGAATGCCAGTTCGGCCCGCTGTTCCAGGGATTCGCCGAGGCCGAAGATCCCCCCGCAGCAGACCTTCATCCCGGCCCGTTTGGCCAGGCGAACTGTCTCCACATCTTCCTCGTAGTCATGGGTAGTGCAGATTTGCGGGAAAAAGGACCGGGCCGTCTCGAGGTTGTGATGGTAGGTGGCGCAGCCGGCCGCGGCCAGGGCCTGCGCCGTTTCGGCATCGAGAATGCCCAGGGAGGCGGAGGGTTCGATCCGGGTGGTGGCGCGGATCTGTCGCAGGGCCGTCAGGATGCGCTCCATCTCCTCGCCTGGTTGCGGTCGAGTGCCGCTGGTGACAATGCCGTAACAGTGGGAGCCCTCGGCCTGCGCCCGCTGCGCACCGGCCAGAATTTCCTCCAGGGACTTGAGGGGGTAGACCGGGGCACTGGTAGCATGATGGGCCGATTGGGAGCAAAAGGCGCAATTTTCCGCACAACGCCCCGACTTGGCATTGATGATGCTGCAGAGTTCGATCCGGTTGCCGAAACAGGCTTCCCGCAGGCGGTGGGCCCCCGCCAGAACGGCGGAAAGCTCAGCCCCCTTGGCCTCCAGGATGGTCATCGCATCATTCAGGTTCAGTTGTTCACCGGCCAAAACGCGGTCGGCCAGCGACCAGGCGGAAGAGGTCATGGGTTAGGCTCCTTTACGCGGTTTTTGGCGATTATAGGGATTGGCGCGGAATTGTCAACCCGACAAAAAAGCCAGGTTGACAATCCGTCCCATGAGGGCAATACCATTTATGGCCCGGGAATCACAGATCGTATTGACAGCACCGTTCGGAAATGTTAAAACATCATTTTATTTCCTTAGGAAGGTGCCCCGTGGTCAAGAAAATCATTGGTAAAAAGCTGAAAGTCACCCGCCTCCGGAACGACATGACGATTCAGGAACTCGCGGAACGCTCCAAGGTTTCCTCAAACATGATTTCGCGCATCGAGCGGGGCCTTACCATCCCCTCGGTAGAGATCCTGATGAAACTGGCCGGCGCCTTCGGCATGAGTATCAACTTTTTCGTCGAAGAGGCGGAAAAGCAAACCACCATCATTCACACCCGCAAGGGTGGGGGAGAACCGATTTTCTTTTTCGAGGACAAACACCAGATCACCAGCCTGACCCAGGGAATCCGGGATCCCAGTTTCTCCGTCTTCATCGACACTCTGGAACAGGATTGCAACAGCGGTGAAGGAGGCATGGTCCACACTGGTGAGGAATTCGCCCTGGTTTTGCAGGGGCGGATGGAATTCCTCATCGATGGCGACCGCTACCTGCTGGATGAGGGGGATTCCTTGACCTTCAAGGCCTCCATTCCCCATACCTGGCGCAACCTGCACCCGGGGCAGACCAAGGTGCTGTGGGTCGTTTCCCCGGCCCCCCATCTCTCCTAAGTCTCGGGACCGCTGACAAACATCTGTCTCCGGCACCCTGCGGTGCTTTCCTCTCCCGGAGTTGTCCATGAAAATCAAAAAGATCGTCGGCAAAAAACTGAAGGCCATCCGCCACAAAACCGACATGACCATTCAGGAGCTCGCGGAGCGCTCCAAGGTCTCCTCCAACATGATTTCCCGCATCGAACGGGGACTGACCATCCCTTCGGTGGAAATCCTGATGAAATTGGCCGCGGCTTTTGATAAAAGTATCAATTACTTCGTCGAAGAGGTGACGACTACCCACGAGGTTGTTTACTCCCGCCCCGGCGAGCGGGACAAAACCGTCTACGACGACCGGCACAACATGCACACCGAGTCCCTGACGTCCGGCCTGCGGGACCCGCAATTCACCTCCTTTCTCTGCACCGTGGAAAAGGGCGGAACCAGCGGGCACGACAACATGTATCACCCGGGCGACGAACTTATCTACGTCGTGGAGGGAATCTTGCGGATCAACATCGCCGGGGAGGAACATATCCTCAAGGCGGGAGACAGCATCTCCTTCAAGTCCCACCTGCCGCACCGCTGGGACAACATCGGCCCCGAAGACGCCAAGGTGATCTGGACCCTCTCCCCCTTCACCGTCATCTGACCCTGACGAGACCAAAGGCACCGCTCACCATGAGTTTTTTCAATCGCCTGTTCGGCAGCAAAGATCCCATCGAGCAACTCCGTCGCGCCGTCCAGCAGAAACGCTGGGCCGATGCCCTGGTCTACGCCGATGCCCTGCGCCCCGACCAGTTGAGCGCCGAAGCGGAGGCGGAACGGCAAGTCTTGCTGGCAGCGGCCGGTGATGCCCTCGCTACACTCAACATCGAAGAGGCTGAGGCCTGCCAGCGCACCGGAGATTTGGCCCGCGCCGCGGAACATTTCCAACTGGCCGAACGGCAGGCACGCAGTCCCGAGTTGCATCAACGCATTGCTGCGTCCCGGTCAAGAACCGCCACCACTGGCATCAGTGGGGTACCTAAGCAGGCGCCTGCGCATGATTGCCACACCAGCTGCAGTTCCGGCTGTACTCCGGGCGATGCAACTAAGCCTGGCGACAGCTTCGGGGCCGACCTCGATGCCCAAACCCGTTGGGAACTTCTGCTGGCCACCTTTCCTCCCGCACTGGCAGAGCGCTACAACAGTGCACCATCCTTGTTTCAACAAGCCGTCCTCGCCGCCTACGAGGGGGAAACGGAAGCCGCCTTGGCTCACTTCGAGCGCATTTCCTCAAGTGACCGGGACGACCTGTTCTTTTTCGAGCGGGGATCGATGCTCGCACAAACCGAAGACAAGGCCGGCGCCCGCAGGGACTTCGCAAGGGCCTTGGAGATCGCTCCGGGCAATTTTGCCGCCCTCGATGCCCTGACCACACTGGAAATGGAAAACGGTTGGGAAAGTGCTGCCGAGAAACGCCTTGAAGCCCTGGTTTCCGGTGGCAAAGCGCCGTTGTTGTGCATGGAAAAACTGGCACTGCTGAAGTTGCACAAGGGGGAGCGTGAGAAAGGGGTGCAGTTGGCCGAATTGGCCCTGAACCACGGCAGTCGCGAACCTCAACTTATCCTGACCACCGCGAACCTGCTGGAAGAGGCCGGCAACCTGGCTGATGCCGAAGCAGTCCTCGGTCGCCTCGAAGGCGGGGGCGGCTGCGGGGGAGGTGGAACCCCGGTGGCCCTGGCCGAGTTCTGGCTGCGCCACGGACGCCATCTGGATCGGGCTTTGGAGTCTTTCAAGGCCGCCACCCGCCACGAAGGCGACAATCCCCGCTGGGCCTTGCGCATCGGCCAGACCTATCTTGCCAAGGGATGGAAAAAGGAAGGCATTCCCCTGGTTCAGGCCGCTCTCGCCGACCCGCGGCTGAGCAGCCAGCTGCAGCAGGAGGGGCATGCCGATCTGCTGCGAGCGATGCAGCCATAACGTCGGAAGTCATTGAAAATTCTTACCCCTGACTATTGACAGGGTTTCTTCGACTTCTATAATTGAGCGTATACGGCAACCGTGTCGGAACGCCGGTATTCACCTGATGGAAATGAAAAGGCGGTCGCGCTGACAACCGATTTCCTGGAGGCGTTATGAACAAGTCGGAGCTGGTGGAAGCCCTGGCAAGTGAAAGAGACTTGACCTACAAAAAGTCGGAAGAAATCGTCAACATCATCTTCGACTCCATGGCTGACACGCTGGCCAGGGGGGGCAGGATCGAAATCCGCGGCTTCGGCAGTTTCGTGGTCAAGGATTACAAATCCTATATGGGGCGGAATCCGAAGACCGGCGAAATCATCCGCGTAAAACCGAAAAAGTTACCTTTTTTCAAAGTAGGCAAAGACCTGCGGGAGCGTGTCAACACCGAGGAATGACCCCCTGCGATACCGCCCATTTCCGTGATCGATTCCGCTAAATGCCCGGAATCCCGCTCAAGGGATCACCGGGCATTGGCTTTTTCGGCTTGGCCATTGCCCCCTTGACGGAAGCCTATTTTTCCTTCAGCATGGGCAAGGTAAAATTAATGCAAAAATAACCGGGTCTTACGGCCCTCCATGAAACCCGGCCCGAAGGCTGTCGGGGTCAGATCGCAACAGAGTTTTCCCTGCGATACCCTTTCCATTTTTGGCACAAATTTTGTTTACGAAGAGCGGAGGACCGATGCTGATTCCCCATCGCGAGGTTTTGCCCCAGGTGGCCGACAGCGCTTTCGTCGCTCCCGGCGCCTGTCTGGTCGGCCAGGTAAGTGTAGGAGCCGAATCGAGCCTCTGGTTCAACGTCGTCGCCCGGGGAGATGTCAATCGGATTAGCATCGGGGAGCGAACCAATATCCAGGACGGCACTGTCATTCATGTCTGTCATGACCACCCCACGGTCATCGGCCACGAGGTTACCATCGGCCACAACGCCATAATACATGGCTGTACCATCGGGGACGGTTGCCTGGTCGGCATGGGGGCCATCGTGCTGGACGGTGTTGTTCTGGAGCCCGAAACCCTGGTGGCGGCAGGTTCCGTCGTCACCCCAGGCAGCAGGTTCCCGGCGGGAAGCTTGGTCATGGGCAACCCGGCACGGGTCAAAAGGACGCTGGAGGCCCGAGAAATCGCCGGCTTGCGCAGGTCGGCAGGGAACTATGTCGGCTACCGCGAGGATTATCTGAAATAAAACCTGGCTGCGACGAGAGACGCCCCTCTGTAATGACGGAGCATGCTGTGATGAAATGGTTGTCGAAAGGGGTCCGGGTCTGTTTGTTCCTGACCTTGGCCACCGGGTTCTGGAGTCAGGCCCTGGCAACCCCGACCCAGTTCGGGGAAACGGGTTTACTGTCCCAACCGAGTGCCGAAACCCTGAATGCCGGCAATATTTCCATCGGCCTGTGGACCAATTTCGCTTCTCGTTCCGCCGGCGAGGCGACCATCGTACCCGCCACCCTGACCCTGGGGCTCGGTTCCTTTCTCGAAGGTTACGGGTCCTACCCCAATCTGCTCTTCAACGACGAAGAGCCCGAAAGCGGCCGGGGCTTCGCCAACATCGGCCTCAAGGCCCGCGTTTGGGGCAAACGGTCCGATCCCTTCAAACTCGCCATTGACGGGCAATTCCGCCGCTCCCTCGCCGAAGACCCGAGCCTTGACGGATTGACCGATACCGTTGGCCGGCTGATCGCCACCTATAAGCCCGGACGCTTCGGCCTCCATGCCCACGCCGGCTATGCCTGGACGGAGGCTCCCAGTGGCCTGGATTTCGACGACCAGACTCTGTTCGGTGCTGGTGTCGAGTTTTTCCCTGCCTTGCGGCTGCGGCTGATCGCTGAATTCGAAACCGCCAGTGCCAAGGCGCCCGGGATGGATGACACCGCGGAGGCCATGTTAGGCCTGCAATATTACCTCTCGCCGCACCTGACCATGAACGCCGGCCTTGCCCTTGGCCTCACCGACGCCTCGCCCGATTGGCGAGCGCTGCTGGGTTTGAGCGCCACCCAGGGCGTCGGTACCTACGCCAAAACCATACCCAAAATCATTCAGCCGGCCCCCGATGAGCCGGACAAGCCCGCCCAACCTGCCAAGGTCGTGCGCGTCAGAACCCTGACATCATTGATCCCGAAAACCACCCCGGTCGCTGAATCTCCCCTTGCCAGAATCGAAGTTCCCGTTGTCAAAGGGGCAGAAGAGGTGGTGGTCGAGCCCGCCGAGCAGTTGGTGATGCCCGAGGCCATTCCGGTCAAGGCGCAACCCATCGCCCCCATGGCGGTCGCCAGCGCTCCGACCCCCATCCCCGTTCCCGAACTGGCCGAAGGTCCCCTGCGCGCCACCGTTTACCGCAAGTTCCGTCTACCCGAATTCGCCTTCGAATTCGACCAGTGGTCCCTGTCCGCCGAGGGGAAAAAAGTCCTGTTGCAGATTGCCGAGTCCCTCCGCCAGGAAGGTAAGTGGCTTTTTGTCCGCATCGATGGGCACACGGACAGCATCGGCCCGGACAGCTACAACGAAAAGCTCTCTCTCAAGCGTGCCATCGCCGCTGCCACCCATCTGGTCACCAATGCGGGCATGGACGCCCAGCGGATTTTCGTCAAGGGCTTCGGCGAACGGGAGCCCCTTGCCCCCAACGATACGGCTGAAGGGCGGGCTCTGAACCGCCGGCTTGAACTGCTGATCCTGGTGCCCAAGGAAGGTGGCAAATGATACGAACCTTGCTGCTCCTGGTCTCGCTGCTGACGGTGGCCGCCACGGGTCTGGGAGACGAGATCCCCCCCACCGAGGTCATGGGCATGCTCGGCAGCCGCGAGTTGGTGGGCCAGGTCTCTTTCATTGCCGGAAGCGACCAACTGGACCAGAGTGCCAGAAAAGAACTTGACCGAATTGCCGGGGCGCTGGTCGATTCTGCCAAAGGAAACAAACTGGTGCGGGTGGAAGGATTCGGTTCGGAGCAGGAAGGGACCAATCAGGCGGTGGGACTCGCCATGGCACGGGCAAAGGCCGTGGAAACCTACCTGCGGGAGTCGAAAAGGCTGATGACCGAAATTTACCTCATCGGCCATGGCCCGGAGAGGACCAGCCAGGTCGCCCCTCGAGTCGAAGTGGCGGTCTATGATATGCTGTTGCCCGTGAGCGATGCCCCGGTTGACAATATCATCAGGAAATGGTGACGGCATGACACGTGTAGACCTGAGTTCCATTGCCTCAAGTCCCCTGTTTCTCGGCCTGTCCTCCGAGGATCTGCGGGAGATCGAAACCCGTATGCAAGTGCGGGAAATCGGCGAAGGGATGACCGTGTTCGTGGAGAACATGCCGGGGGAATCCCTGTACCTGATCCAGTCGGGTGTCGTCAAAATCTCCAAAATGCTCTCGGAAGGGGAGGAGCGCATCCTGGTCATCCTCGGCCCCGAGGACGTGTTCGGCGAAATGGCCCTCCTTGACGGTGCCGCGCGATCCGCGACGGCACGGGTTGCCGAAGACGCCCGCCTGCTGGCCCTCAAGCGCCAGGCCTTCGAGGAGTTGTGTGAACACAACCCGCGCCTGGGCCTGCAGTTCATTCGCAACATCGCCCGGGTGTTCAGTCAGCGGGTGCGGAACAATAACGAGGAATACCGGGAAATGATGCTCTGGGCTCTCGGCAAAAAGGGCAAACCCTAACATCCGGGAGGATGACCTTGAATCGACTCGCCCTCGCATTGGTGACCCTGATACTGCTCAGCGGTTGCGGCGTGAAAGTCGTACCCCAACCGACGGCTACCGCAGTGCTCGACCCGGCCACCAAGGCGCTTTCCTGGACGAACCAGGGGATCACTATGGCGGTGCGCCTTGACGACCAGGATGTGGCGCGGACCCAGATGATCGACCGGGTTGCCAGCTTTGCCGTTGCCGTGGACAATCAGACCGGCAAGGAATTGAACCTTCCCCTGTCCGCCTTCGCCCTGGTGGACGACCGAGGCAACCAGGTCCGGCCGGTTACCCCCGAAGAACTGCAACGCATCGTCGGTCGAGAGTCCTTCTACCTGATCCCCTATCCCTATTTCGGCTATTATTACCTGGAAGACCGGGAGAAAATTCGCTCCTTCAACACCGGTACCAGCCCCTTGCCCTATTTTCCCGAAACCCATCCCCAGGCCATTCTCACCGAGGCACTCCCCGTCAACGCGATACTGCCAGGCGCAAAGGTCTCCGGGCTGGTCTACTTCCTCATCGATTTTACCGGCAAACAGTGGGTTGAATTCCGCGCCTATCTCCCCGGATCAAGAAACGCACCTCTACCGGATTTTTCCTTCCCCTTTTCCGTTGAAAAATAGCCAGCCATCCGCTATAGTTCCGTCGTTTTTTCCAAAATAGAAACTCACTTCATTCCTTCTCGAACCCCCTCCGGATCGTTCTGCGGGAGAGTCCCATGCTCGACGCTTTGCTCAATGAAAAACTCGTTTTCGGCCTGCTCGGCGGCCTCGGCCTGTTCCTGTTCGGCATGAAAATCATGTCCGAGGGGCTGCAGAAATGTGCCGGCGACCGCATGCGCAAGATCCTGGCCGCCTTGACCACCAACCGCCTGGTCGGGACCCTGGTCGGCCTGGCCGTCACTGCCATCATACAGTCCTCCAGCGCCACCACCGTCATGGTGGTCGGTTTCGTCAATGCCGGACTGATGTCCCTTGTCCAGGCCATCGGCGTCGTTCTGGGGGCCAACATCGGCACCACCATCACCGGCCAGCTAATCGCCTTCAAAATCACCAAGTACGCCCTGCCGGCCATCGGTCTCGGCGCCGCCTTGAAGCTGTTTGCACGCAAAAAAGGGAACATGTATTTCGGCGAGGTGCTGCTCGGCTTCGGCATGCTGTTCTTTGGCCTCGCCATCATGAAGGAGGCCTTCGACCCCATCAAGGGGAGCGAGGAATTTCGCCAGTTTTTTCTGCTGATCGGTGATCGCCATCTGCTGGGCGTCCTTATCGGCGCCATCATCACCATGGTGGTACAGAGCAGCAGCGCCACCATGGGCATCACCATGGCCCTGGCCAGCAGCGGGCTGCTGACTTACGAGGCCGCCGTCGCCCTGATTCTCGGGGAGAACATCGGTACCACCATTACCGCCAACCTGGCGGCCATTGGTACCAACGTGGCAGCCAAGCGTACTGCCGCGGCGCATTTCCTGTTCAATTTCATCGGCGTTTGCTACATGCTGGTACTATTTCCCTTTTTCCTCAAATTCATCGCCTCCATCACTCCGGGGGAGGCCGACTTCGTCATTCAGACCCAGCAACAGGCTGCTTCCCTGGGGGGCAATATCGGCGACAAACCATATATCGCCCGCCATATCGCCAACACCCACACCATGTTCAACATCATCAATACCATCATCTTCCTGCCAATGATCGGGTTGCTGGCCAAACTCACGACCTTGCTGATCCGGGGCGAGGATGCCGAGATGGAATTCCATCTCAAATACATCGACAATCGCGTCCTCAACACCCCACCGATCGCTCTTGGCCAGGCTCGTGCGGAAACCAAACGCATGGCTCAGATCGCCTTGGAAAACTTCGAAGAAACGCTCAAATTTCTTGAAGATGGCGACGAAAAACGCTTGGCAGGCCTGGAAAAAAAGGAAGAGACCATCGATTTGCTGCAAAAGGAGATCACCGACTTCCTGGTCGCCCTGTCCCAGCAGTCCATCGCTCAGGAGACATCGAAAGACCTGGCCTCCATGATGCACATCGTCAACGATCTGGAGCGGGTCGGGGACCATTGCGAAAACCTCTGGCTGCTGGCCTTGCGGAAGAAAAACCAGAAACTAGTTTTCACTGAAACCGGCATGAGCGAAATACGCGAAATCGGTGCCAAAACCAAGGAATTCCTTACTTTTGTCGTCAACGCACTGGAACGGCGTGATGTCACCATTCGGGAAAAGGCCAATTTCATGGAAAACGGAATTGACGACCTTGAAGAGGTGCTGCGCAACAATCACATCAATCGTCTCAACACCGGCGAGTGTTCTGTCCACTCTGGGCTGATCTTCCTCGACATGTTGCACAATTTCGAAAAAATCGGTGACCACACCTACAATGTCACCAAGGCGGTGGTCG
>CAZYXS010000099.1:0-11843 GCA_964650955.1 uncultured Desulfuromonadales bacterium | reverse complement strand
TGCGGGTGCTGCAGTCAGAGACCGGGCTCAAGCCCGACTTTGCCGCCGGGCACTCCCTTGGAGAATATTCTGCGCTGGTCTGCGCCGGAGCGTTGCAGTTCGCAGATGCGGTGCGAATCGTACGGCAGCGGGGCGCCTTCATGCAGGAGGCCGTACCCGTAGGCTCAGGGGCCATGGCAGCCATTCTCGGCCTGGAGGGTGAAGCCCTGGATCAGGTCTGTGCCGAAGCGGCGCAGGGCGAAGTGGTGTCGCCGGCAAATTTCAACAGTGCCGGGCAGGTGGTTATTGCCGGCAACACCGGGGCGGTCGAACGGGCCTGCACTTTGGCCAAGACCCGGGGCGCCAAACGAGCCCTGCCACTACCGGTGAGCGCACCTTTCCATTGCGCCCTGATGGAACCGGCCGGGCAACGCCTGGCTGGGGTGCTTGGCGGCATTACGGTCGGCCCTCTGGCCGTACCGGTGGTCAGCAATGTGACTGCCGAACCCAACCAGGACGCAGGCAAGGTGGTCGATCTGCTGGTTCGGCAGGTCAGCGCCCCGGTGCGCTGGGAGGAATCAGTCGCCCGCATGCACCACCTCGGAGTCGAGCGCTTCATTGAAATTGGCCCCGGCAAGGTGTTGGCCGGGCTGATCAAACGGATTGCCAAAGAGGCCCAGGCCCAGAATCTCGAAGACTTGGCCAGTCTGAAGGCCCTGTGAGACTTGAGGAGATGCAGATGTTGAAAGACAAGGTGGTCATCGTCACCGGCGCTTCCCGGGGCATCGGCCGGACTCTGGCATTGACTCTGGCGGGGACTGGCGCCAAAGTGGTGTTGTCGGCCCGCAACGAAGAAGCCCTCAACCAGTTGGTCGCCGAGATTCAGGCGGCCGGCGGGGCGGCCGTGGCGGTTGCTGGGGATGTCAGCTCCGCCAGCGCGGCCGAAAAGCTGATCGAGGCCGGAGTCGGTGCCTTCGGGCGGGTCGATGTGCTGGTGAATAATGCCGGCGTCACCCGGGACGCCCTGCTTCTGCGGATGAAGGATGAGGATTGGGACGAGGTGCTCAATGTCAACCTCAAGGGCGCCTTTCTTTGTACCCGGGCGGCCGCCAAGGTCATGAGCAAGCAGCGTTTTGGCAGAATCATCAATATTTCCTCGGTGGTGGGGGAAATGGGCAACCCCGGACAGGCCAATTACTGTGCCAGCAAGGCCGGCCTGCTCGGCCTGACCAAGTCGGTCGCCCGGGAACTGGCCCGCCGCAATGTCACCGTGAATGCCATTACCCCCGGCTTCATCGTCACCGACATGACCGATGCTCTCCCGGAAAAGACCCGGGAAGAACTGGCTGCGCAGATCCCTCTGGGACGCTTCGGCAGCGCCGAGGATATCGCTCATGCCGTCATCTTTCTCGCCTCCGACCAGGCCGGTTACATTACCGGGCAAACCCTGGGCGTCAATGGCGGGATGTACATGTAAATCGAAGCAGGTTAACAAAACCGGTCTTGCCCGATCATTGCGTATCGGCCTGAACAATCAACAAGGAGGAATTGAGACATGGCTTCTATCGCTGAAAGAGTGAAACAGATCGTCGCGGAACAGCTGGGCGTGGATGAGGATCAGGTGACCAACGAGGCTTCCTTCATGGAAGACCTTGGCGCCGACTCCCTGGATACCGTGGAACTGGTCATGGCCCTGGAGGAGGAGTTCGACATCGAGATTTCCGACGAGCATGCCGAAAAAATCCAGACCGTGCAGGACGCCATCGACTACGTCACTGAGCACGCCTGAAACGACATAGGGGCGGATTTGTTTCGCCCAGCTGTTGAACGGGGCTGCCGTGCAGCCCCGGATACAAACCTGCCCACGGCCCCTGCCGGCAGCTGGTACAAGTGCGGGCATGGCGGACAGGCTGTCCTTTGAGGAGCGATTTGATCATGCGCAGAGTCGTCGTTACGGGTGTCGGGGTTGTTTCCGCTCTCGGGACCGGATTGGAAAAAAACTGGGATGCTTTGACCAAGGGTCAATCGGGGATCGCCCCGATCACCCGGTTCGACGCGTCGCAACTGCCGACCCAGATTGCCGGCGAAGTCAAGGATTTTGTCGCTGAGGAGTGGATCGACAAAAAAGAGGTCAAGAAAATGGACCTCTTCATCCAATTCGCCATGGCGGCGGCGGATATGGCGATGGCCGATTCCGGACTGCAGATCACCGAAGCCAATGCCGAACGGGTTGGAGTGTTGGTCGGTTCCGGTCTGGGTGGTTTGCCGACCATCGAGAAATATCACTCGGCCATGCTTGAGGGGGGCTACAAAAAAGTCACTCCCTTCTTCATTCCGATGCTGATCATCAATCTTGCTCCGGGGCAGATCTCCATGAAACATGGGGCCAAGGGGCCTAACCTTTCCTCGGTGTCGGCTTGCGCGACCGGAACTCACTCCATCGGTGATGCCTTCCGCATGATTCAGCGTGGCGACGCCGACGCCATGATCGCCGGTGGCTCCGAATCCACCATCACCCCTCTGGCCATCGGTGGTTTCAATGTGATGAAGGCCCTCTCCACCCGCAACGAGGATCCCACCGCCGCCAGCCGTCCTTTCGACAAGGGCCGTGACGGTTTCGTCATGGCCGAAGGGGCCGGCATCGTCGTCTTGGAGGAATACGAAGGGGCCAAGGCCCGGGGGGCCAAGATCTACGGTGAGGTTTGCGGCTACGGTCTGACTGGGGATGCTTATCACCTGACCGCGCCGGCACCCGGGGGGGAAGGGGCCGCTCGTTGCATGAAGATGGCCCTGGCCACGGCGGGGGTCAATCCGGAAGAGGTGGGTTACGTCAACGCTCACGGGACGTCGACCCCCTTCAACGACCTTTACGAAACCCTGGCCATCAAGTCGGTGTTCGGTGACCATGCGAAAAAACTGATGGTCAGCTCCACCAAGAGCATGACCGGCCACCTGCTTGGCGCCGCCGGCGGGGTGGAGGCCGTCTACTCCCTGCTGGCTATGGAACGCGGGGTGGTACCGCCCACCATCAACTACACCGATCCCGATGAAGAATGCGATCTGGACTACGTCCCCAACACTGCCCGGGACGCCCAAATCCAGGTGGCGATCTCCAATTCCTTCGGTTTCGGCGGGACCAACGCGACCCTGCTGTTCCGCAAAATCTAGGAGGGAGCATGGTGGTCATCGGCAGCGATCACGGTGGCCTGGCCCTGAAGGAGGCCATCAAAGCCTACCTGGAGGGTCGGGGGCTTGAGGTCCAGGACGTCGGGACCGACAGCCAAACCTCCGTGGACTATCCCGACTTCGGCGAGCAGGTCAGTCGTCGGGTCTCCAGCGGCAATGCGGAACTGGGGGTTCTGGTGTGTGGCACGGGGATTGGCATGTCTATTGTGGCCAACAAATTTCCCGGGGTGCGGGCCGCCCTGATCAATGATGAATTTACCGCCCGCATGGCCAAAGAGCACAACAACGCCAACATTCTCGTGCTGGGTGGGCGGGTAGTGGACACCCCCGAGGCTCTGCGCATGGTGGGGGCCTGGCTGGATGCGACCTTCGAAGCAGGCCGACACCAGGTGCGTCTGGAAAAGATCTCTCAGATCGAAGCGGATATTCGACGCGGGCGGATCTGACAACTGTATGACGTCAATGGGCAGGCCGAAACGCCTGCCCATTGACATTCCAATCCTATTCCCCAAATCGCGGCTGCGGATGAACCGCAGCGGAGGAAAGTCGACCATGTCCCAGAAGCTGTTTCAGTTCGATCCCGAAATCGCCGCCACCATTCAGAAAGAAACCGCCCGCCAGGAATACAGCCTGGAGTTCATTGCTTCGGAAAACTTCGTCAGTGAGCAGGTCCTCGAGGCCCAAGGCTCCGTGCTGACCAACAAGTATGCCGAAGGCTATCCCGGCAAGCGCTATTACGGCGGCTGCGAATTCGTCGACGTTGCCGAACAACTGGCCATCGACCGGGCCAAGGAACTGTTCGGCGCCGAGGCGGTCAATGTGCAGCCCCACTCCGGTTCCCAGGCCAACATGGCCGTCTACTTTTCCGTCTGCCAGCCCGGGGATACGGTGCTGGGGATGAACCTGGCCCACGGCGGACATCTGACCCACGGTTCGCCGGTCAACTTCTCCGGCAAATTGTTCAATATCGTCCCCTACGGAGTGAAACGGGAGACCGGGACCATCGACTACGAGGAGGTCGAGGCTCTGGCTCTGGAGTGCCGGCCGAAACTGATCGTGGTGGGGGCCAGCGCCTATCCGCGGGAACTGGATTTCCCCGCCTTCCGGCGTATCGCCGACCAGGTCGGCGCCATGGTCATGGTCGACATGGCGCACATCGCCGGTCTGGTCGCGGCCGGGGTGCATTCCAACCCGGTCCCCTATGCCGAGTTCGTCACCACCACCACCCACAAGACTCTGCGCGGCCCCCGCGGCGGCATGATCCTGTGCCGGGAAGAATTCGCCAAGAAGGTGAACAGCAACATTTTCCCCGGCATTCAGGGCGGCCCGCTCATGCATGTCATCGCCGCCAAGGCGGTGGCCTTCAAGGAGGCCCTGGCTCCCGAGTTCCGGACTTATGCCCAGCAAGTGGTGAAGAATGCCCAGGCTCTGGCCGCCGGCCTGAAGGGGCACGGCTTCAACCTTGTCTCCGGCGGAACCGACAACCACCTGATGCTGGTGGACCTCTCCGGTACCGAACTGACCGGCAAGGTGGCGGAAGAGACGCTGGAGAAAGCCGGGATCACCGTCAACAAGAACGCTGTTCCTTTCGACACCCGGTCGCCATTTGTCACCAGCGGGTTCCGCATCGGCACTCCTGCGACCACCACCCGCGGCCTCAAGGAGGCCGAGATGCAGCAGGTTGCCGGTTGGATTGCCAGGGCCCTGGCTGCGGTCGGAAACGCGGGGGAACTGGCCGCCATCCGCCGAGAAGTCAAGGCACTCTGCCAGCGCTTTCCGCTCTACGCCCATCGGCTCGTCTGATCGATGGAACGGCCGTCCTGGGAAGAATATTTCATGGACATCGCCCGCCTGGTGGCCAGACGCTCCACCTGTCTGCGCCGCCAGGTGGGGGCCGTGCTCGTGAAAGAGAAGAACATCCTGGCGACAGGCTACAACGGCACCCCTTCCGGCATCACTCACTGCAGCGAAGTCGGCTGCCTGCGACAGCAACTCGGGGTTCCCTCCGGGGAGCGGCATGAACTCTGCCGTGGCCTGCATGCCGAGCAGAACGCCATCATCCAGGCCGCCAAGCATGGGGTGAATATCGGCGGATCGACCTTGTACTGCACCAATTCCCCCTGCAGCATCTGCAGCAAGATGCTGATCAATGCCGGCATCGCCAGGATCGTCTATCTCGAAGGCTATCCCGACGAGCTGTCCCGGACGATGCTGCAGGAAGCGGGCATTCCCGCGGTTCCCTTCGCAGATCTCCCCAACCCCAAGGCACCCCTATGAAATGTCCTTTCTGCGGTTTTGCCGAAACCAAGGTCATTGATTCCCGTCTGGGCAAGGAGGGGAACAATATCCGCCGGCGGAGGGAGTGCGTCGATTGCCTGCGCCGATTCACCACCTATGAACGTATCGAGGAGACCCTGCCACTGGTGATCAAGAAGGATGGGCGGCGGGAACCCTTCGATCGCGGCAAGATCATCTCAGGGATGCAGAGGGCCTGTGAAAAGCGACCGGTTTCCATCGCCGCCATCGAAAAGATGGTCGACCGTCTGGAAGTCTCCCTGCAGGAAAGCGGCGAGAAGGAAGTGGATGCCAGCCGGATTGGCGAGGCGGTCATGGCGGCGTTGCATGAACTGGACGAGGTGGCCTATGTCCGCTTCGCCTCCGTTTACCGGCAGTTCAAGGACATCAACGAGTTCATGGCCGAACTCAAGGAGATCCTCGCCCGGGGCGGGGGTCAATCCACCCCGTAGGGTTTTGTTTGTAGACGTTGCTCATCCCCACCTAAGCTGAGCCTGCCGATGACCACTGACGAACAGTTCATGCAGCGGGCCCTCGAACTCGCCGCTGTCGCCGAAGGGCGTACCCGGCCCAATCCTGCCGTCGGTGCCCTCCTGGTTCGAGGGGGGCAGGTGGTCGGGGAGGGCTTCCACCCGGCTGCCGGGCAACCCCACGCCGAAATCTTCGCCCTGCGCCAGGCTGGCCCCGCGGCCGCCGGCGCCACTCTCTACGTGACTCTTGAACCCTGCTCCCACCATGGCCGCACGGGGCCCTGCGCCGATGCCGTCATTGCCGCCGGTATCCGGCGGGTGGTGGTCGGCACCAGCGATCCCAACCCGCAGGTCCAGGGACGGGGTGTCGATCGTCTGCGGGCCGCGGGTATCGATGTGGAGGTCGGAGTGCTTGAAGTTGCAGCGAGGCGGATGATCGCGCCCTTTGCCAAACACGTGACCAGCGGCCTGCCCTGGGTTGTGCTCAAGGCCGGAGTGACCCTCGACGGGCAGACTGCCACTCGCTGCGGGGATTCCCAATGGATAACCAATTCCAGCAGTCGCCACCTGGTACATCAATGGCGGGACAAAGTGGATGGAATTCTGGTCGGGGTGGGGACGGTGCTGACGGACAATCCCCTGCTGACCACCCGCCTGCCCCAGGGAGGGCGAAATCCATTGCGAGTGGTGGTCGATAGCCAGCTGCGGGTGCCGGAGGATGCAGCCATCCTCCGCACGGGGCCGGGCCTGGAAACCCTGGTCGTCACTCGGCTTGGCTCCGACCCTGCCAAAGTTGAGCGCCTGCGGGCGCGAGGCGTCGAGGTGCTCGAGGTTGCCGACCGCCATGGGCGGGTCGACCTGGAACAGATGCTGCGGGTCCTCGGGCAGCGGGGGTTGCAGAGCCTGCTGCTGGAAGGGGGCGCGACCCTGAACCATGCCATGCTGCATGCCGGGCTTATCGACCGGGTGATGCTGTTTGTGGCTCCCCTGCTGATTGGAGGGACGGGGCGGGGGATTTTCGGCGGCACCGGGGTGCAGCGGCTCACCGAGGCCTTTCGCCTGCAGGACCTGCGTAGTCGCTGGATTGATGGAGATATCCTGATCGAAGGAGAATTGACCCCATGTTCACCGGCCTGATCGAAGATCTCGGAACCCTGCGCCAGTTGCGCCGGGAATCGGCCAACGTGCAATTGACGGTGGCAACGCGGATTCCCATGGAGGAACTGGTGCTGGGCGAGAGTATCGCCGTCAACGGCATTTGCCTGACTGTGGTAGCCTTTGGCGGGGGAACCTTCACCGCCGATGTCTCCCCGGAAAGCCTGGCCAGAACCACCCTGGGTCAACTGGGGCCCGGCGATCCCGTCAACCTGGAGCGGGCGTTACGGCTGGGAGACCGGTTGGGGGGGCACCTGGTCAGCGGCCACGTGGACGGGGTTGCGGACCTGCTTGACCGGAACCAGGATGGCAATGCGGTGCGGTTTCGCTTTCGACTGGCGGCTGAACTCAATCGCTTCGTGGTCGAAAAGGGCTCCATCACCATCGATGGCATCAGCTTGACGGTCAACGGGGTAGGGGACGACACCTTCAGCGTCGCCATCATTCCCCAGACACTGGCGGTGACCAACCTGCAGCACTGCCGACCCGGTTCCAAGGTCAATATCGAAACCGATCTGATCGGCAAATATGTAGCCCGGTTGCTGGGGGAGAGGGCCTCCGGCAGATCGGCTATCGACCTTGAATTCCTTGCCAAGCATGGTTTTCTGTGACATAGTTTGCGACTGCGAAAGGATGTGTCTAACCATGCCAATAGCTAAAATCGAAGCCGCCCTGGAGGATATCCGCCAAGGGAAAATGATCATCCTGGTGGACGACGAGGACCGGGAAAACGAAGGGGATCTGGCCATGGCGGCCGAACTGGTCACCCCTGAGGCCATTAACTTCATGGCCCGGGAAGGGTGCGGTCTGATCTGCCTCTCCTTGACCGAGGATCGCGCCGATCACCTCGAACTGCCCCTGATGGTGCGGGAGAACAGCTCCTCCTTCGGCACGGCCTTCACCGTTTCCATCGAAGCACGCTCCGGCGTGACCACCGGGATTTCCGCTGCGGATCGGGCCCATACCATCAAGGTCGCCATCGCCGACGGCAGCACCGCCCGGGATCTCGCCCGGCCCGGTCATGTTTTTCCCCTGCGGGCCAAAAAAGGCGGGGTACTGGTGCGTGCCGGTCAGACGGAAGGGTCGGTGGATCTCGCGCGGTTGGCCGGTTTGAAACCGGCCGGTGTCATCTGCGAGATCATGAACCCCGACGGCACCATGGCGCGGATGCCGCAGCTCAAGGAGTTCGCCAAGAAGCACGGCCTCAAGATCGTCACCATCGCCGACCTGGTCGCCTATCGGATGCGCAAGGAGCTGCTGGTGCGCCGGGCTGCCACGACGAAGATTCCAACCCCCTACGGGGGGACGTTCGAGGCCATTGCCTATGAGAACGATGTCGATCGAGCACAGCACCTGGCCCTGGTCAAGGGCGAAATCCATCCCGACGTGCCAGTGCTTGTACGGGTCCATTCCGAATGTCTGACCGGGGATGTCTTCGGATCCCAGCGCTGTGACTGTGGCGACCAGTTGCACGCTGCCATGGCTCAGATCGACCGGGAAGAGGCTGGCGTCATCCTCTACATGCGGCAGGAGGGGCGGGGAATCGGCCTCGTCAACAAATTAAGGGCCTACGCCCTGCAGGACGAGGGACATGACACCGTGGAAGCCAACGAGGTTCTCGGTTTCAAGGCCGATTTGCGCGACTACGGCATCGGCGCCCAGATCCTGGCCGAACTCGGGGTCAAGAAAATCCGCCTGATGACCAATAATCCGAAAAAGATTATCGGCCTGGAAGGGTACGGCATGGAGATCGTGGAGCGGGTGCCGATTCAGGTCTCTGCAACCGGAACCAATCTCAAATACCTCAAGACCAAACAGCAGAAACTTGGGCACTTGCTGGAAAACCTCTAGCAATACCGGACTTCATCGCCCTCACCGGAGCGACGCCGGCGAGGCTGTCTCCCAAGAAGGGGATGCCATGACCAAGATCATCGAAGGTAAACTCGACGCCAGCGGCCAGAAATTCGGGCTGGTGGTCAGCCGTTTCAACAGCTTTATCTGTGATCGCCTGGTGGAAGGGGCACTGGACGCCCTGCTGCGTCACGGTGCCTCCCGCGAGGATATCCATATCGTGCGGGTGCCCGGGGCGTTCGAAATCCCTGTGACCGCCAAGAAAATGGCCGAAACCGGACGCTTCGACGCCCTGATCTGCCTCGGAGCCGTCATTCGCGGTGCCACACCCCATTTCGACTACGTCAGCTCCGAAGTTTCCAAAGGGGTGGCCTCGGTGAGTCTGGATGCCGGCATTCCCGTGGCTTTCGGAGTGCTGACCACCGACAATATCGAGCAGGCCATTGAGCGGGCCGGCAGCAAGGCTGGCAACAAAGGGGCCGAAGCGGCCGTAACTGCCATCGAAATGGTTAATCTTTTCAAGGCGTTGTGATTCATGAGCAGTGGCATGCGCAGGCGGGGGCGGGAGTTCGCCCTCAAGATTATTTACAGCGGACCCAACCAGAACCAGCAGCTTCAGGCCGTGCTGAATCAATTCTGGAACAACTTCCGCTTCAACGAAGATGTGCTTGGTGATCCCACGGACGATGTTTCGGAGCCGATTCCCCTCGAGGCACGTCGTTTCGCCGAGGACCTGGCGACAAAGACCTTTGAGAATCTGGAGCGCATCGACAGCATCATCGGGGAATTCTCCACCAACTGGAGCCTGGAACGGATGGCTCGAGTCGACCTGTCGCTGTTGCGGATGGCAACCTGCGAACTGTTGTACCTGCCTGAAGTGCCGGTTAACGTCGCCATCAACGAGGCGATCGAAATCGGTAAACGCTACGGCACCAAGGAAACTCCCGCCTTTGTCAATGGGATTCTGGATAAAATCAGCCGAACCTATCGCCCCAACGGCCAATGAACCCGCCCAAACCAGTCGAGCAATCTCTTGAAACTCTGGAGGTTGAGGTGATCGCCGCGCTGCTGTTCGCCGATCAGCGACCACTCGCGGGAGCCATCGGCCTGCTCGACTGGCGCCTGAATGGTGAGCTTACGCGACTGGTGCAAGGGGGAGCCCTGCGGGGGGAGCGTGGTGAGAAACTCCTGCTGCGCGCCGGAAACAAGCTCCATAGCGAGTGGGTCCTGGTGCTGGGTGGTGGCAAGCGTCACTCCTGTAACGGCAAACTCCTGCACTCGGCGATCAGGGAAGCGATGGTTAGTTGTCGTGGAGCCGGATTCAGCTCCGTGGTGCTGGCCCTGCCGAGTGGCGTGGCCACCGCCAAGGAGGTGGTCGAACACCTGGCAGGGGAACAGCTTGAAACCCAGGTGGTCTTCATTGATGACGGGGCCATGGCCTGACTGCCCGGGACAGCCTGTCGATGATCGGGGTTGGCAGGGGCGGCGTTCAACCATAATTAAACTGAGGATGACATGAAAGAGCTCAGGGTCGGTTTGCTTGGGTTCGGCACGGTGGGTGCCGGCGTGGTCAAGGTGTTCACGGACAATTCAGCCCTGCTGGAAGCCCGGTTGGGAGCCCGACTGGTGTTGGCCAAAGTTGCCGATCTGGATATCATCACCGACCGTGGAGTTCAGGTGCCCGATGGCGTGCTGACCACGGACGCAAGTGCGGTGCTTGATGATCCGGCTATCGATATCGTCATCGAGCTGATTGGCGGTTATGAGCCGGCTCGCTCCTTCGTGCTGCGGGCCATTGCCAACGGCAAACATGTTGTGACCGCCAACAAGGCCCTGCTGGCGCTGCACGGAGAGGAGATTTTTGCTGCGGCTGCCGCCAAGGGTGTCGATGTGATGTTCGAGGCGTCGGTGGGGGGCGGTATTCCGGTGATATCCAGCATCAAGGAGAATCTCTGCGCCAACAATTTCCGCAGCGTGTTCGGCATCCTCAATGGGACCTGCAATTATATTCTCACCCGCATGACCAACGAGGGGGAGGATTTTGCTGTGGTTCTCAAGGATGCTCAAGCCCAGGGCTATGCCGAGGCCGATCCGACCTTCGATGTGGAAGGGGTCGACACCGCTCACAAGCTGGCGCTGCTGATCGCCCTCTGTTTCGGAACTCGGGTGCCTTTTGATGAAATCTATACCGAAGGAATCAGCTCTCTGACTGCCACGGACATCCAATTTGCCGAACAGTTCGGCTACAAGATCAAGCTCCTGGCCATCAGCAAGGCGACAAATGGCACCGTGGAAGCCCGGGTGCATCCGACCATGATTCCCTTGCATTATCCCTTGGCCGATGTTGATGGGGTGTTCAACGCGGTACGACTGGCGGGGGATTTCGTCGGTCCGGTCATGCTGATCGGTCGTGGAGCTGGGCGCGAGGCGACTGCCAGTGCCGTTATGGGGGACGTGATGGCCATCGCTCGCAACCTGCAGGCCGGTATCGGGGTGCGGACCCCGGCCATGGCCTATCGCCCCGAGGCTATCGGGAACCTGCCCATCAAGCCGATGGCCGAAATCCACAGCCAGTATTACCTGCGTTTCTCCGCCGTTGACCGGCCGGGAGTGCTGGCCCAGATTTCCGGCATCCTTGGTCGGTATGAAATCAGCATTGCCTCCATGATACAGCCTGAACGGCATCGCTCTGGCTCGGTACCCATCGTCATTACCACCCACGAAGCCAAGGAAGCCAATATCATGGCGGCTCTGGCCGAGATCAACGAACTCGAGGTCATCAAGGAACGGACCTGCCTGATCCGCATCGAAAGTGCATTGGAATAAGACTGGGCTGATACTGATACCGAAGTAAGACAAGGGGCGCCCGGGTGGCGCCCCTTGGCGGTTCAGTCAGCCTGTTCGGTG
>CAZYXS010000098.1:975-11856 GCA_964650955.1 uncultured Desulfuromonadales bacterium | reverse complement strand
GAGGGTCACGTCGTACCGGTCTCCCAGGGCCCGCTCCAGGGCTTCTTCCCCGCTGCAGGCTTCGGTAACCAGATAACCAGCATCCTCCAAAACGCCACTGACCACCGATCTCAGAGCGTCGTCATCGTCGACCACCAGAATGGGGAATGTCTCCAGATCGAACATTCTGCTGTGGTGTAGGGTGGACATGATGCCTCCCTCCGTTGGCTATTGAAAATGCAGAACCCCGGTATTGCATCCTTGGACGTCTGATTCCCATTGCTGGGTGCTAGCCCACAAAAGTGACCGTTACAGTCACTAAGCAAGGGAAAAATAAGCAAAATTTGTGCCCTATCTGGCTTCTCCGGTATAATGGCACCGTGAAGGACATCCATGATATCCGGAGGATCAATGAAATCTTGCTCCGCTGATCATCTTCTCAATCATCCTCTGATCACCGCCCGGTATTTTTTCCCGCGGCCTGGTTTCTGTCCCGACCCATTCTGGGTCGATTGCGGTGATGCCAGCCTGGCCTGTTTTTATCAAGGGGTCGCTCCCGAGGCAGCGACTCTGGTGCATTTTCACGGCAATGGTGAAATCGTCGACGATTACCTAGGGGACTTTGTCGAATTGATCGCCGAGATGGGCTGCAACTGCCTGCTGGTGGAATACCGGGGCTATGGCCGGTCAAATGGCGCTCCGGAGCTGGGGAAAATGCTGGCGGATGTGTCGCGGGTGATCGAGGCTCTGGGGGTGCCGCAGGAACAACTGGTGCTGTTCGGCCGCTCGTTGGGATCGATCTTCGCCCTGGAGGCTGCGGAGCGGTTCCCGCGGGCCGCCGGGCTGGTGCTGGAAAGCGGCATCGCCGATGTGCTCGAGCGGTTGTTGCTGCGGGTGGAGCCGAGGGAGTTGGGAGTTTCTGCCAAGGAACTGACGGAGGCCGTGGGGAGGTGTTGCGATCACCGCCAGAAACTGGCAAGTTTTCTGGGGCCGGTGCTGGTGCTGCATGCCCGGGGAGACAGCCTGGTGGACATCAGCCATGGCGAACGGTTGTACCAATGGGCTGTGGGGCCCAAGAGGCAGCTGTTCTTCCCTCGGGGGGATCATAATGATGTGATGTATGTCAACGCCCGGGAGTATTTTCAGGCCCTGGCCGATTTCATCCGGCAATTGAGGGCCGCCCCCGGCGCGTGACAAGTGCCAGGTGTTATGATAAGGTTCGCGCCTTGGAGGTTTCAGCACATGTCCCCATCATCACAGCCATCGAAAACGACCCTGCGTTGCCCACGCTGCCGGGTCGAAGTGACCTGGGAAGGAAACCCTTTCCGCCCCTTTTGCAGTGAAAAGTGCCGCATCGTCGATCTGGGACGCTGGGCCAACGAGGACTACCGGGTGCCCGGCGCCCCGGTCGCGCCGGAAGAAACGGGAAAGGTCATCCCTTTCCCGGAAAAAGACTGAATCCAAACCGATATCGGGAGCCCACATGTATCACCTGACCATTCATACCCACTTTGCCGCCGCTCACAACCTCATCAACTACCAGGGGGATTGCGAAAATCTCCACGGCCATAACTGGAAGGTGGAAGTGACCGTCTCTGCTCGGGAACTTGACAAGGCCGGGCTTGGCATCGATTTCAAGATTCTCAAGCGGGAAACCAAGAATCTGCTTGAACTCCTGGATCATAAGTACCTGAACGAGCTAGAACCTTTCAAGGTTCTCAGCCCCTCGTCGGAGAACATCGCCAGGTTCCTGTTCGAGCAGCTCGGCGAGCGGTTGAACAACGGCAACGTCACCGTGGAGAAGGTCAACGTCTGGGAGTCTGAATATGCCTGCGCCAGCTACACCGCGGACTGAAGCCCAGCTGATCGAAGTCTTTTCCTCCTTGCAGGGGGAGGGGCTGCTGATCGGCCGGCGGCAACTCTTCATCCGCATGGCCGGCTGCAATCTCGACTGCGCCTACTGCGACACCCCCTTCGCTCCGCAGGCCCACTGCCGGGTGGAGGACGCCCCCGGGTCGAACAATTTCCGCGCCCTCGCCAACCCCGTCAGCCTCGAGACCTGCAGCACCCTGGTCGCCGATTGGCTGCAGCGCCTGCCCGGTGTGCATCACTCCATCAGCCTCACCGGGGGAGAGCCCCTGGTGCAGGTGGAAGTCCTGCAGGAGTGGCTACCGGTGCTGCGCCACCTGCTGCCGATCCACCTCGAAACCAATGGCACCTTGCCGGACGCGGTGGGAGCGGTCGTGAAGGATCTCGACTGGGTCTCCACCGACCTGAAGCTGGCCTCGGTCAGCGGTGAACCCACCCCCTGGGAGGTGCATGGGGATTTTCTGCGCCGGGTCAAGGACCTTCCCGGTTGCGTCAAAGCGGTGGTGGGGGAAGAGACCGATCTGGACGAGGTGCGTCAGGCGGCGCGCCTGGTGCAGTCCTGTGCCCCCGATCTCCCCCTGATTCTGCAACCGGTCACCCGGAACGGTGAAGTGGGGCTGGGCAGCCGACAGTTGCTTGAACTGCAGACCCACGCGGCCCTGATCCATCCGGCGACCCAGGTCATCCCCCAGACCCACCGTTTCATCGGCGTACTCTAGACCGCCTCCAGGAGGTTCCGTGCTGATCGAGGAAATGACCATGGACGAGTTCGCCGCCGGGCTCGAACGGAGCCGGACGGTGCTGATCCCCTTCGGCTCCACCGAGCAGCACGGCAGCCATCTCCCCCTCAATACCGACACCCTCGAGGCCTGGGAGGTAGGGCGTAAACTGGCCCAGCGCCGGCCAATCTTCATCGCTCCGGCGGTCCCCTACGGCGTCTGCCGCTCCACCGCGGAACACCCCGGCACCATCTCCATTACCACCGGCACCCTGCGGGGGCTGGCCATCGACCTGGTCTCCTCCCTGTACCGCCAGGGGTTGCGGCGCTTCATCCTGCTGACGGGGCATGCCGGCGGCACCCACACCTCGACCCTGATCGACGCTGGGGAGGAACTGCTGCAGCGCTTCGCCGACATTCGCGTGGCGGTGCTCACCGAGTACATGCTGGCGGCCAGGGAAGGGAAGGGGATGATCGAAACCCCCGACGATTCCCATGCCGGGGAGATCGAAACCTCCCGGATCATGCACAGTCATCCCCACCTGGTCAAGGGGGAGGGGGTGCGGGAATATCCAAGTTTTCCGGTGGGGATTCTGGTGCGGGACAAGCGCGCCTGCTGGCCCGGAGGGGTCTGGGGGGACCCGACCAAGGCCACGGCCGAAAAGGGGGCCAGGCTGGAAGAGGCCGTGGTGGCCGCCCTGGACCGCCTGGTGACGGAACTGGAAAAAGGCGAGGGGAAGCCGGTCTAAGGGGCGATGGCCCTGTTCAGTTCGGCCAGCAGGGCCTGCAGGTCGACCTTGTGCACCCCGGCGCCGTGTTCGACTGCCTCGAATTCGGCGATCTGGCATTCCATGCAGCTCAGACCGAATTTCTTGAACACCGGGATGGTCGCGGGGTACTTGCGGATCACCTCTTCGATGGTCATGCCGGGATGGATCATGCCGTCACCTCCCTCAAGTCAATCCTTCAGCGTTTGCGAAACTTCTCCTCCAGAGCCTGCTTGACGGCGCTCGGCACAAACCCGTCGATGGGCCCGTTCAGGGACGCCATTTCCTTCACGATGCTCGAACTCAGATAGCCGTAGGGAACCGAGGTCATCATGAACAGGGTTTCGACGTTCTTCTGTACCGTGTGGTTCATCTGGGCGATCTGGAATTCATACTCGAAGTCCGACACGGCCCGCAGGCCGCGCAGGATCACCCGGGCGCCGGACGCTACCACATAGTCTATCAACAATCCCTGAAAAGTGTCCACCTTGAGCCGCGGATTGTCGCCGACGGTGGCGCGGATCATCTCCACCCGCTCTTCGATGGTGAACAGGGCGTTCTTGGTGGAATTGCGGGCCACCGCGACCACCACCTCGTCAAAAACCTCGAGCCCCCGATGGATGATGTCGAGGTGGCCGTTGGTGATGGGGTCGAAGGAGCCGGGATAGATGGCGATGTGGGTTTTCATGGCGTGTCGGCCTCGGATGGTTTGTGGGAGTAGAAATGTAAGGCGGTGGAACCATATCGGCGCAGACCCTCCCGCTGCAGGGGGGCTACGGCCTCCGGCAGCGCTTCTTCCCGGGCCGCCTCGGCGCACAGCAACCCATCAGGGGCGAGCAGTTGCCGTTGGGCGATGACCTTCAAGGCCCGTTCCTGCAGCCCTTGACCATAGGGGGGATCGAGCAGGATCAGGTCGAAGGGGCCGCGCAACTGCTTGAGGGCCTCCAGGGCATCGGCCTGGAGGAACCGGGCGCGGTCCGCCACCCGGCAGGCCGCCAGGTTTTTCGTGATGAGACTGGCCGCCTGGCGCCCCTGGTCGACCAGAATCGCTTCCCTGGCCCCCTGGCTCAGGGCCTCGATGGTCAAAGCGCCGGAGCCGGCAAACAGATCGAGCACCCGCAACCCCTGCAGGGAACCGAAGCGGCTGCGCAGGATGTTGAACAGGGCCTGGCGGACCTTGACCGGGGTGGGGCGGATTTCTTCGCCGGCCAGTTGGGCCAGTTGTTTGCCGCGGGCCGAGCCGCCGCTGATGCGCATCATTAAGACCTGTCTTCAAGAAACCAAAAACCTCTGCCCCGAGTTGAAAAATTAACATCTTCCGGGCAAATCGGTCAAGAATTTCGACGCCTTTGCCCAACCTGCCAGGGGGAAGAAATGGGCAAGGTATCCGTTGGCACCCTTGTTGCTCATTATTAGACCTGATTCTGGTTCAAGGCGGACCCGTCGGCCGGGAACACCCTGTTAGTAGCCGGATTTATTGCGACAGGGTGTGCAAGTGCACACTTCGATCTTGTGGTATGGCGGGCAGGGTCGGTCAAAAGACTTGAAATACGCGTGAAATAAGGGGAAATGATTTCGTCTTCGAGGCCTCCGAAGGAGTTTTGGCGTGAGTAGCCATTTATGAAGAACAGATTTTTCCATCACGCTCTGCATTCCGGGCAGTTTCTGTCACTGCGCCTGGTGGCCGTCTACCTGGGGTTGGCGTTGCTGTGGACCTTTACGGCCAACAGCCTGCCCCTGGTGCTGACCCAGGATGCCCACCAGCAGCAGATCCTGCAAACCCTGATCGACCTCTCCTTTGTCTTTTTCAGCACTCTGGTGCTGGGCTGGTTCGTTTTCCATTTCCGCCGTATCAAGCTGGAAAGGGAGCGGGAACTGCGGGAGATGGTAGGCCATGTCTGTTCGGCCACCGGCGCCAAGTTTTTCCAGACCCTGGTGCAGAGTCTGTCCCTGGGGGTCGATGCGGATTACGCCATCATCTGCGAATTCACCGACGGTACCCGGCAGCGGGTGCGTACGGTGGCAGCCTTCGGCGAAGAGCAAATGCTCGACCCCTACGAGTTCAACCTGGCCGGGACCCCCTGCGAGACAGTTCTGTACCAGGGGATGATCTGCCACTGCAATGACCTGCGTAAGCTCTATCCCCAGGATCGCTTTGCCGAACGGCTGAAGCTCGATTATTTCGCAGGCATTCCCCTGGCAGCCGCCAACGGAGAAATTCTCGGTCTGATGGCCCTGTTCGGCCGCCATCGTCTGCAACGGCAGGTTGAGGCCGAAACCATGCTGCAACTGGTGGCGCTGCGGGCGGCTGCCGAACTGGAGCGACGCCAGGCCGCTGAAACCATCGACTACATCTCCTGCTACGATGCCCTGACCGGGTTGCCCAACGGCGGCAAGTTCAAGGAATTGCTGCTGCAGGGGATCGCCACCGCCAAACATCAGAAGGAACTTCTGGCCGTCGCCATTCTCGACCTCGATCGCTTCAAGAAGGTCAATGACACCCTCGGCCATGCCCTCGGTGACCAACTGCTCAAGGACGTGGCCGCACGCCTGGTCGGGTGTCTGCGGCGCCAGGATGCTGTGGCCCGCCTCGGGGGGGACGAATTTCTGATCCTGCTGACTGGTATCAAGGAGAAGGGGGACGTCAAGTCCATTGCCCAGAAAATCATGCGGTCTCTGCAGCCCACCTTCGTTCTGGATGGTCTGGAGCTTGAGGTCAGCGGCAGCCTCGGGCTCGCCCTGTTTCCCGATGGCGGCAAGGATGCCGAGGCGCTGGTGAAGAACGCCGATACGGCCTTGAATCGGGCCAAGGAACTGGGGCGGGGTAATTTCCAATTCTACAGCGAGGAGATGAGCGCTCTGAGCATCCGCCAGCTGGGGATGGAACACCAGTTGCGCAAAGGCCTGGAGCGCTGCGAGTTTTTCCTGCAGTATCAACCGCAGTTCGATGTGCAGACAGGTCGTCTGGCCGGCCTTGAGGCCCTGGTGCGCTGGCAGCATCCGGAGCGGGGGCTGGTTTCGCCGGTGGAATTTATCTCCCTGGCGGAGGAGTGCGGGCTGATCATCCCCTTGGGCAAGTGGGTGCTGCGCTCCGCCTGCCAGGCTCTGCGGGGATGGCTGGATGCGGGCCTGGCAGCGGTACCGGTGGCGGTCAACCTCTCGGCCCGGCAGTTTCAGGCTGAAGACCTGCCCGAACTGGTGGCTTCGGTACTGGATGAAACGGGCCTGGCTCCGAGTTTCCTTGAGCTGGAAATCACCGAGACCGTCATCATGCAGGATCTGGAACAGACCATCGACCAGTTGCAGTGCCTGATGCAGCTCGGGGTGAAGATCGCCGTCGACGATTTCGGCACCGGCTATTCCTCCCTCAATTATCTCAAGCGCTTCCCGATCCATGTGCTCAAGATCGACCGCTCCTTCGTCAAGGATATCGGGCGCGACAGCGACGACAGCGCCATCGTCAGCGCGGTCATCGGCCTGGCTCATAACCTGAAGCTCGAAGTTGTGGCGGAAGGGGTGGAAACGGAAGAGCAACTGCAGTTCCTGAGAGAACGGGGCTGCCAGAAGGCCCAGGGGTTCCTCCTGGGCTATCCATTGCAGTACGAGGAAGTCCCCGCGTTGCTGGGGCGGCAACGGGAGACGCCGGCGGCGGAGGCCGTCTTGGGCATCTCCCTGTCGGCCGGTTAGGGGAGGGTGATCTTGCGGTTTTCGCTGGGGCGATAGAGCAGCAGGGTCTTGCCGAGGATCTGGGCGATGGCCCCGCCGGTTGCCTCGGCGAGGGCGTCCCCCACCTCTCGGCGGTCGAGCAGACAGCCTTCCTGCAGTTTGATCTTGATCAGTTCATGGTCGTTGAGGGCAATTTCGACGGCGTCGAGAATGGCCGGGGTCAATTCGTCCTTGCCGATCATCACGACCGGGTTGAGGTGATGGCCGAGGGCGCGCAGATGGCGCACCTGCTTGCCGGTCAGGGTCAACATAGAGGGGTTCCCTTCGTTGGTGAAATGGTTCGGGGAGCATAGGTAACACAGGGACGGATAAAAGAAAAGATGGAAACAGCGGAGACGGGGCCGGTAACGGCCGACTGTCTCTTTGCATTTTTGGGAGGCGGCAGAGGGGGGCGGGCCAACCGGTTTTGCTTGTACCGGGCCGGCGCCCCGTTTAGTATGCGCGGAAAACGATTGTTGCGGAGGTTGATCCATGAGCCGTTTGATCTCCAGGCCAGAGGCGCTGGAATTGTTGCGGGAACACGTTAAAACCCCAGGCATGCTCCGCCATTCCCTGGCCAGCGAAGCGGTGATGCGGCAACTGGCCCAGCGGCTCGGTGAAGATGCAGAGGATTGGGGGCTGGCGGGGCTGCTGCATGATCTGGATGTTGAAACCACCATGCTTGACCTGACCCGGCATACCCATCGCACCGTTGAGATTCTCACGGGTCTTGGCTTCGATGCGGATATCGTCGAAGCGATCCGTTTGCACAATGAAATGGCTCACGACGAGCGCCGCTCCAAGCCCTTTCATCATGCCCTTGCCGCAGCCGAAACCATCACTGGATTGATTCTCGCAACGGCGCTGGTTTATCCTGACAAAAGGCTGGCCAGCGTCGTTCCCAAGTCCGTGCGCAAGCGGATGAAAGAAAGGGCTTTTGCTGCTGGAGCCAGCCGGGAGAACATCATGGAGTGCGAGCGTCTCGGCATTGCTATCGATGAATTCTGCGCCCTCGCTCTGACGGCGATGCAGGAGATTGCAGCGGATCTCGACCCGAGCTGAAAGGATGACGCTAAGAACAGCGATGAGGGATGGCAGACGTGAGGATTGATCAGGGCCGGGCCGGGCGGATCGTGTCGCACCTGGGGGTGGCCGTCGAAGTGCAGTTCGAAGACGGCGAACGCACCCCCGTGCGGGTGAGGCGCAAATCCGGCCATGTGGTCGGAGACTTGGTGCGGGTGGTGGACCAGGAATTGCTGCGTCTGCCCCGTCGCACCGAGTTGCGGCGTAGAGACAACCGCGGAGGGGTTCACCTGGTGGCCGCCAACCTCGACCTGCTCGGCATCGTGGTCGCGCAGCGACCGGCGCCCCCAGCAGGGTTTCTCGACCGCGCCATCATTGCCGCACGGGTGGAGCGATTGACCCCTTTCATCGTTTGCAACAAGGCCGATCTGGAAGAGGCGGCGACCTTGCATCAGCAGCTTCTGGCCACCTATGGTCCCCTGCTGCCGATTTTGAGCGTCAGCACCAAGACCGGCGCCGGTCTGGATGAACTTCGCCAATATATCGCGGGCGGGCATTGCGGCGCCTTTATCGGCGCCTCTGGGGTCGGCAAAAGCAGCCTCCTCAACGCCCTTTGCCCCCATACCCGGCTCCGTACCGCTCCGGTCAACCAGTTTACCGGCATCGGCACCCATACCACCACGGTGGCGACCCTGCACCAGTTGCCCGGAGGGGGAGAACTGGTGGATACCCCCGGCTTCCTCGATTTCGGCCTGGTCGACCAGGGAGTCGAAGAGGTCGCTCTGCATTTCCCTGGGTTTGAACCGGCCGAGGGTGAATCCTGCCGCTTCCGCGACTGCCGGCATCTGAGCGAACCGGGATGTGCCGTGCGGCGGTTGGTCGCCGAGGGGCTGATCGACGAGGAGCGCTATCAGGCGTACGGGCCGATTTTCGCCGAAGCCGAACAGTGGGAGAAGGCCCGGAGACAGGAGGGTTGGCGGTAGATGGCCAAGATCTGGCACTGTTTCCGATTCTTGCTGGTTCCACTGGTGCTGCTCCTTTGCGGCTGCTCCGACCTGGGGTATTACCAACAATGTGTCGCTGGCCATCTCGACCTGCTCGCCCGGCGCACCGACATCAAGAAAATTCTTGCCGACCCGGCCACCCCGGCGGATCTGCGGGAGGTTCTGGAGCGGGTGGTGGAGATGCGGGATTTCGCCAGCGCAGAACTGGGGCTGCCCGACAATGGCAGTTACCGCTCCTATGCCGACCTGGAACGCCCCTACGCGGTCTGGAACGTGGTGGCGACGCCGGAATTTTCCATGACCCCGAAACAGTGGTGCTTTCCGGTGGTCGGCTGTGTCGCCTACCGGGGCTATTTCACCCCCGAGGGAGCGAAACAGGAGGCCGCTGTCCTGCAACAGGCCGGCTTGGATGTCTACACCTACGGTGTGGCGGCCTATTCCACCCTCAAGTGGTTCGATGACCCGGTGCTGAATACCTTCTGTCGCCGCCCGGCTCCCTACGTCGCCGGGATGATTTTCCACGAACTGGCCCACCAGGTCGTCTATATCAAGGACGACACCAGTTTCAACGAGGCCTTTGCCAAGACGGTGGAACTGGAAGGGGTCAAGCGCTGGCTGGCGCGTTCCGGTCGACAGGAGGAGGCTGCTGCCTATGCCGAGGATTTCCACCGTGACGAAACGGTGATCGCCCTGATTCTGGAGACGCGGGAGGCGCTGCGCCAGCTCTACGCCAGTAAGCTCCCCCCGGAGCAGATGCGGGAGCGCAAGGCGGCTCTGTTCGATGAGATGACCGCCCGTTATCGTCGACAGCAGGAGGAGTGGGGGGGGTACAAGGGATTCGACCGCTGGTTCGCCAGCGGACTGAACAATGCCAAGCTGGCCTCCATTTCCACCTACCGGGTCGAGGTGCCCGGCTTCCAGCAATTGCTGCGGGATTCCGGCGACGACCTGCCGCGCTTCTACCAGGCGGCCATGGCCCTGGGAAAACGCCCCCCCCCAGGAGCGGCGGGCGCGGCTGCAGGAACTGGCCGACCAGGGGAATGCCCTGGCCGGGGAGGTGCAAGCACCCGCGGCAGGCATCGACTGAACGGGTTTTACTGGTGTTTGCCGGCCGCATGGGGTAAAGTAGCGGCCATTCATTTTACATTCCGGAGGAGAGAAAATGGCTGAACAATTCGATTTGCAGGCGGCGATCAAGGAGGCGATCCAGACGGAAAAGGACGCCATGGACTTTTACGCCCTCGGAGCCAAGCAGCTGCAGGATGACAAGGCCCGCGAGGTCTTCGAGCTGCTGGCCCGGGAAGAGCGCCAGCACGCCTTCTCCTTTTTCTCCATCTATCGCGGCAAGGAGATCCCCTCCTTCGAAGCCTTCATCGAGGGGCCTCCCAACACCGAATCCACCTGGTTCAATTCCCTGCAGCAGATGATGCTGGCCGATTTCGACGAGCGCAAGGCGCTGGAACTGGCCCTCGAGCAGGAGGAAGCCCTGGAGGAGACGCTGCGGACCATGGCGGCGAAGATCGACGACCCCCAGGTTTCGGCCATCTATCTCGCCAACGCCACCAGCACCCACAACCATGCCGAACTGATCGAAGAGCAGTACCGGGCCATGCTGGGCATGGGGGGCTGAAGTTGCGGCCAGCATCCGAAGGGGACGGCCCGCCTGATCCAGGCGGGCTTTTTTGCTTCCCGCCTGCTTCCGGATGCCGGGGCTTTTTCCTTTACAACCTCGGCCGTTGGCTATATCTTAACCGATTATTTCACTGGCCAATCGGCTGACCAAGGGACCCATGAACAAAGCACAGATTCGCAACTT
>CAZYXS010000098.1:0-961 GCA_964650955.1 uncultured Desulfuromonadales bacterium | reverse complement strand
CATCGACCACGGCAAATCGACCCTGGCCGACCGCCTGCTCGAAGAGACCGGGACCCTGAGCGCCCGGGAAAAAACCGACCAGTTTCTCGACAAGATGGAACTGGAACGGGAGCGGGGGATCACCATCAAGGCCCAGGCGGTGCGCCTGAACTACCGGGCCGAGGATGGCAAGGAGTACATCCTCAACCTCATCGACACGCCCGGGCATGTTGACTTTACCTACGAGGTCAGCCGCTCCCTGAGTGCCTGCGAAGGGGCGCTGCTGGTGGTCGATGCCTCCCAAGGGGTGGAAGCCCAGACTCTGGCCAATGTCTACCTGGCCATCGACCAGAACCTGGAGGTCTTCCCGGTTCTCAACAAGATCGACTTGCCGAGCGCCGAGCCCCAGCGGGTCAAGGAGGAGATCGAGGAGATCATCGGCCTCGACACCTCCGATGCTGTGGTGGCCAGCGCCAAGGCCGGTATCGGCATTCACGATATCCTCGAAACCATCGTGCGGAAGGTGCCGCCGCCGGTGGGGGATGCCGATGCGCCCCTGAAGGCCCTGCTGTTCGACTCCTGGTACGACTCCTACCAGGGGGTCATCGTACTGGTGCGGGTGGTCGACGGGGCGATGAAAAAAGGGGACAAGATCCAGCTGATGGCCAACCGCAAGGCTTACGAGGTCCTCAAGGTGGGGGTGTTTGCTCCGCATCCGGTGGAAGTGGCGCACCTCGGGGTCGGGGAGGTCGGTTTCATGATCGCCGGCATCAAAGTGGTGGCCGACGCCAAGGTCGGGGACACCATCACCCATCTCCACCGCCCTGCCGCGGCGCCGCTGCCAGGCTTCAAGGAGGTCAAGCCGATGGTCTTCTCCGGCCTCTATCCCATCGATACCGCCGAATATGACGGTTTGCGGGATGCCCTGGAGAAGCTGCGCCTCAACGATTCCTCCTTCTCCTTCGAGCCGGAAAATTCCATG
>CAZYXS010000097.1:0-11925 GCA_964650955.1 uncultured Desulfuromonadales bacterium | reverse complement strand
TCACAGCGTGTTCGAGAACATCCTGCTTGCTCTCGACGGCGTCCCCACCTTCTTCTCCCGCAAGGCCTACCGGCAGAAAATCCAGGCGATGCTCGACCAGTTCGAACTCGACCTCGACCTGGACGCCCCGGTCTGGAAGCTCTCCATCGGTGCCCAGCAGTGGATCGAACTGATCAAGCTGCTGATGCGGGACTGCCGGTTGCTGATCCTCGACGAGCCGACGGCGGTGCTCACCCCCCAGGAGAGCGACCGCCTGTTCGCGGTGCTGGCCAAGCTCAAGGCTCAGGGCAAAAGCATCGTGTTCATTTCCCACAAGATGCGGGAGGTGATGGAGATTTCCGACCGGGTGACGATCCTGAAAAAGGGGCGCAGCCTCTGTGCCCTCGAGCGGGGGAACTATGACGAGGCCCGGTTGGCCGCGTTGATGATCGGCGAAGACCAGGTGCCCGAGTGGGAAAAACATCCCTGCGCCAGCGACGAACTGGTGCTGGAAATCAAGCATCTGGCCGTCCGCAACGACCGGGGGTTGGCCGATCTGGAGGATTTCAGCCTGGCGTTGCGCCGGGGGGAAATCCTCGGCATCGCCGGGGTGGCAGGCAACGGCCAGAAGGCCCTGGCCGAGGTGCTCACCGGCCTGCGGGAGGCGAGCCGGGGGCAGATCCTGGCCGGCAGCGATGACATCACCCACAGCGGCGCCCGCAGCAGCTACATCGCCGGCATCGCCCACATCCCCGAGGACCGCAAGAGCATCGGCATCGCCCCCGACCTGAGCGTGGACGACAACCTGATCATGAAAAGCTTCAAGAATCCCGATTTCCGCCGCTGGATCTTCCAGGATCGCGGCGCCATCCACCGCAACGCCGCCGCCAAGATCGAGCAGTTCGCCATCAAGGCCGGGCCCGCCGGCAACCCGGTGCGCTACCTTTCGGGGGGGAACATCCAGAAGGTCATCATCGCCCGGGAGCTGAGCGAGCGGCCGGCGGTGCTGGTCGCCCTCTACCCCACCCGGGGGCTGGACATCGGCAGCGCCGAATATGTGCACAAGGTGATGGTCGACGGGGCCGAGGAGGGGATGAGCACCATCCTGATCTCGGAGGATCTGGACGAATTGCTCAAGCTCTCCGACCGCATCGCCGTCATGTTCCGCGGCCGCCTGACCGGGATCGTCGATCCCAGGCAGACCAGCCGCGAGGCGATCGGCCTGATGATGAGCGGGGAGGCCCGGGCATGAGACTGGTAGCGGTCAAACGGGAGCTCTCCTCCCCCCTGTTCCGGTTCACCACGCCGATCCTGTCGATCTTCATCGCCCTGTTCGTCGCCGGCTTCCTGCTGCTGGCCGCCGGGGTCAACCCCCTGCAGGCCTACCTGGAAATCCTGCAGGAGTCCCTCGGTTCGGGTTACGGCCTGTCGGAGACCCTGGTCAAGGCGACGCCGCTGATCCTGGCCGGGCTCGGTGTCTCCATCGCCTTCCGCATGCAGATCTGGAACATCGGCGCCGAGGGGCAGATCTACATGGGGGCCTGCGGCGCCACCTGGGTCGCCCTGTTCTCGGGCATCGAACAGCCGGCGGTGCTGATCAGCGCCATGTTCCTGGCCGGGGCCCTGGCCGGCGGCCTCTGGGCCGGGGTGGCCGGCCTGCTGCGGACGCGCTGGCAGGTCAATGAGGTCATCGTCACCCTGCTGATGAACTACATCGCCATCCTCTGGGTCAATTACCTGATCTACGGCCCCTGGAAGGACCCCGCCGGCTTCAATTTCCCCCTCACCGCCCAGTTCGCCGACGGGGCGCGGCTGGCCGGGTATTTCGGTACCCGCCTGCACACCGGCTTCTTCATCGCCCTGGTCTGTGCCCTGCTGGTCTACATCTTCATGGAGCGCACCGTGTGGGGCTACGAGATCAAGGTCATCGGCAGCAATCCCAAGGCCGCCCGTTATGCCGGCATGCGCACCGGGGTGGCGATCTTCGTCGTCCTGGCCCTCAGCGGCGCCATCGCCGGCATCGCCGGCTTCAGCGAAGTGGCCGGATTGCAGGGGCGACTGCAGCACGGTATCTCCCCCGGTTACGGTTACACCGCCATCATCATCGCCTGGCTGGCCAGACGCAGCGCCCTGGGGGTGGTCATCGTCTCCTTCCTGCTCGGGGTGCTGCTGGTGGGAGGAGACAGCCTGCAGCTCTCCTGGAAGCTGCCGGTGGCCTTCGTCTATGCCTTCCAGGGGTTGATCCTGTTCTTCCTGCTGGCCTCCGAATTCTTCATCCAGAACAAACTGCGCCTGGTGCGGGAGGAACGCCATGGTTGAGATCCTGCTCGACGCCACGGTGCGCGCCGGCACCCCGATCCTTTTCGCCACCCTCGGCGCCATCCTCAACGAACGGGCCGGCATCATCAACCTCGGCATCGAGGGATTGATGCTCATCGGCGCCCTGGCCGGGTTCGCCGGCACCTATGCCAGCGGTTCGCTGCTGGTGGGGGTGGCCGCCGCCTTCACGGCCGCGCTGCTGGCCGGCAGCATCCACGGCTTCATCACCGTGTTCCTGCGCGCCAACCAGATCGTCAGCGGCCTGGCCCTGACCATGTTCGGTATCGGCCTGACCGCCCTGTTCGGCCGGGAGATGGTCGGCCTGACCATCACTGGTTTCGAGCGTATCGCCCTTCCGGGCCTGAGCGCCCTGCCGGTGGTGGGCAAGCCCTTTTTCAACCAGGACCTGCTGATCTATTTCAGCTTCGCCCTGGTGGCCCTGCTGCACGGCTTTTTCTACCGCACTCGCACCGGCCTGGCCCTGCGCACCGTGGGGGAAAACCCGGCGGCGGCCGATACCTGCGGAATTGCCGTCAACCGCTACCGCTTCCTGGCGGTGGCGGTCGGTTCCGGCTTCGTCGGTATCGGCGGCGCCTACCTGAGCCTTGCCTCCACCCCCATGTGGATCGAGAACATGAGCGCCGGCCGTGGCTGGATCGCCGTGGCCCTGGTGATCTTCGCCTCCTGGTCGAGCCCCCGGGCCCTGGCCGGGGCCTACCTGTTCGGCGGCATCACCGCCATGCAGCTCCGTTTCCAGGCCATGGGGACCACCGTCAGCGCCCATATCCTGCAGATGCTCCCCTATATCTTCACCATCCTGGTGTTGATCGTCTCTACCCTGCGGCTGCAGAAAGGGGCCTCGCAGCAGCCCGAGGCCCTGGGGCTGCCCTATGACCGGGAGGACCGCAAATGAATTCCGCTTCCGCCACCCTGCTGGCGCGCATTCTCAGCGAGGGGGCCATCGACGGCCAGGTGATCAAGGTCGACCGCTTTCTCAATCACCAGGTCGACCCGGCTCTGCTGGAACTGCTCGGCGCCGAACTGGCCGGCCGTTTCGCCGCGCGGGGTATCGCCAAGGTGCTCACCGCCGAAACCAGCGGCATCATGGTGGCGCAGGTCATCGCCGGCCGCCTCGGTGTTCCCTTCGTCTATGCCAAGAAAAAGCGCCCCCGCACCATGGGCGCCTTCTACAGCGCCGACAGCTATTCCTTCACCAAGCAGGAATCGACCACCCTCTACGTTTCGCGGGAGGTGCTGGGAGCGGGTGAACGGGTGCTGTTCGTCGACGACTTCTTCGCGTCGGGGTCCACCTTTCAGGCCATCGAGGCAATCCTGGCCCAGGCCGGTGCCGTCCTGGCGGGTACGGCGGTGATCATCGACAAGGCGGGTCGCAGCGACGTGGAGTCGATTCTCACCCTGGAACAGTTGCGCCGGGAGGCCTGATGGGCTTATGATTCTGGCGGCCTGGCGGCGCTGGACGGGGAGCACCTGCCCCAGATACAGTTCGTAGCCGAATTCAATGCAGATATGCAGACGGGAGAAGAAAATGGCGAACCCTGACCTGGCCCGCCGCGGCCGGAGGTGCGTATGAGTCCCTGGCGCGAGGCCGCCCGGGCCGACCTGGAAAGTCTGTACCGGATCTTCACCGTCCCCGAGGCGCCCCACTCGACCCTGGGGCGGATCGATCAGGCCATCTCCGCCGATGTCGCCGGCTTCCTGCAGGAGCACATCGTCGCCCTGGAGCGGCCGATGGAGGAGGTCGAGGCAGATTTCGCCAACTCCCGCATTCCCGAAGAACCGACTTTCGTTTCCGACTACACGGAATTCCTCAAGGAAAAGGTGGTCGCCCAATCGGTGCACACCGCTTCGCCCAGCTTCATCGGCCACATGACCTCGGCCATCCCCTACTTCATGCAGCCCCTGGCCCGGATCATGATCGCCCTCAACCAGAACACGGTCAAGGTCGAGACCTCCAAGGCCTTCACCCCCCTGGAGCGGCAGGTGCTGGCCATGCTCCACCACCTGGTCTATGACCGGGACGAGACCTTCTACCACCGCTGGATCCACGATCCCCAGGCGGCCCTGGGAGCCTTCTGCTCCGGCGGCACGGTGGCCAACATCACTGCCCTCTGGGCGGCCCGCAACCGCCTCTGCGGGCCTTCGGGAAAGTTCCGCGGCATCGCCCAGGAGGGGCTGTTCAAAGCCCTGCGTCATCTCGATTGCGCCGGCCTGGCTGTCCTGGTCTCACGCCGCGGCCACTACTCCCTGGGCAAGGCGGCCGACCTGCTCGGCATCGGCCGCGACCACCTGGTGACGGTGGCCACCGACGCCGACAACCGCATCGACATGCCGCGGTTGCGGGAAGAATGCCGGCGGCTGCAGGGGGAGGGCATACGGGTCATGAGCCTGGTCGGCATCGCCGGCACCACCGAAACCGGCAGCGTCGACCCCCTGGAGGCCATGGCCGACCTGGCCGCAGAACTGGGCTGCCATTTCCACGTGGATGCCGCCTGGGGTGGCCCGACCCTGTTCAGCGACACCCACCGGAGCCTGCTGCGGGGCATCGATCGCGCCGATTCGGTCACCATCGACGCCCACAAGCAACTCTATGTCCCCATGGGGGCCGGCATGGTGGTGTTCAAGGATCCCGCCGCCCTCTCCGCCATCGAGCACCATGCCAACTACATCATCCGCAAGGGCTCCCGCGACCTCGGCAGCCACACCCTGGAGGGGTCGCGGCCGGGCATGGCGATGCTCGTACACGCCGGTTTCTCCATCATCGGCCGCAAGGGCTACCAGCTGCTCATCGACCTGGGGATCACCCGGGCCCGCCGTTTCGCCGACAAGATCGCCGCCCATCCCGACTTCGAACTGGTCACCGCCCCCGAGCTCAACATCCTGACCTACCGCTACAACCCCGCCTGGCTGCAGGAGGAACTGGCCCAGGCCAGTCCCGAACGGGTCGCCCGCATCAACCTGGTGCTCGACCGGGTCACCGAAACCATGCAGAAACTGCAGCGGGAGGCCGGCCTCTCCTTCGTTTCCCGCACCCGGCTGATCTCCACCCGCTCCCAGGGTGTGCAGATCAGCGTCTTCCGGGTGGTGCTGGCCAACCCCCTGACCACCGACGCCATTCTCGACGAGGTGCTGCAGGAGCAGTGCGCCATCGCCGCCCAGGAGGATGTGGCGCCATTGCTGGATGAACTCCGGGCGCTTTGCCGGGCATGAGTCGCCCTGGCCAGATGGGAGGGCTCTGCCCCATGCGGATCGTCGATCTGACCCAGACCATTTCACCGCAGATGCCGGTCTACCCGGGGACCGAACCGCCGGTACTGGACCTCGGCTGCTCCCTCGAGGTGGATGGATTTCTGGAAAAAAAGCTCACCCTGTACTCCCACACCGGCACCCACATGGACGCCCCGGCCCATCTGCTCGCCGGCGGTCGCACCCTCGACCAATATCCGGCCGCGCAGTTTGTCGGCCTTGCCGGCTGTATCGATCTGTCCTGCCTGGGCCGGCCGGTCATCGAGATTCCCGACCTCGAGCCCTGGGGGCCCATGCTGGCAAAGGTCGAATTCTGTCTGCTCCGCAGCGGCTGGAGTCGCTATTGGGGCCAGGATGAATATT
Source organism: uncultured Desulfuromonadales bacterium (assembly GCA_964650955.1). GTDB lineage: Bacteria > Desulfobacterota > Desulfuromonadia > Desulfuromonadales > CAZYXS01 > CAZYXS01. The sequence goes on along the minus strand of CAZYXS010000097.1, from coordinate 6,000 downwards.
ATGCCGGATTCCCGGTGCTTTCGGCCCCCGCCGCCCAGTGGCTGTGCCGATTTGAGCTCAAGGGGGTCGGTTTCGACGCCATTTCGGCCGACCCGGTCGAATCCCGGGAACTGCCGATTCATAACATCCTGCTGGGTGCTGGCATGGTGCTGATCGAAAACCTGTGCAATCTGGAACAACTGCCCCCCGACCCCTGGCTCTTCTCCTGCCTGCCGCTGAAACTGGTCGACGCCGACGGTGCGCCGGTGCGGGCGGTGGCGATTTTGCAGCCGACGGCCCTTTAGCCCGATTCCCTCCTCGTCAGAATATTCAACAGCCCGCCTGGAAATCGCTTTCCGGGCGGGCTGTTGGTTTTTCTGCTCCATTTTTCAGCGGGAAACCAGTTGGCGAAAGGCGTCATAGGATTGGAACCCGACCAGGGCCTGTCCCTTCCAGAGCGCCGTAGGCACTGCGGTCACGCCAAGAGCGCGGGAGCGGGCCCAGTCCGCATCGACAGCGGCGCTGAAATCCCCCTGGTCGAGCACCTCCCTGGCCACGGCGCCGGAAAGCCCCAGGTTCTGCGCAAGGGTGACCAGTTCGTCGACTTGGGCAATATTGCGCCCCGCCGCGAAATAGGCATGGTAGGCGGCCGCGTGAAAGACTTCCCCCTGCCCGAGGGTTTCGGCCCATTTGGCGAGTTCCTGGGCGCGGCGGCTGTTGTAGGTGTGGGTGCGGTTGCTCCAGGGAAGCTGGAGCTCGGCGGCTATGCCTTGGATTCGCTCGAACGTCGCCGGCAGATCGTAGCCGCGACCGGCCAGCAGCTCGGTCAACTCCAGCCCTTCTGCAGGGGTTTCCGGATGCAGGGGGAACCCGGTCCAACGCACCTGAAGATCAACCTCGCGGCGCAATCGCTCGATACGCACGGTACCGAAGTAGCACCAGGGTCAGATGAAATCGAAGAATATTTCCAGGGTCTCCATGGCTCCAGCTTAACACTCGGCCAAGGGATGGCAAGGGGGGTGCGGGAGTCGGTTTAGAAGCGGTGCACCAGTTTGGCGGTGATTTCGTACTTCGGGTCGAGGGGCTCGAAAAACTCCTGACTGACCACGCCGCGCAGCGCCACCTTGGTGGCGGGACCGAACTCCTGGGTCAGGTTGAGTTCCAGCCCCCCCTTGACGTAATCGAAGCTTCCCCGGGCTTCCCAGCGCACCAGCGGCCCATTCTTCTGCTTGCGCAGGTCGGCGACGATCTTGCTCTCGGGGTCGGTGGTCTCGATGAACAGCTTCTGGTCCTTGCGGCTCAGGAACAGGTCCCCCGAGGTCGTGGTCAGCTCCTTGATTTTCCCTTCCAGATTGGCCATGGCTTCCATCAGGTCGGGGGCGTACTGGACCAGGAAGGCGCTGGCAAAGGTCCTGGCAACCTCGCTGCGGCCGGCCTGCTCCTCCAACTCGATGCTTTCATCGGCCCAGGCGGGGATTGCCAGCAGCAGCAGGGAAAGAAGGCTGATCAGCAGGTTCATGGCCAACTCCGTTTTCTGGGGCTTATTCAGCCCCGTCGCAAAGGGTCGCCGCGGTTGGTGCTGGTGTTGCTTCGATCAGGGGGCATGAGATAAAAAATGGGCGCCGCCCCAAAAATGGGGCCGGCCGCGGTGGAGCATTGCAAATTCAGATCGCCACAGCAGCAAATTCGCAGCTTGCCAGGGAGAATTGCAGCAGTTGCGCCAATTATCGACAGTCGCGAAAATTCTGGCTGATGTGGGGTGGGGCAGAAGATAATTGTTTGAAATGATTGGGGCGCAAACATTCACATGTTCGTGGGTCGCAGGAAGAAAACGGGGTCGGGGGCTAAATCACAAGTAAAAAGACCAAGGGTTGTCGCGCAAAATGTCAACCAAGGCCGGGCCAGCCTTGCCAAAGGGCTTTTTGCTGGGACAATGGGACAGAAGCCAACCAAAAAGGAGGAAGTGCCTATGTTGCAACGTCTACTGCTGTTCCTGGTCTGTGCCCTGCTGCTGGCGGCCACGGCCCAAGCCCAGCCAACTACCAGTGCCGACCGGGTCCCCAACGCCCCCGACCGGATCTGCCCGCTGCCCATCGGCAGTGCGCTGCCGGCCATGGACCTGCAGAGCCTGGATGGAAAGTCCTTCGACCTGGCGGCCGCGATCAAGGCCAAGCCGACGATCTTGATTTATTTCCGCGGCGGCTGGTGACCGTACTGCAATCTCCAGTTGGGAGAACTCATTCGCATCGAACCGGCCCTGCTCGAACTCGGCTACCAGATCCTGGCCGTCAGCGCCGACAAGCCCGGGGTGCTGCAGCAAAGCCAGACCAAGCACAAGCCCAACTACCGCCTGCTCTCCGACCACAGCATGAAGGGGGCAATCGCCCTGGGAATCGCCTGGCGGGTCGACGACAAGACCCTGGAGAAATATCGCAGTTTCGGCATCGACCTGGAACAGGCCTCCGGGCAGACTCACCATCTTTTGCCGGTGCCGACCGCCTACGTCATCGGCACCGATGGCCTGATCAAGTTCGCCTACAGCAACCCCGACCATCGGGTGCGTATCAATGCCGATGTGCTGTTGACCATGGCCAAGGCGGCCCTGAGCCAATAGCCTGAATGCGCCGCCAATCAAAGATGGAATGCAGGGGCCGTCAGACCCAGTTCCTGCATCCCATCAACCCCGCCGCGCCGCCTCGATCGTTGCGATGTCGATCTTTCGCATCTGCAGCATCGCCTCGAAGGCGCGCCTGGCTGCAGCCGGATCGGGATCGGTGATCGCTTCCCACAAGGCGATGGGGGTAATCTGCCAGGACACCCCCCATTTGTCTTTGCACCAGCCACACTCGCTCTCCTGGCCGCCGTTATCGACGATGGCGTGCCAGTAACGATCGGTTTCGGCCTGGTCCACGGTTGCCACCTGAAAAGAGAAGGCTTCGTTGTGCTTGAACTCGGGGCCGCCCCAGAGAGAATAGCTTGCCAGTGCCCGAAAATTGGGACGGACGCGTGCCGGGATAAGGAGAGACAACAACTGGCTCGCAAGAAACTTCATCAGTTGTCCATGCAAATTCGGGTCAGTCTTGAGAAACAGGTGTATCGCCTGGTGACCAAGTTATATGCTCAGAAAGCCATATATCCGGTATTGAGACGCGGCCCCCCGGGCTATTCCCACCTCGGTCTCCGGCAGGGTTAAGCCCCCAAAGGACTGCAGTAACCCGAAGATACCATAGTTGAAACTGTTGTCCGCGAAGAAATTTCTGCCGGCCGGGGAATTGGTGGCCTTGTCGTTCCCAGGCATCGGTAACCTTTTCTGTCTACAGAAAGTTCAAAAGTAGAGTGTCGAATGGGTGCAGATTTTGTTCAAGTCGCACCCACCAACACGAAAAGCCCGCCAGGCGAATTCGGCGGGCTTTTCTCATAGTGCAGGCCTTGTGAGAATCCTTGCCGCCAGTCCTGAAAGCCTCGGGCAACAGTCGCGAGGAGATTTTTAAGAGAACTGAATTGATGCTTGACTCCGGGTGCGGGCAGACCCTCGGATCGGTATGGGAACAATCGTCCACACCGATTATCCTTGCGCAACCCAGGTGGCGCTGATAGGATTACTATCAAACCTAGCAAAGGGGGGGCCATGTCAAAGCGCAACCAGATCAACATCACCCTCGATGAGGCGGAGATGCACAATGTCAACGAATACTGCCGCGTTCACGGCATGACGCCGCAAGCCTTTTTCAAGGCTGGTGCGGAACGTCTCATCGACGCGGACATTCTCGAACAAAAAGCCGATCTCATGACTTTGCAGGCGATGCGAGAGGTCAGGGACGGTCTTTCCGCGCCGATCGATGATCTGCTCAAAATGATCGAGGAAGATAAAAAGATCGGGGAGGAAATGGTCAGAATCAGTCATGTCCCGGCCAAGAAGGAGTGGTGATGGCCGGCAAATACAGAAACATCCGCCGGACCCCGACCTTCATCGACGCTTTCTCCGAACTGAGATCCCACCTTCGGGAGAAAAGCCCGGTGGCATACCTGGCGTTGCCATCCGCAATGGCGACGATCCTTGATGTCATCGAGAAACATCCTCGCGCCTGGCCGGTTAAGCGGAAAATGCTGGGAGGAGTTCAGCATGAATTTCATCTTGCAATAGTGGATCTTGCCTATAGACGTATCCACGTGCGGTACTATGTCGATGATAACGGCATCTGCTACCTTCTGACTTCCTGGATTGATGGGCAGGACGAGCCGAACTACATCACCCCAAACCACTGATGCGACGTCCCATAAATCACTGTCTTTAAAACACCAAAGCCCCCGAGTTGGCCATCGAGGGCTTTTTCCTTCTAATCGCCATATTTCAGACACCTGGTTGACGGTTCTCCGAATACAACCTGTAGACTGAGGAGCGACTGATGCCATAATGCTCTGCAATCACAGTCTTACTGCAACCCGGAGCCTCGAAATCCCGGATCAACGCTTGTATCTCCTGGCTCCGCAGTTTTGGTTTGGCCCCGAACTTAACGCCCCTTTCGATGGCCTTTATCCGGCCCTCCGTAGAGCGTTCCTTGATCAACTCCCGTTCGAACTCGCCAATGGCCGCCAGAATGTTGAACTGCAGGCGGCCATACATGGTGGTGGTGTCGATCCCTTGGTCCAGGACAACGAGGTCCACTTTCTTTGTCTCAAGCTTTTGGACAATGCCGGCTAGATCCACCACGGAGCGGGCAAGGCGATCCAACTTGGTCACCACAAAAACATCGCCTTCGCGAACAAAATCAAGGGCACTCTGAAGCTCCGGTCGGCCTTTGGTGGATTTGCCGGAGACCTTCTCATGAAAAACTCTGTCGCAATCCGCCAGTCGATCCAGTTGGACATCAAGCCTTTGCCCGGATGAACTGACCCTTGCATAACCGATTCGCATCCCCGTCGCCATGGCGTCCTCCTCTTTTGTTTGTGGTGATTTCGCTTGCCGTTTGTGGTGGCTTCCACTATGATCTTACCAGTAAGAACGAAAAGGAGGATTCTATGGGAACCCTGGCAACAACCAAAATGTCGTCCAAGGGACAAGTCGTTATTCCCGAAGAGGTGAGAAAACGACTCAACCTCAAGGCCGGAGCACAGTTCGTTGTGGTTGGCGAGAATGATGTCGTCATCCTGAAATCGATTTCCCAGCCATCAATTTCGGAATTTGACGAGCTCATCGCCAAGGCCCGTCGGGAAGCCAAGGCTTCAGGGCTGAAGCAGAATCATATCGAGGAAGCAATCGCCCTGGCGCGTGGACGGAAATGAGAATCGTCCTCGACACCAATGTGTTCATTTCCGGAATATTTTTCTCCGGGCCACCCCGTCGAATTCTCCAGGGGTGGCGAGACGGACGGGTTCAGTTGGTGCTTTCGCCTGAAATTTTTGAGGAGTACCAGAGAGTTGCAGAAGTTTTGCATAAGCAATTTCCCGCGGTAGATTTGTCAGGAATCCTTGATTTGGTGCTAGTCGAAGGAGAGATGTGCCAGGTTGAGCCTCTTTCCGAAGCGGTCTGCGCAGACCCGGATGATGACAAATTCATAGCCTGTGCCTTGTCCAGCGGCAGCAAGTTGGTTGTCAGTGGCGACAAGCATCTTCTTGATGTCGCGGGATACCAGGGGATCGAGATACTTAAGCCGAGACCATTTGTGGACAAGCATTTACTCGCCTAACCCCAAATTCAAGACAAGGCGGTTACCGGTTCCGATGCTGGGGGGCAGGCTGAGCAAAGCACCTCAAAAGTAACTAACCAAGCGACATCAAAATGGCCTACCTGGAAACGGGTAGGCCATTGGTTTTCCTCATGAGTAGGCAAGGTTTTCAGAATGCAGAGTTCGTCGGATTGCCAGAATGTTGATGCCCTCGCAAAAGTGCTTACGCCGCTCGCGCGATGAAGCGGTCGATTTGGCAGTTTCCCGGGCAGCAGGCCCCGGCGAGTTCTCTCAGATAGCCCCGAAGGCGTTTATATTGCTCTTTGACAACTCCAACCAGCCCATTTGGGGGATG
>CAZYXS010000096.1:0-11971 GCA_964650955.1 uncultured Desulfuromonadales bacterium | reverse complement strand
TGACCGTCTTTTGTTTTATGCAAGTTTCAATCCCTCAGTCGGGATGGGGTGGTTTCAGGCCGCAGCTCTCGCAAACTCTGTTTTTTCTCCCACTTTGGCGGTGAATTTCGCTCTAAAGCGGGTAAAAAAGCGTTGTGACGGGGTCGGCATGGGTAAAACTGGTTCCATTTCGTGGGTTTTCTCCCACTGGGTCGGGGGTTGCGAGTGGGGGCGCTTTCCAGCCAGTTCAATGCCACTCGCAACGGTAGGCAGGCTACAGTTGCGGTCGGTTGCGGGCGTAGCCGCCAAATATGGCGGTATATGATTGCGAGCGCGCCCCGCTTTTTTGACGGTACTCTGCCGCTCGCCCCGCAATTCCATAAAAAATTTGGATGCTTTGCGGGGTCGCCCCGCAATTCCATAAAAAAGGTGCCTGGCGGGGTTGCGGGCTTCAAGTCAAAAATATTTTGGGTTCGCGCGGCGGCTCCGAGCCAACCGTTTCGACATTTTTCAGGCAGGCGGCGCACAGCGGGTAAAAACGGACGCTGTCTTGCTCGGCGTTCAGCACTTTTTCCAGTTTATTTTGCAGCAGCACCAATTCCTTATCGGTCACGAACAACTCAAACAGGCTGTACTGCGTCCACTGCCCAAAGCCGCTCAAGATTTTATGCACTTTGTTGCGGCGCTTGTCGGATGACAGGTCATAGGCCACAATGTAGAAGCGCGTTTGGCTCATTTTATCTCACTTTGAAGGGCGCGTAGCTGCCAATTTCACCATCCAGCGCCTTGGCCAGCAGCCGCGCCTGCAGTTCGATGCAGCGCCGGTAGCTGGCTTTATATTTGAAAACCGGGTGCTCAATTTCGGTGCTCATGCGCTCCTCGAACTTTTCCAGAAAAGTCCGCCGGGCGGCGTCTTTCAGGCGAAAAGCACCCAGTTCGCCAATAAAATCGTCGGCTTGCAAAATGCGGTTGTTGACCAGGGTCAGCACCACCGAATCGACCACCGGGGCGCGGAATTCCTCCATCAGGTCGAGCGCCAGCGAAGGTTTGCTGTATTGCGAGGAGTGCAGGAAGCCGATGTAGGGGTCGAGGTTGGCGGTTTGCAGGGCCGAGGCGGATTGGTGCATGAGCAGGGTGTATCCGTAGGATAGGATGGCGTTGACCGGGTCGCGGGGTGGGCGCCGCGAGCGCGTTTCAAAGCGGAGGCCTGTGTCGCCGCGCAGGAGGCGTCCAAAGGCCTCGAAATATTCCGCCGCAGCCGCGCCCTCGTAGCCGCCCAGCGTGCCCCAACTGGTTCCTTTCTGCGGTTTGGATGGGTCGGCGGGCGGTTGACTGTCATAGGCAAGTTTTTCAACCTGATTCAGGATGCCGCGCAGGCTTTCGGCGGCCTCGGCCACGTCCGAATCGTCGAGGCGGCGGTTGCTGCGCAGCAGCAGGGTGCGCAGGTTGTAGATTTTGCCCGCCACGAACTGCCGCGCCAGGCCGAAACTGCGGGCCGGGTCGTGCCAGGCGCGGAACTGCGCCAGCCGCAGCAGGCTGTTTTTCGATTCGGTCGGCACCACCCGCGCCCTAAAGTTGCCAAACCTATCGAGGAAGGTAATCTGCGCGCTTTGGGCGGTCAGGGCTGCCAGCGCCGGGGCGGTCAGGGTGCTGTCGCCGATAATGACCACCTCGCTGACTTTGATGGCCGGGATTTCGACCTTGCGGGCCGGTTTGTTCTCTTTTTTGTTTTCGGGGATTTGAACAACCAGCGTTTCGCCTTCTTTTTTGACAATGGAATAGGGTTCGGTGACATACAGGGTGGTCATGGGGTTTCCCCTTTCAGGATTTTAATTTCGCGCGGCAGGCAGATGGGTTCGAGCGAGCAATCGCGGCATTTGTTGTAGTTATCTAACGGCGGGGGCAGTTTCCCGGCGGCCACAATCTCATGCGCTCGGCGAACACTTTGGATGGCGCGCTGACGCAGCTGCGGCGTGAATTCCACCTCCTCGCGGTGGCGCGAGCCGAAGTAAAAGATGTACCCTTTGGGGATGACCCCGCCCGTCTGTTCCGACAGGCACAAAGCCTGGGCGCAGAGTTGGATGTGGTCATTCAGCCACTTTCCCATGCGTCCTTTTTTATATTCCACCGGGATCAGGGCTGGCGGCTGGGGGGGGCGACCCGCAACCTGTGACTTTTGAGCTTCAACGAGGTCCGCGAACCCGGCAATCAGCAACTCGTCGGACCAGACATATACGCGGCGATGGGTCACGGTTTCAGCCTGGCGGCTGGTTCCGGGGCGGTCGGTGTTTTCGTGCCGCAGCGTGCCTTCCAGCACATGCGCGTTAATCTCCATCTCGCCGCGCACGTGCATCAGGTAAAAGCGCCGCTCGCAGTATTCGAGCTGGTTGAGCATTGAAAGGGGCAGGTACTCGGCCTGGTCATTCATCGGGCGGCTCCAAAATCCTGTATAATCAAGACAAGAGGTGTTTTATGGTTACTGTTCGCGTGAGCGCTGAATATACGGTAAAAATTCCATCTAAATTTCGCCCCGCTTTGCGCGCCGGGCAAGAAATGGCCGTCAGTATCGACCAGCAAGGCCGCTTGATTTTGACACCCATTCAACAGGTGCGCGCTATCTTGGATGAAACGCGCGGGATGTGGGCTGACCGTACCGATATACCAACGGATGGCGTCGAGTATATGGATGAAGTTCGCAAGGGAAAACGGCTGGAACGATTGGGGTTACGCGATTGATGAAACTGATTGATACTGACATTGCGATTGACCATTTTCACGGTAACCAGGCGGCTGGCGACTTTTTTGCAGAAGTGATTGCAAATGGCGAGTCCCTGGCTATCTCGGTTGTGACGCTGACCGAATTGCTGGCCGGTCAGCGGCCAGGCGAGGAAGCGCGCACCGAACGGCTGCTGGGTTTGTTTACAATCATTGATGTCAATGATGCGATTGGCCGCAAAGCCGGTGAGTATTTACGCCAGTTTGCCCGCTCGGCCCACCTGGAACTTGCCACCCGCAATCGCAAGCATTACCCGATGACAGATATCAAAGTCATCTCGCCTTACGAGCGTGGCAGGGTGTGATTCTTCCACTCGGCAAATCGAAATCCGAATATCCAAAATCGAAAATCGCTACACCCGCCGGGTCATGCCCATGCCCTGGGCGGTTTTGCGCCCCAGGCCAGTGTAGAAAGCCAGGTCGGCCAGCAGCGCGAGAGAGCGCGCCAGGGGGGTATCTTCATCGTTGATGCGCCGGTATTCCACCCGGCCCACCGAGCCGAATTGCGGATGATTGTGCAAGGTGAGGGATTTTCGTTCGAGGCGGTGCAGAACCGGCTGCCAGCATTTTTCGGCGTATTTTTCGACCGCCTCCACCATGTTTTCGCCGGTCAGTGCTTTCCAGGCCGTTGCCAGGCTGCCAAAGACCAGTTTGGGGTAGGGAATCAGTTCGTACTGCTTGCCCTTCAGCCCCTCCTGGCTGCCCAGGCTGAACGAAACCGGCGAATGCAGTTCCAGCGAAATCGACGCCGGCGCGGGTTCATCCAGCCGTTTTTGCAGGTCTTCCAGGCTGGCGTACCCGGCCCAGGGATGACTGCCCGGCGTGGTGAGAATTTCGCTGACGCCGAAATGGGCATCGCCCAGGCGAATCTCTGGCATCTTTCGGCTGCTGCCCGCCAGGAAATGTTCGATGAATGAGCGAAACAGCGCGTCATCCAACATCGTCACCCGCAGCCAGCACTCCCAGCCCTCGCGCAGCCAGACTTGATGTCTTTGCGAGGAGCCGTTCTTGGGCGACGAAGCAATCCCCGCTGTGTCGGGGCGACTATTCATCTTCGGCAGCCCCATCAGCGGACTGACCGTAAACGGTTTGCGCGCGCCTTTGCCCTCGATTTCGTGCAGAGCGTTCGAGAGCGCCGGGTCGACCTGCTCGATGATGTGAAAAAAGGCCCCGTGCGCGTGCTGCCCGCCCGGCGGCGGCATGGCGGCAGGGTACAGGTTGACAAGTTTGATGACGGAGGAGTAGAGGGTGGGCATAAGGGTTATAATTGTGTTGGAAGTGATGTTTTACGAAGTGCCGCACAAGCGGTATCAGGAGGTAGTTACAATGAACACGACACAGATCCGTAAGCAGTTGCACAAACGCATTGACAATTTACCGGACGATATCATCGAACAAATTGCAGATTTTACGTTGTTTATCATGGCAAAAAAGCACATCACGCCTGTATACGAGGAATGGGAGGGACACCAATGGCAGGATTTCGCGCTGGAGCAATTTTTTCGCGAGGTTGACGATGTTGAATATTCCCTGCAAGATGCCCAGGAGATTTATCACCAGCCATGAAACCAGGCGATATCGTTCTAATTCGCTTTCCGCAAGCTGATTTGCTGGCCGGGAAACTACGCCCGGCGTTGGTGCTTGCCAGCGCCTGGCGCTCATGCCGATTTGTTGTTGGCGCTCATCACCTCGCGTGATTATCAAGCTGTGCCGCAGTTTGACGAGGTCTTCGACCCATCAGATGTTGACTTTGCGCCCACAGGCCTGAAAACTCGTTCCATTGTCCGCCTGGCGCGTTTGACGAGTGTTGAACCTGCCATCATCAGCGCGCGGCTGGGCCGCGTTTCAGCCCAAAGATTACAAACCATCAAAAATCGCCTGGTAAATTGGCTGCAAGAAACAGCCTCGGTCTAAAACAGTGTTTTACCCACTCCCTGCGGACGAGCTTCTCCACCCGCAGGGAGTTTGTGTTTCAGGCCGGGAAGGTGTAGCGCAGGTGGGCGGGGAGTTTGGTCTTTTCGTCGAGCGCATTGGCATCAAAAATTATGCAATAACTGGCTTGAGGTCTTCTTTACGCTGAAGTGCCCAGAAAATGTTTTTAACTTCAGCATATACCGTAAAAACCGCAACACCAATAACAGCCAAATACTCTGATACTGTTCCGTCAGGAAAAAGAACACGTAATTGACGAGAAAAAATATTAGTATCCTGCAATCTCTGGCGCATTATTCCAGATGATAAGGTTTTATCAACCACGAGTAGTGCTGGAACAAATTTCTCTGCAAAAGCTTTCCGAACGCGCTCGTCAATTGGAAATGCTCCGTTGCCATTTACGAGTTCGGCGCGTAGGCGCAACCCACTTAAGGCCACAGGACGGTAACAATAGATTTGTTCAAAACGCTCTCGCTCTAATCGATCAGTGATTACATACTCAAAATCAAACCTTATCCTTACATCCCTATGGCCTTTAATTTTGGCATATACAATCGCTTTTTCGGGTCGACATTTGGTCTTGTCGGCGAAATCTTTTTCATTGTCAAACCACTCAATCTCAAAATTCATTGCGATATGCAGAGCATCGTACACGGTAACATCTGAGTCTGCTAATAAATGATTGGGATCGAAAACGCAGGCGGAAGGAGTATCGAGGGATTCTCTAAACGAAAATAGCGCTTCTGCCAAAGAATACTGTTCTTCTACCCATTTCTGCACTTGTTGGCGGGCAATTTGACTTGTCCCGAGTTTTGTTTTAAAGTTGGTTAATTGTTCTGCTGTAAAGTTAACCATCTGCCACTTGAGATACTCATCCAAAAACTCTGGCAGCAAATTGTATTCTTTTTGCAGAGCGATTCGCTCCAATTTTTCAACCCGGCGCATTTCTCTGTCAATACTGCCAAATCTCCAGCAGTCATTATCAGGGGCAAAAACCTGTTTTACGCCATCAAAGAGCTTTTCTAGCCAGCTTTGTAAGTCTGGGCGTGTTATTCGTTTGAGATTAAACAATGGCCGTAAGGCTTCCATCATGCCATACGATTGCATATAGGAATACAAATCTTTACGAGGCGAAAGCGCATTTAGCGCTGCGGTTGTAAAAGTGCGTCTTTCTAAAGTTTGACCATCCAACGGTTTGAGTAAATTCCAGTCATTTTCTTTGCTTATGAAGCCAATAGCATCAGATGCAAGATTCACTTGTGCGCGACCCAATACCCGTCCCGCCCTTCCCAATCTTTGCAGAAATTGGTCTCGGGTACGAACATCAAACAAAACAAAATCTATCGGTTGGCGCTGCTTTCCAGGTTTGTCAAAGTTGTAGCCAATATCCACTGTTGGCGTTGCTAAAACCAGTGAATAAGTGGGTGCATTTCGTCTTCGTGCTTTTTTCTCCGCACCTGTTATTCTAGCCATCTTGTGGCCAAGTATGTGCCGGAGATTGGCATGAGAAATATTTACTTTCCACAGCGCACTGCTAATGATTGCGCCATCCCGGTTCTGCTCAATGACCCACTCGCGCAACCTATTTTGCGCCAGTGATGAGCTAATAAATTCATCCAATGGCTCTTGATAGATTTCCAAGTTGAGCGGGGCAAGTGCTGGAATGGTTTCAAGAGACTCTGAATCGGGCGGTTCCGTTGCAGGAGAAATTATTGCTAATTCCGATGCATCAAAAATCCGGTTCAAATATTCCAACACTTCTGGTTCGGGCGTAGCCGATAGCAGGCAAACCTTGCGCCCATCCTGGAAATATCCCCATTCTTTGCAGAGTTCAAAGTAAAACAAGAAAGTTGCCAGTTGTTTTGGACTGTAGTAATGAAATTCATCCACGATAACGTAATCAAAACGTGAAATGAATTGCTCAAACAAATTTCTCCGATCGTGCCGGTTGTAAGCCGAAAAATACAAAGCGTAATAAAAAATATCCGGATTTGTTACCATTACAATGGGTTTGCGTCCCTCAAACCCATAATCACGTGGATTTTGAATCAATCGATTTAATTTTTCACCCACTCGCTCATGTTCATCTTGATTAGGCAGGGCGCGTAACTCTTTTGCGTCCACAGGAATTACGTGATAATCCAGTTTGGCGCGTTGAATAAAAGACCTGACATCGCCAACATGTTGAGCGATTAACTCATTGGTCGGTGCAATCAGCAAAACGTTTTTGCCCCGCGTCTTTGGGTCAAGTAAATGCAAAAGCGATGCGCGAGTTTTTCCGGTTCCTGTGTTGTAAGTATTGACCACGAGCGAGTGAGTTTGTAAAGCATGGTAAGTACGCCATTGATGATAGAGTAATACTTCTCCTGTCACTTCTTTAGGAAACGGGTTTTCCTTAGCAATCTTTTCGTTATGAGACAGGATTTGTACTCGAATCACATCATTCATGATGGAAGCCCTTCAACGCCAAAGCGCATTCCGGCAGGAATCCAAACGTTATCTGGAGCCTGGTAGAACCAACCGGATAATTGCGCATTTTTTATCAATGGTACAGGATGAATGCTGACCATATCAAACAGGCGCAATGCTTTTGTGTCAGGTAAATCTGCCGGATTTAAAAAGCCGCTTGTCGTTTGAAAGATATGATATTCAGGTTGACAGAATTTATGAGAATAACTGACCTCCGCCTTGCTCATGAATTTGCCTAGCCGGATGTAACGCGGTAAGAGTTCATCCAGTGGGCCTCGGCTGATGATATAACTTACAGCATAATTGCCCAAGGCCAGCATTTTGATTCGTCCGTGCTGTGGATAATTTACAGGTTTTGCACGCGAGGACTTTCGCCACTCTCCTGTAACAGGGTCGAGTTGTTGCCAATTTTGACCATTAAATCTAAGGTTTTCATGGTCTTGCTTTGTCACAATTGAATTTTGGGAAAAAGCTGACCAATAAGCATCAGTTTGAGCATTAAATTGAGTGAGCGCAAATTTTGCTTCACCTAGAATGGTTGCAGGCGTCACATAAATTCCACGCTCGTTGAGCGGGCTTAGGTCGCGTTTGTAAGAAACGGTCTGCTTGCCACTCTTTTCATTAGCTTTTACGCAATACGGGGATGATGCCAGTCCCAATGCGTATGCCAGTGCGTAGTTTCCGATTAGCGGTTCGGTTTGAAAAAACGCACTTACTTCCCGGCTGCTAAAAAAAGTGTGTTCCCACAGCAAAATTTCAAGACGGTAAAGATGAGCAGGAGATGGCTTTTCATCAAGACTCATTCTCCGCCTCCTCCAGTAGACGGACAACGTCAGCATGTGCGGAAACGGCTTCCTCACGATTTTTGCTGTAGCCTTTTTCGATGAGTGTAAGCAATTTTTCCACTCTTTCACTTGAACGATATACTTTGACGACCGAATCAGTCAGCTTCGCCGCTTCTGCCAAACCAAGTACAACTGGGTTTCGGCTGGCAATGCCATTCAACAGCTCTTTTGAAGCCTTTTCCACCGCATCAAATACATCCATATCGCGCAGCGGGAAGTTGAGTTCAGTATCTTTTTCTTTGAGCAAATCATACACATACTGAGTCAGCTCCAGATTGCTGAAAATTTCGCAATCACTGAACACAACCATTGCAAAAGAGTTCTTGATGCGTCCCTGGCGAGATGAAACCGCGCCATAGCGGGTACTGCGCAAGAGATTCCCAAGCCCATACACCCACTCGCCAAGAGTTACATCTTTGAATGATTCGATTTCGATGAAATGTGTTTCAGGCTTGATGTAAGGGTCTTCAAAAATTGCCTTGGATGGCTCACCATTCACAGGGTCGCGCATCGTGCCATTATCATATAAGGCATTTCCTGTACGTTTGGCTGTGACCACACCAGATTTTAGGATTGTGTAAGCGTCCTCGGTCAATACCCGCGACTTCTGAGCACCACCGCCGCCAACTGCATACCCATATAACATACAGTCGATACATTTTTCGCAGGCATTGTTGCGATTCAAGCCACATTCTTCGCTTTTTTCATCTTTTTTGTAAAGATGTTTGTGCTCGCGCAATAAATCACGCCCGGTACGGCGTTCAACGGCAGTCTGTTTGCGTTTTGTAATCACAACCCTTTGGATGATTTCATCATCTTTGACGCCAGCGCGCACAAATTCTTTGGATAAATCTTCTCCAGCGCCTTCTGTGCGAAACAGGGTTTCAGATTCCGTCTTGCGAACAATGATGACACTAACGAATTTCCCAAGTGGGAAGTTTGAGTAGGCTTTCAGCAGGTTTTCTGCGTTTTGGGTAAGCGGGCTGGTCATAATTATTTCTCCTTTTGTGTGGTTGGAATTTGTTCACGAACATAGAACAGGTAAGCAGAGCGCAAAGGTTTTACATCTGCCAAAAGTTTTTGAATGTTCCCACGATAAGGGCCTGCCAGGACACCATCAAAAAACAGGTCAACATAAATCTTAACCTTTTCTCTTTTGGTGCGCCCTGGTTTGTATTCATCTGACGCAATGGCTTCCATGTGCTGAAAGATTTGTTCCACCAATTGCGCTTTGACCGTATCCAGCCCAAAGGCTTCACTTTTTGCTTCCAGCGCATCCAGCATCATGTCAAAGGGCTTCAGTAGTGAGTTCCGTTTAAGGCTGCTTCCAATGATATGGTCTCGCCATGCAGTTTCGGCGAGTGTTTGCAATGCTTTCATACGTTCTGCTCCTTTCAAGAGTTTGTTGATAATAGGTAAACTTTCTTTGACGAGTCTTGTCGCTTGCCACTCGTTGTCAGCTTTGTTCTCAATTAAAGCGTCTGCCAAGTGAAAAAGTTCAAATCGGCTATCACTTGCAAGGGATTTAATGAGCGGCAGGTATAGGTTTTCTTCTGATTTTCTATCGTAAAACAGACTCCGTAACCGAAAAAGACCAGTAATGTCTGCCCATAGCACTTGTAGTTCGTCCGAGCCCAAATTATTCTTGGGTAAAAATCCACCAAAACCCAGGGGAATGTTGTCTACGAATAAACTCCCAAAATCCTGCTTGTTCAAAATGGGCACCGCGGAGTCGGTCATTACAACTTTGCACCCAAAGTAACGCCCCAGCAAAATAGCATTTTGGAGGGCAAAAAGGAACTGTTCGGAGTCATTGCCGCCTGGACAGTTGAGTGGGAAAGTTAAAACATTACCAATCACTTCTGAATAGTTCAAAGGTAAAGGAATTCCGTTGACGTAGGGGTTTCCCTGCTTGTTGCGCGTATAGAACCGTAGTGGTGTACGTTTACCGTCAGATTCGATGATTTCCTTGATGGTTTCATCTGTTTTTGGAAACAAAACAGATGTATCGGTAGAAAGAATTTCGCCAATTTCAAAGCGCAGACTGTTGAGGAACGTTTCCGTAAAGAAAGTATACGGATAAAGATGGAGATAAATTGTTTTGGCATCTTTCAGCGTTGGCGTATTTAGTTTTTCTAAAATAAACTGTGTTCGGCAGATTTTGCATATATTTCTCTTGGGTTCACGAGATGAGCCGCCTGAGAGCCGATTTGAAAAAGATTGAACTTTTACATTCGCTGGTGCGTGCGGACTCATCCAATTCCCAGTTTCAAACTCGGAACCGCAATAACAACATTGCTCGTGATTATGCTGAACATAATACTGAAATGCTTTTGAAAAATCCGTAGCCGGGATACTGACCCAACTGAATACCACATTGCGGGCTACATAATCACTCAAAGCTTCGTAACCGCCAAATTGTTCTGCTTCGGCATTGGATTTAATCCCAACTACCTCATTCCCATCTTTTAGAATAAGCGCCAGGAGCGGCTCCAGGATTAGGCTTTGGTTTTGTCCAATGAAATACGCCCGTTGAAACAATGGATCAAGTACATCGTACAGCTTTGTGTTTTCAACTGGGATATTGAGCAATTCGTACAGATAGTTCCAGACGTTTCCGACTTTTTTACCGAAGTGGGCGTTCAAGAAAATATAATAACTCCGCAAAAGTTCAGCCGCCCCCATCCCAGCCTGCGTTGTGGGACATAGATTGGGAAGTTCGATGACTTGCTTGATTCGCTCATGAAGTTCTTTATGTTTGTCATCGGTAAGCGCAGTTTGAAACGCTCCTCTACACTTGTATTCCATTCCGTCTTCGCCTTCGATCTTGAACCTTTTGCCGTTGATCTTGGTTGTAACATGGTGGTAAACCACGCCCCACATATCATCAAACGGTATTCCCAATTCGAGGCACTGCTTATCAACTTTGATACCGTGCATGGTGGGCTTAATGAACTTCGTAAAGGAGCCTCGGGTCATATTTGCCGCAGTTCGGGCAACATTTAAACCTATCACTGACAGGTTCTCCATATTCAGAGCGATTTCCTGTCCTTTTTCCTTCAAATAAGCGATACCATCAGGATAAAACAAAAGAGGAAGCAGTCCATATCGAGCAGACAAATAATCTTTGATTTGATTATGAATCAAGTTTGTTAAAAGGCCGCGTTGCTCGCCGACTTGATGGTAAACAAACTCATATTGTTTTTCTGTGCATGTATTTAAAAGAGCCAAAAAACCTTGTTTGTGGTCTCGTTCATGCAGAAACGATGACATTTCAACTTCATCCAGCCCTTTGATAAGTGAACGCAACATATCAAGCCGTTCTCTTGGTAAACGATAAGGGTTGTGAGCGCGAATTAACCATTCACCATCTGTATGGTAATGCCCTGAGTGGCTGCGAATTAGTGTTGTAATATCTTCCAGATAGTCTACATAAGCGGGGAAAAAATCGGGTATTCCCACGTTTTCCAGTTCTGATTTAACCGCATCGGTGGATGCCAGTTTATTAAAAGATTGCTCGCCCGAATCCAAAGACTTGTTCAAATCATGGATGGCATAAGCGCTGAATAAAACTTGTATTTCGTCATCAGCGAGGTCAAGAATGGGTCGCAACTGATTAGCTGTAAAGACACCATTGACCGCATGAGTAAACAACGGCTCTCCGGCCTTTTCTCCCCACTGAATAATGCGCTTATACTGAGAAAGTCCACCATTTGCAACATTTTTGAGAAAACTCTCCATTAAGTCAGGTTCATCCCACCCTAATAAAAATTCAAGTTCTGGTTGTTCCGCCATATATTCTCCTCATGTAAGCCGATGTTGTCTTTATTAAACAACAAAATCACAAATTTGTGTTTTTTTCCGCATTCATCCTTTGCCCTTACATCCCGGCGCACCCCCTGCGCCCGTCCCCGCAACGCCAGGATATTTTTATTGTACCGATAGCCTTACCCACATACGCGGGCTACCCC
>CAZYXS010000095.1:0-11972 GCA_964650955.1 uncultured Desulfuromonadales bacterium | reverse complement strand
CTGATGAAGATGACATCGTTGGCCACCGGCAGGTTGACCTCTTTGGCCAGTTCGAGCAGTTTGTCCCGGTTGCCGCTGGCCACCGTGCCGGTGACCACCAGGCCGGTCAGGTCCCGTTGCCCGGTCAGTTCGGCGGCATGCTCAGCCAGAAAGGCCGCTTTCTCCTGCTCCGTTTCCAGGAGCAGGTGGTAGGTGCGGAAGCGGTCGAGGAATTGGGGGTTGCGGACTTCCGCCACCACCCGGAACTCGGCTGCCGCGGGGTCACGCTTGAGAGGAACCAGCACCGCGTCGATGTCCAAAGACCCCGAGGTGGAAATGGCCTGCAGGAAGTCGGGGTAAGCCCCCTGAATGGTGAGCCATTCCCGGGGTGCCCCCTGACGCTCCAGTTCGGCGACAGGAATCGGCAAAGGAGTCTGATTGCGCAGGTAGAGGTCGACATCGGCCCAGCCGAGCCAGATCAACACCAGACAGATGGCAACCAGCGTGACGCGAAAACGTTGGAAATTCATCGGAGATCCATCCTGGAAAAAGTGAGTAAGGGGAGGATGCTAGCAGAAAAGCGCGCAGGAAACAATCGGAAGGAAAAAAATGGGGCCGCCGGAAAAGGCGGCCCCAAACAATTGCAGCCGAAATCAATCTGTCTGAAGCGGATTCGATCAGGCCGCCTCGGTCACACCTTCCTGCACGGCGTCCTTCTGGGTCAGCAGCGAGACCACCACCAGGGCGATGAAGCTCAGGGGGATGGAAATCAGTGCCGGGCTGTTGAAGGAGATCGGCGCATCGGTCGGCAAAAGGCCGTAACGGATGTACATGTCGGGCGAGATCAGGATCAGGCCCATGGCGGAGACCAGGCCGACACCGATGGAGGCGGCCACCCCTTTGGCGGTGGTCTTCTTCCAGAACAGCAGCATCAGGATCGCCGGCAGGTTGGCCGAAGAGGCCAGGGCGAAGGCCCAGCCGACCAGGAAGGAGACGTTCATCCCCTCGAACACGATCCCCAGGTAGATGGCGATGGCACCGACTACGCAGGCGGCAATCTTGCCGGCCATGACCTTGCCCTTGTCGGTCATGTTCATGCCGAGGAAGTTATCCATCAGGTCGTGGGCGACGGCGCCGCTAGCCGCGACGATCAGACCGGCCACGGTGCCGAGGACGGTGGCGAAGGCGATGGAAGAGATGATGGCGAACAGCACCACGCCGAAGGAGAGGGCCAGCAGCGGCGCGGACATGTTGTTGTCCATGATGTTGACGACGCCGTTGGTCATGGCGCCCAGACCCATGAACATGGTGAGGATGTAGAAGAAGCCGATGGCGGCGATGGCGACGATGGTCGACTTACGGGCCGCGGCCTGGCTCGGCACGGTGTAGTAGCGGATCAGGATGTGGGGCAGTGCCGCGGTGCCGCAGAACAGAGCCAGCATCAGCGAGATGAAGTTGAATTTCTCAGCCGGAGTGGCGTTGTCGATCTTGAACTTCAGGCCTGGGCGCAGCACCTTGGCGCCGGGGGTCGGCTTCTGGTAGTAGATGGTGTAGGCGCTCTCGCCATCCTTGATGATCTTGGTGCCCCAGAGCACGATGGTGCTGTTCTGCACGGTCTTGAGGAAGGCGAAGGGGCCGAGGGCTCCGGTCTGAGTGACGGTTTCGCCTTTAAGATTGATTTCCTTCATGTGACCGACCGGGAAGAACTTGCCTTCCTCGGCGGTGCCGCCGTTGTAGAGGATGGCACCGCCGGCCAGTTCGGCCTTGTAGAGGGTTTCCTCCAGGGCGATCCCCTGCTCGGATTCGGTCATTTTCCAGATGGAATCCACCCCGTCCTTGCTCAGCTTGATGAACTTCGCCTCGCCGAACACCGAAGTTTTCCAGTCGGCCGGAACCACATAGGCGGGGTCGGAGAGCTGCAGGCTGCCGTCTTCGGCGACCACTGCGCTCAGGGTCTCGAAGTTGTGATAGGGTTTGCCACCCCCCTGGTCCGGTGCGGTGGAGAGGCCACGGCCGAGGACCGCCACCACCAGGATGGTGGAGAAGATCAGCAGCAGGCCGCCTTTCATGAACTGGACGTAGGTGGTGGAGGCCATCCCGGCGGTGGCGACGATGATGGTGACGACCACGCCGACGATGATGACGCCGGCAGCGTGGGGCAGGCCGAGCAACGGGGTCACCAGGGTGCCGGCGCCGACCATCTGCGGGATCAGGTAGAAGACCGAGACCACCAGGGTGGAGATGGCGGCCATCAGCTGGATCGCTTTGGAGTTGAACTTGGAGTCGAGGGCGTCGGTGAAGGTGTACTTGCCCAGGCGCTTCATCGGCTCGGCGACCAGGAACAGGGCGACCATCCAGCCCGCCAGGTAACCGACGGCGTACATCCAGCCGTCGTAGCCGGCGGTGGCGATCATGCCGCAGATTCCCAGGAAGGAGGCGGCGGAGAGGTAATCACCGGCGAAGGCGATACCGTTGGTGAACCAGTGAATGTTGCCGCCGGCGGCGTAGTAGCCGGCCGAGGAGGTGGTGCGGCGACCCAGGTAAAAGGAGAGGCCGACGACGAACAGCACGAACGCGGAGAACAGGGCGATGGCCAACGGAGACTGTGCGTAGATCATGGTGTCGGCCCCCTTACTTGTTCATGCGCAGCTCTGCTTTGGTGCAGAGGCCGTTGTAGATGATGGCGAGGACGAAGGCGAAGACGATGAGCCCCATGCCGTAGACCACGGCAAGATTGAGGCCGCCAAAGTTCATTTCCATCAGGGAGGGGTCGATGGTGCCGATGGCGACGAAGCCGCTGTAGCAGAGGGTGTAGAGAATGAACATGCAGATGCCGATTTTGGTCTTGTACCCGGAAGCATTGTCCTTTCCGAGTTTGACTGCTGGTCCGTGTCCCATAGCGTTACTCCTTGTCTCTCCGAAATTCCCGATTAGAAAAAATGAAAAAAAGTGATGCGGGCTGACAGCGCAACCCGTCCGGCGGCCCCAGGCCGACCTGTGACCCTCACCTCCTTTTCCTGTGTCCGGATCCCGTGCCGCCTGAGGGAAGGCAGAGTCGGGATGAGATTTGCTTTGGCGCAGCAATTACCAGAATTGGTGTAGGATTATTTAATAAATTTTCAGACTTGCCAATAGCTGTGAATTTCTGCGACATGATACGGCGTTCTAGAATGTTGTCAACATAAAACTTTTGGAAAAAACGGCGCTGTCTGGTAGAGATTATGGGAAACTCAGGAGATTTCGGGAGTTAGAGCGCAAAAAAAAATCGATATGGGACGCTGTTTGGCGAGGTAGAACAAGGGTAAATAATACCAGGTTTGGAAAAATCGCGAGGGGTCGTTTGGAAAATGGAGGCGGGTTTGCTCAGAGTGGAATGCGGTTTTTCTTGCCGTGGGCGCGGATGATCATCTCCGCTTGATTGAGGCGGGAGAGTTTGAGATTCTTGGCCTTCAGAGCCATGACGTCTTCCAGGGGGACCTGCTCGGCGCGGATGTCCCGGGCGACGATGGCGATGTTGGCCAGCAGGGTGCGCAGGTCGGCGGCGTCATACTGCCGCAGCATGGGCGCGCTGAGGGAGAAGAAGGCGTTGGCGATATCCTGCACAAGTTTCTTGGGGTTGCCGGCGATGGTCATGGGGGTGCGGGAAAACCTCTTCGAAAGGGTTGCATGATGCGATACAAGGTCGTGGAAACCAGCCAGGTGACCGATGAGAGCCTGGAACTGATTCTCAACGAGTGGAGCGGTAAAGGGTGGCAGTTCGAGCGTTTCCAGTTTGTGACCAGCGAAGCCAGCCGCCGGCCGGTCATGGCCTTCGTGCTGTTTTTCCGC
Organism: uncultured Desulfuromonadales bacterium; assembly: GCA_964650955.1. GTDB lineage: Bacteria > Desulfobacterota > Desulfuromonadia > Desulfuromonadales > CAZYXS01 > CAZYXS01. The sequence continues at coordinate 8,165 of CAZYXS010000095.1, read as the reverse complement.
GAGTCGGAGCCGGAGGAGAAGCACCAAGCCGTGGGCCCGGCAGGTTGTTAGCCTTTTCTCCTGGCTCCTGAATACTGACTTCTGGGTTCGGTTTGACCCCGTTCAATCCTCCCAATCCTCAATGTCTCGATGAGTGATGGTCCGCTTGGGGTCGGAAGAAGGCGAGGCGCCGCACCTATCGCACACGGCTTCTCCGGGCTCGTCCTCGAATTCCTCTCGCTCTCCCAGTTCTACCGGCATGCCGGTGCAGGTACAATACCACTTGCGATAGATGCTCATGGGACCTCCGGTTCGGATGGAAGGGGCCGGCCGTGGTCGCGTCAAATGGTGCAAGCTGCCGGTCCTGGAATTATGACAGGCCCCGGCCGGTGGCGCAACCCACCGGGGCTCCATCCTCGGCTCCGTCAGTAGGCAAGGCCGACCTTTTTTCGCACTTTCTGCAGGGTTTTGCGCCCGGCCTGGCGGGCCCTCTCGGCTCCTCCGGCGAGGATGCGGCGCAGCCCCTCCGGGTCGGCCAACAGTTCCTGGCGGCGGGCGGCGAAGGGGGCGAAGGTGTCGCGCACCGTCTCGAACAGCTCCTGCTTGACCTCCCCATAGCCAAGCCCCCCGGCCAGATAGCGCTGGCGCAGGGCCTGCTCCGCGGGCTTGTCGAGGAACAGTCGGTAGATCTGGAAGACGTTGCACTTGTCCGGGTCTTTCGGCTCCTCCACCGGGGTCGGGTCGGTGACGATGCGCATCACCTGCTTGCGCAGCACCTTCTCCTCCAGGAACAGGTCGATGGTGTTGCCGTAGCTCTTGCTCATCTTCTGGCCGTCGAGGCCGGGGACGGTGGCGACCTCGTCGTCGATCTCCGGCTCGGGGATGGTGAAGATGTCGCCATATTCGTTGTTGAACTTGATGGCGATGTCCCGCGCCACCTCGATATGTTGCTTCTGGTCCTTGCCCACCGGCACCTTCTCACTCTGAAACAGCAGGATGTCGGCGGTCATCAGCACCGGGTAGGCGAACAGGCCGTGGTTGGCCTGGATTCCCCGGGCGACCTTGTCCTTGTAGCTGTGGCAGCGCTCCAGCAGCCCCATGGGGGTGAAGTTGGAGAGCACCCAGGTCAACTCCTGCACCTCCGGCACATCCGACTGCACCCAGAACACGCTCTTCTCCGGGTCCATCCCCAGGGCGAGGAAATTGGCCGCTGCCTCCAGGGTGCCCCGGGCCAGGGCCTTGCCGTCGCTGACGCTGGTCATGGCGTGGTAGTTGGCGATGAAGCAGAACAGCTCCTCCTGCTCCTGGTAGGCGATCATCTTCTTCATCATGCCGAAGTAGTTGCCCAGGTGCAGGGAACCCGAGGGCTGGATGCCGGAAAGAATGCGCATGGTGTTGGACCTCGAAAACTGATTATTGGTGCCAGGTTGATTGAATGGTAACTGGAATGATTATTTGGACGCGATGGGTCCCAGGCTCAGGACCTTCTTCCTGATGGTTTCTCCCGCCCGGATCAACTCTTCCACCAAGGCAGGGTTGATATCCAGCACCCCTTCATACTCGCCACGGTTGCGCAAATTGTGGCAATGGGACAAAACCCGCCAGACCTCGACTCCGACGCCAAGGGTATGAGGCAGGCACTGGAAAACCAGGTAGCGGTTGTCGCAGCGGTAGCCATGCCAACGTAGCGCCGCCAGCGCCAGGGCATGGGCGGCATGGTAGGCCAGGTCGAAGCGGCTTTCGAGGGAGAGGGCCGCGATCCCGGCGTCATCCAGGCGCACGCCCCCGGATCGGGCCAGGCCATCGAACTCCTGCTGATCGCCAGACTCCCGTTTCAGGCTGCCGCTGGTGACCAGGGCTTCCAGGTTAGCCAAGGGCATCTGCGGATCCGATCAGAAAGACTTTCGGCTGAGTGAGAACTCTATTGACAAAATGGTTGTCGGCCCCCCTTTTCGCCCTGATCTCCCCTGGCGTATAGAGGCTGAGATTGATGGTCCGCCCCAAGGTCTCTTCCGCTGTGGCCAGCAGGGGGAATACTTCCCCATAGGACAGCCCACCGGAGATGATCATGAGATCGATGTCGCTGTCGGCCCTGTCCGAACCTTTGGCAACCGAACCATAGATAAACGCGGCCTCGATTTTGGCTTGCACCTCCCCCAGGGCCTGGGTCAGCAAGTCTGCCATGCCGAAAGTTTTCAGGACGATACCGTGCAACTCGGCGAAGATGGGGGATTGGCTGTTGGCCTGATAGTGTTTCTGGTTGCCGATTTTTCGGGTCGTCAGCAAACCGACCGCCGAAAGCTTTTCCAGTTCCCGCTGGACCGTGCCGATACCCACACCGGCAAAGCGGACGATTTCATTGGCATAGAAGGATTTGTCGGGCTGTCCGTAGAGCAGCCCGAATATCTGGCGCTGGGTTTTGGTAAACAGCGCCTCGCCAAGACTGGGGGTAGAAATTTTTGTCGTTCCCATGAGGGGAATAATAATACCCAAAAAGGGAGTGATCAAGGATTTTCCCCCGGGGACTCAGCCGCGGGGAGCGCCCTGGTTGCCGCCGAGCAGGCTGGCGAACTGGATCAGCTGCTGCAGGTCGAGGCCGCTCTCCTTGACGATGCCGAGGAAGATCGGCAGCAGTTGCATCATGAAGCTGGGGTCCTGCATGGCGTCTTTTGCCAGGTCGGGCAGGGCCTCGCGGATGAAAGCCTGTTTCTGTTCGGTGTCGAGGGCCAAAACGGCGGCCTTGAGTTGCTGCACGGTCATGGGGAGACTCCTTGAATTAGGTGATGGGGCGGGTGGCGCCCCTATTTTTCCGTGAATGCCACTTTGTAGACGTCGCCGTACTCGGCGGCGAAGTGGACCTCCAGCCCCTCCTTGAGGTAGTCGGGGAGTTCGGCGAAATCCTTGCGGTTGCCTTCGGGAAAGAGCAGGGTCTTGAGTCCGGCGCGGCGGGCGGCGATGGTCTTCTCCTTGACTCCGCCGATGGGGAGCACCCGCCCGGTGAGGGTCAGTTCCCCGGTCATCCCCAGCCCCTTGCGCACCGCCTGGCCGCTGATCATGGAGATCAGCGCGGTGGTCATGGTCACTCCGGCGGAAGGGCCGTCCTTGGGGGTGGCGCCGGCGGGGACGTGCAGGTGAACGAAATGGCTGTCGAAGTAGTCGGCGGGAGCGCCGTACTTTTCGCGATGGGCCATGACGTAGGAGTAGGCCAGCTCCGAGCTCTCCACCATCACGTTGCCGAGCTGGCCGGTCTGCTTGAAACCCTTGGACTTGCTCGGTACCGCCGTCGCCTCGATCTGCAGCGTCGCCCCCCCCATGCTGGTCCAGGCCAGGCCGGTGACCACGCCGGGCACCCCTTCGAAGATCTCCTCGGGGGTGAAGACCGGCTGCCCGAGGTAGCCGACCAGGTCCTTGCGGGTGATGACGATTTTTTCGGTGTGGCCGCCGGCGAATTCCCGCGCCGCCTTGCGCATCAATTTCTTGATGCGGTTCTCCAGGTTGCGCACCCCGGCCTCGCGGGCGTAGCCGTCGATCAGCGCCACCAGAGCATCCTTGCGGATGGTCACCTGCTCCTTGCTCAGGCCGTGGTTCTTCAGGGCCTTGGGCACCAGGTAGCGGCGGGCGATTTCCAGCTTCTCCTCGAGAATGTAGCCGGAGAGGCGGATCACCTCCATGCGGTCGAGCAGGGCCGCGGGGATGGTGTCGAGCTGGTTGGCGGTGGCCACGAACATGACGTTGGAGAGGTCGAAGGGGACATCCAGGTAATGGTCGCGGAAGCTGCCGTTCTGTTCCGGGTCGAGCACCTCGAGCAGGGCCGAGGCGGGATCTCCCTGGAAGGAGGCGCCGATCTTGTCGATCTCGTCCAGCATCAAGACCGGGTTGGCGGTCTTGGCGCTCTTCATCGCCTGGATGAACTTGCCGGGCATGGCGCCGATGTAGGTGCGGCGGTGCCCCTTGATCTCCGCCTCGTCACGCATGCCGCCCAAAGAGAAGCGGAAGAAGCTGCGCCCGAGGGCATCGGCGATGCTCTTGCCCACCGAGGTCTTGCCGACCCCGGGGGGGCCGACCAGGCAGAGGATGGAACCGGAGATGTCCCCCTTCATCTTGCCGACGGCGATGAACTCGAGGATCCGCTCCTTGACGTCGTTGAGGCCATGGTGGTCGCGGTCGAGGATGCGCCGGGCCCGTTCCAGGTTGTAGGAATCGTGGCTGAACTTGCCCCAGGGGAGGATGGTGAGCCAGTCGAGGTAGTTGCGGGTGACGTTGTACTCGGGGGAGCTGGGCTCGATGAGCTGCAGCTTCTCGAGCTCCTCCTCGACGGTCTTCTTCGCCTCCTCGTTGAGCTTGAGGTCCTTGAGCCGGGCCTGGAATTTCTCCACCTCGGCGGTCTTCCCCTCCTTCTCCAGCCCGAGCTCCTTCTTGATCGCCTTGAGCTGCTCCTTGAGGAAGAACTCCCGCTGCTGGGCGGAGATCTTCTTTTCGATCTGCTTGGTGATCTTGGTCTGCAGCCGGGAGACCTCCAACTCCTTCTTCAACAGGATCAGCACCCGGTCGATGCGTTTGCGCACGTCGAGGGTTTCGAGGATCTTCTGCAGCTCCTGGCCGTCGGCGGAGGTAAGGTTGGCGGCGAAATCGGCCAACCGGGCCGGGTCGTCCATGCTGGAGCGGTGCAGGAACATCTTGATCTCCTCCGAGTAGAGGGGATTGATCTGCACCAGCTCCTTGAGAGTGGCGATGATCGCCATGGAGTAGGCCTTGAGCTCGGGATTGACCGAAAGCTCGGCGGCGAAATGGTAGAGGACCCGGGCCTGGAAGCCTTCCTTGCCGTGGTAAAGATTGAGGATGGAAAACCGCTCCAGGCAGTTGACGATGATCTGGGCATTCTCCTCGTCGAGGTGGATGACCTTGACGATCTTGGCGGCCACCCCCATGCGGTGGAGGTTTTCGGGGCTGTCATCTTCCTCGAGATCCCGCACCAGCACCAGGCCGAGGGCCTGGTGGGGGCTCTCCATCGCCCGCTTGATGGCGGCGGCCTGAGCCTTGCCACCCAAGGCCATGGGGATGATGACGCCGGGGAAGGGGGGGCGGGGGCGCAGCGGTACGATGGGGATGTCGCCGGGCAGGGCCTCGGCGGCGAGGATCAGCGGCCCCGGCTCCGGGGCGACCTCGGCGGCGGGGGCGGAGTCGCCGTTGATTTCCGCATCGACAGTGACGTCGTTGGTTTCCTTCTCGTTGCTCATGGGTGGGGCTCCCTGAAAGGCAATATCATAGCGGGCAAGCTAATCATTCATTGGGGCGATGTCAACCAGGCCGGGAGTTTATTGCAGGCGGGGGTCGGCGAGGGTGCCGCTCAGGCGCAGCCGCAGGGAGCCGTCGGCCGCCGGCTTGGCGAAGAGGCTCAGCAGTTCCCGCAGCTGCGGGTCGAAATTCGCCCCGGGCTGCAGGGTCAGCGCCAGGTTCAGGCGGCTGGCGGGAAGCGGTTGGCCGAGCATGAAGGTGCCGTCGCCGCTGAGTTGCAGCGCCCCGCCGCTCGCCTCGATCCGCTCGATTTTCAGGGAATTGCCCCGCCCGGCCGCCTGGATTCGGACGGTGCCGAGATCGAGGCGGTCGCTTTCGGCCCCCACCGCCTGCAGACCGAGCAGGTGCACACCCTCCAGATTCAGGGTGACTGCGGCATCGCTCTCGGGCTGGGGCGGGTAGGTGCCGAGGAGGTCGCCGGACTTCAGGGTGCCGCCCAGGCTCAGGGCCGAGGTCGGGGAGAGGGGCGCGGCAAAGGTCAGTTGGGCGAGGTCGGCCTGGACCGCACCATTGCGGCGCAGCTCCCCCTCGGCGCTGCCGCCGAGCAGACGGGCGGTGAAACCTGCCCCGGGATTGCCGGTGAACAGGGACCACCACAGGGGGCGCAATTGCAGCCGCTCGATGGGCAACTCGGGTTTGACCCCGCCGGGCTGCCAGCGGACCTTTTCCAGCCTCACCGCCGGTGGGAAGCGCAGAGAGAGTTCGCCGATGCGCAGGGGTATCCCGGCCCGCTGCAGGGCCTCGGCTTCGATGCGCTCCTTAAGCGCCGTGGCCGGCAGCCCCAGGTAGAGGCCGATGAGAAAACCAGCCACCAGCAGGGCGAGGACGCCGGCGTAGAAGGCCGGCCCGGCGCTCGGAAACAGGGCCACCGGCCGGGGGCGGGGGCCTCCCTGGCCCGGGAAGAGGCGGGGCAGGTTGAGCTTCAGCGGGAGTTTCATGAGGGCCTCCCGAAGGCGGCGACGGTCAGCACCGCGTCCAGTTTGCTCTTGTCGTCGAAGCGGTTGCGCAGACGCAGGGATTTCACCCGCACCAGGGCGTCGGCGCTTTCCACCGCGTGCAGCAGCCGCACCACCTGCTCAAGGCGCACCTTTTCCACCCGGATTTCCACCGACTCCTCCCGCACCCCCTCGTGGGTGACGGCGGGCTGGGGGCGCATGTAGGTCAGGTTCTCCTTGCCGGCGATCTGGCCGGCCGCCGATTCGACGAAGGAGAAGAGGGAAAAGCCGCCGCTGCGGGCCAGTTGGGCCTCGACTTCGCTGGCCTGACGCTGCAGCGCCTGGTATTCCTGCTTGAGCTGCTGCACCTGGGCCAGTTGCTGGCGGCGGGAGTCGATGCGGGTATCGAGACGGGTGAGGCTGTCGCGGTAGGGGGCGATGACGCCGAATACCAGCAGCAGCAGGAAGGCGACGGCGCCGCCGATGCCGAGGGTGAGGCGCTCGCGGTTGCTCAGGTTGGCCAGCATGTCAGGGGCCCTCCTTGGTGGCGCTGAGGGAGAGGGTCAGGCGGAAATCGACCCGGTTCCCCTCGATGCTCATTTTGGCGTCGGCGATCTGGGCGCTGCCGAACAGGGGGGAGGCTTCCAGGCTCTTGGCCAGCTGGTTGATGGCGTCGAAGGAGGAGGTGGAGCCCTCCAGCCGCACCGCCTCGGGGCTGTAGTTGAAGTCGCGGATATCGACGGTCAGGTCGGCGGGGGTGCGGCGGGAGAGCTCCTGCAGCACCGCCAGGGCGGAACTGGCCGCTCCCCCCAACTGGCCGCGCTTGCGCAGTTCGGCAATGCCGCTCTGCATCTGCAGCGGCACGTCCACCAAAGGGGTCGAGCCGGGGAAGGTTTCGCGGAAGACCTTGACCATCTCCTGCTGCAGGGCGTCGGCGCGGCCGGCCCGCTGGGCGTGGGCGAACCAGGCGGCCCCCCCGGAGGTCAGCAGGATCAGCAGCAGCAGGCTGGCCACCACCAGCAGCCGCCGTTTCATCGCCGCCCACTCGCTCTTGAGGGCGAAGGGGCCGCGGCGGAAATTGAAGCTGCGCTCCTTCTCCGGGCGGGCGGCCTGCAGTGCCACCGCGGCCGCCGGCAGGAACTCCGCGGCCAGCGGGGTCCCCTGCAGCAGCACCTGGGGCACCTGGGCCGTGGGATAGCTGGCGCGCAGCAGCTCCAACAGCTCCTGGTCCGCGCCGGGACCAATCACCCAGAGGGGGAGCGGCGCGGTTTCGCCCCGACCGAGCAGAGCGGCTTCCCGCAGCAGGAAGCGGGCCTGCTCCTCCCGGGACCGGGTGCCCCCCCCCGGTTGCAGGCGCAGGTCGTTGACTTGGCCCTGCCGCAGCCGTACCAGGGTCAGATCCTGGGCGCCCAGGGTCGCCAGCAGGCCGTCGCCGAGCAGGTGTTGCAGGCCGGCGGCGGTGACGAAGGGGGCGAGGTCGAGCTGGTGCAGGGGGACCAGGGCGGAATCGAAAGGGGCAAGATAGGCGGCGATGGTCTCCCGCTTCACCGCCGCGGCGGCCAAGCGGAAACCCTGCTCACCGGCGGGCTGGGGGGGCTGAAAATCGGTGAGGCAGAGATCGACGCTCACCGGCAGCTGGGAGCCGAGCTCGAAGGGGAGGGCCGCGGCCAGCTTCTTGGGGTCGGCAAAGGGGAACTGCAGCCAGCGCACGAAGCCATCCACCGCCGGCAGGGCGGCGGCCAGGCGATCGCCGAAGCGCAACTCGCCGCCGAAAAACTCCTGCAGCGCCGCCACCGCCTCGGCCGGCTCGGCATACTCCCGGCGCAGGGTCGCCACCAGGGTGGTGGTCCCCTTGTCTTCGTTGACGGCGACAGCTCGCAGAATCTTGCCGTCGAGGTCGATGCCGAAAAGTCGTCTGGACATGGGTCCTCAGTTCACTTTCAGGTAGAGAAGTTT
>CAZYXS010000094.1:5207-12015 GCA_964650955.1 uncultured Desulfuromonadales bacterium | reverse complement strand
TGCCGCCGGGGGCGTTTTTCGTTCGAACGGGATACCCTCCCTTTCTCTCTCAGGCAACCTTCCGATAACCCAGCCTGGGTAACACCTGGGCAATGGTCTGGACGATCCGATCGGCGTAGTTCTGTGGATCGCGGCCACGTTTGGCGTTGTGCGGCCCGGCGCTGTAGGCGACCAGGGCGGTTCGCCAATGGCGGAAGTGTTCGAGCTGCATCTGGAAATAGAGGGTCGCCACACGGATGTTGAAGACGTGGTCGGTGAGCAGGGCGACCAGCAAGTGTTCATCCGTGGGGAAGGTGCCGATGGCGGGGTGGCGCCGGAGAACTTCGCGGGCTGCAGGAATTTTCACCTGCATCACACCGTAGGAACGGTTGCCGAAGCGGGCGAAGCGATCCCCGACCACGCCCTGCGGGGAGAATTTGTACCGGCCTCCGCGGGTTTCCTGGTAGGCAATGGCGACCATGGTTTCAGGATATCCGATCTTGAGCCCTTCTGCGTAAGCGATGCGGTAAATTTCGTCGGCTGACGGCATCGTGGAGGTTCTGGCAGCAGCGGGGGCCGACACCATGAGCAGGCCAAAGAGCAGCATTCCGGTCGAAATCGGGCGTTTTCGATACGGCAACGGTCTGTTGTTCATTGCGTCCTCCAGGTGCAAGCAGCCCCGGCAGAATCCTGGCAGGGGCCGGCAGTTGTACCGGGCACAGTGACATACCTTGATTAGCGATAAAAAATTACGACGACCAAATCCGCAAGGTTCCAGCATACCGGAGCTTCCCGTTCCTGCAAGCCCTCCTCCCCAGTTCCATCCTTCAATCCGCCATCATTATTTTTTTGCAACATCGCGCGAGATTTTGGCACAGATCTGTCATAGAATGTTGATTGTCGCCAGCCTCATCTCCTGGAGGTCATAGTGGAGCATTTTCTGGCCCGCCAACCGATTCACGACCGCAACGGCAAAATTTTCGGCTATGAACTGCTGTTCCGCACCGGCCTGGACAATTACTTCGACTATCCCGATCAGGACCGGGCCAGTTCGCGGGTGATCGCCAACAGCTTTCTGCTGTTCTCCATCGAGGAGATGGCAGGGGGCGCCCGGGCCTTTCTGAACTTCACCCGCCATGTACTGGTGCACGACTTCGGCAGCGTGCTGCCCCGGGAGCATACGGTGATCGAGGTGCTGGAGAACGTACCCCCGGACGCCCAGGTCGTGGCGGCCTGCCAACGCCTGAAGGAGCAGGGCTTTCTGCTGGCCCTTGATGATTTCGTCGACCTGCCCGAATACGCCCCTCTGGTGGACCTGGCCGACATCATCAAGGTCGATTTTCTGACCTGCGACCATGCCTGCCGAGCCGATTTCGCCGCCAGATTTCTCCCGCAGGGGATCCGCCTGCTGGCCGAAAAGGTCGAGACGCAGGAGGATTACGAGATGGCCAAGGCCCTGGGCTATCACTATTTCCAGGGGTATTTCTTCAGCCGTCCGGTGATCCTTTCGCGCAAGGATATTCCCACGGCCAAGCTCCCGTACCTGCGCATTCTGAAGGAGACCAACGCCCCGGATATCGATTTTCCGAAACTGGCCGAGGCGATCCAGGCAGAGGTGGCGACGGCCTACAAGCTGCTACGCTACATCAATTCGGCTTTTTTCGGTCTGCGTAAGCCGGTGACCTCTATCGTCCAGGCGCTGGCACTGCTGGGGGAGCGGGAATTCAAGAAATGGATTTCGCTCCTGTCGCTGGCCGCCCTGGCCACCGACAAGCCGACCGAACTCCTCAACATCTCGCTTATTCGCGGCAAGTTCTGCGAAAAGGCGGCGTCGCTGCTTGGTTACGGCCATCGCAACGAGGACCTGTTCCTGATGGGCCTGTTTTCCTTGTTGGATGCGATTCTTGACCGACCTTTGGAGGATGTGCTGGCAGCCATCCCCATGACCGACGATACCCGGGCGGCGCTGCTGGGTGAGGAGGGACGCCTGCGCACCCTGTTGCTGCTGGCCACGGCCATGGAGCGGGGGGACTGGGGTGCCCTGCCGGCGCTGACGGCCAGCCTCGCCATCGAAGAGGGACAATTGGCTCCTCTCTACCTCGAGGCCGTGCAATGGACCAACCAGGCCATCACCCTCTAGCCATCTCCCCCCTCCCATTTTGCCAAGCGACCTGCTAGGATGGCGCGCCGATGTCCGGCCCATCTTCTGCGGAGTCTTTGCATGCGACGCCTCACTCTGGCCCTGGTGGCCGTTTTTCTTTTGAACTCCTGCAGCCTGCCGACCGTGCAGGAGCTGCCGGGCAGGCTGCTGGCCGCCGCGGGGGCCCAGGCCCAGACGCTGCTGGCCCAGCGCCTGCAGGGGCTGTTGGGAGAGCGTATCCCGCAGGTGCTCACCCTGCTGGCTCAACCGGGGGGCTATCTGAACAACCCGCTGGTGCGCATCCTGCTGCCGCCGCCGCTGGGCCTGGCTTTGGGCATTGCCCAGGAACTGGCGGCCAATCCGGAGACTCCGCCGCTGCAGATTCTGCTCAACCGGGCGGCAGAGCTGGCGATTCCTGGAGCGGGACCGATCCTGACCGAGACTCTGCGCCAATTCCCCCCTGCTGAAGTGGTGCGGATGCTTACGGCCGGCGATACCGCCGTCACCGAGAGCCTGCGCCAACGCAGCTACCAGCTGGTGATCAACATCGTGCAGGCGAAGGTGGCGGCGGAACTGGCCGACAGCGGAGCGGTACGCCAGTACCAGGAACTGAAGGGCGCCTACGAAGCGCAGCGGGCGCTGGTGGAACCGGCGCTGGAGGTGGCGATGAAAGGACCCGAAGTGGCCTTGGAAGAATACGTGACCACGGCGGCAGTGGATGGCATGTACCGGCTGCTGGGGGAGGAGGAGCGAAAAATCCGCGACCAGATCGGGGACATGGAATCCTATCTGCCGGACCTGTCCGGCCTGCCCGGCACGGAGGAGGATTGAAAAAGGACGGCCTTGTTTTTGCATCAGGCTTTAATTTATTGCCGTCGGTGTCGACTCTCCGGCAGCTCCTGGCACCCAACCTCTCAGCCCCGGAAGGACAGTTCCGCCCATGCGGATCAAGAGCAAGCTGCTGAGCGGTTATTTCCTGATGGCGGCACTGACCCTGCTGGTGGGGTTCAGCGCCCTGCAGACGATCAGGGTCATCCGTGCTGATTTCGATGCCGTGGCCGGACACGTGCTTCCTCACATCCAGGCCCTGGAGGAGCTGCGGTTTGCCGGGCAACGGGTGGTGTCTTCGGCCAGCGAGTTGGGTTTTCTGACTCAGTTGCACGGGCCGGAGACCGACAAGGAAGACGCAGAGCATGAAGAACATCAGTTGCTGACCGAGGGGTACCAGCGGTACGCCTTGGCCAAAGGGCATCTGTTGGCGCTCGAGTTGGCAGGAATGCCAGAGGAAGAGACGGCTCGTTCGGAAGCTCTTGCAGCGGGGGATGAGCTTCTGGCAACGGGCCGGTTTTTGGTCGACAAGATCAACTCCGGCGCGCCTGAATCATCCCTCCTGGCGATAAAAAGCACCTTCGAACATGCCGAAATCGCTTTTCTTGACGCCGTCAACCGGGCTATCGCCATCGAGCAGCAAACCCTCAACGCCCACCGCGCCGAAGTCGCCCACTCCATTTTTTCCGCCCAATCCACCACCCTGGTCGTGACCCTGCTCGCGGTGGGCGCAGCCTTGGCACTGGGCCTGCTGCTGGCCGCGAACATCGCCGGACCGGTGGTCCAACTTAAACTATGGGCCGAACGACTCGGGGAGGGGGTACCGGGGTTGGGCATCATCCCTCGCTCCCGAGACGAAGTCGGTGACTTGGCAAGCACCTTCAACCAGATGGCCAACCGCGTCGAAGCGGCCTACGCCGAAACGGCGGAGGCTCGCAACTACCTGGCGGAGATTATTCGTTCCTTGGCCGATGCCCTGTATGTGCTCGGCCCCGACGGCACCATCCGCAACAGCAATCCAGCCGGGGCCAGATTGTTCGGACGCAGTGAGACAGATCTGGCCGGCCTCGCTTTCAGCGACTTGCTCGCCGAGCGACCCAAAAAGGAAGAACTGCTGGCCGTGATCCTTGCCGGAACCGGCGGCGAACCGCTGGAACTGCAACTTGCCGCCGCTGGAGCGACGGTACCGGTCTCCCTTTCCAGCGCGCGGATGGAATCGGGCGGAGGCAGCGGCAGCGAGGTGGTCTGCATCGTCCACAACCTCAGCACCCGCAAGGAGGCCGAGGAGACCATCCGCAAACTGGCCTTTTTCGACCCGCTGACCGGCCTTCCCAACCGCACTCTGCTCCAGGACCGCCTGAGCCAGGCACTGGCCCGGGCGCAACGGGAGAATTCCCTGCTCGCCCTGATCTACCTCGATCTGGACCGCTTCAAAGACATCAACGACACCCTCGGCCATGAAAGCGGCGATCTTTACCTGAAAACCGTGGCCCAGCGCCTCGCCGGCTGCGTGCGCAAAAGCGATACGCTGGCCCGCCTCGGCGGGGACGAATTCGTCATTCTGCTGGGGGGCCCCAGGGAGCAGCGCAACATCACCTTTGTTGCCGAGCATCTGCGAGCCATGCTGGCTCCACCCATTCAGCTGGGAGGACAGGAGATCTTTCCCACCGCCAGCATGGGCATCTCCCTCTACCCCCACGACGGAGAGAGTGTCGACCTGCTGCTCAAACATGCGAACATGGCGATGTATGCCGCCAAGCAGCGGGGGAGAAACACCTACCAGTATTTTTCCGCCGACATGCACCATCAAGCCATGGAGCGGCGGGATCTGGAGGCAAAACTTCGCCGGGCGCTGCAGAAAGAGGAGTTCTTTCTGGTCTATCAGCCGCAGATCGACCTGGCCAGCGGCCGGATTTTCGGGGTCGAGGCGCTGCTGCGCTGGCGCCATCCGGAGGATGGGATGATTTCGCCGGCCCGGTTCATTCCGGTGGCGGAGGAAACGGGCCTGATCCGCCCCCTGGGAGAATGGGTGCTGCGCACCGCCTGCGCCCAGAACCAGGCCTGGCAGGAGGCGGGGCACCCGCCGCTGCAGATGGCGGTCAATTTCTCCGGTCATCAGGTCAACCAGCCGGGCGTTCCGAAGCTGGTGGCGGAGATCCTGCGGGAAACGGGCCTCCCTCCCCGCTGGCTGGAGCTGGAACTGACGGAAAGCTCCTTGATGGAAAACGCCGAGGCAACCATCACCACCTTGATCGAGCTCAAGGCGTTGGGAGTGCAGCTGTCGGTCGACGACTTCGGCACCGGCTACTCCTCCCTGAGCTATCTGAAGCATTTTCCCATCGACCGGTTGAAAATCGACCAGTCCTTCACCCGCGACATCGAAGCCGACCCGGACGACCGCGGCATCATCCAGGCCATTATTGGGCTGGGCCGCAGCCTCGGCCTGAAGGTTATCGCCGAAGGGGTGGAAACCGCCGGGGCCCTGGCGATGCTCAAGGAGTTCGGCTGCGACGAGGCCCAGGGCTACTACTTCGCCAAGCCACTGGAGGCGCCCGACCTGCTGGCACTGCAATCGCGCTGGAACCCGCAGCCCCAGGCCCCGGCCCCCCGGGACCGGGACGCCGCGTCGGCTTGAGCCGCCCCCCCCTCTTCGTCGCTTGCCGCTTTTTGCTCCGCGACTGAAATTCCGCTATACTAGGACTCCGTTCCGGCCGCATCGTCCCCGCCAGAACGTCGCCCCGCCGATCGGGGCGGCCTCCCAACCCTATGGAGTGCCCAGCATGGACCCCTACTACGACCCCAAGGATCTCGTCCGCTTCGCCGACATCGCCAAAGACGCCCCGGAATTGGGGAAGAAATTCTTCGAATATTACGGCCAGGTCTTCGCCGACGGGGAGCTGAGCGCCCGGGAGAAGGCCCTGATCGCCCTGGCGGTCGCCCACACCGTGCAGTGCCCCTACTGCATCGAGGCTTACACCAAGGGCTGCCTGGAGCAGGGCTCCAGTCTCGGCGAAATGACCGAAGCGCTGCACGTGGTCACCGCCATCCGCGGCGGAGCCTCCCTGGTGCACGGCATGCAGATGCGCAAGCTGGCGGAAAAGCTCTCGATGTAGGCGGGTGCCGAGATGAGTGAGCAGCAACCGCCCTATCTGACCTGCGACCCGCCACCCGAATGCGGCTGCGGCGACCTGTTCGCCCGCACCCTGGCCCGGGAGGGCCTGACCCTGCAGCGCGGAGAAACCCGCACCCTGCAGATCAACCTCGGCTTGCTCTGCGATCTGGCCTGCCGCCATTGCCACCTGGAGGCCGGGCCGCAGCGCCGGGAGGTGATGTCCCGCGCCACCATGGAGGAGGTCGTCGCCTATGCCCGGAGGGTTTCCTTCGATCTCATCGACCTCACCGGCGGGGCCCCGGAGTTGCTTCCCGAACTCCCCTGGCTGCTGCAGCAACTGGCACCCCTGACCTCCAAGCTGATGCTGCGCTCCAACCTGACCGCCATTGCCGCCCCTGAGCGTCAGGCCCTGCTCGATGTCTGCGTGGCCCAGCGGGTCGTCATCGTCGCCTCCTTCCCCTCTCTGAGCCCCGGCCAGGCCGAGGCCCAGCGGGGCAAGGGGGTGTTCGAGCGCAGCCTCGCGGGGTTGCGTCAGCTCAACGCCCTGGGCTATGGACTGCCCGGAAGCGGTCTGGAGCTGAACCTGGTGGCGAGCCCCGCCGGAGCCTTTCTGCCGGCGGGACAGGCGCAGACCGAAAAACGTTTCAAGCGGGAACTGGCGGAGCGCTGGGGGATCCTGTTCAACCAGTTGTTCATCTTTGCCAATGTCCCCTTGGCTATCGCCGGCGCCATTATGATTCTCGGCGACG
>CAZYXS010000094.1:0-5197 GCA_964650955.1 uncultured Desulfuromonadales bacterium | reverse complement strand
TGCCAATGTTCCCTTGGGCCGGTTCCGCCGTTGGTTGCAGCAGTAGGGCAATTTGGACGCCTACCTTGAAAGCCTGCAGCAGGCTTTCAATCCTTGCACCGTGACCGGGCTGATGTGTCGGACCCAGGTGTCGGTGGCCTGGGATGGCACCCTCTACGACTGCGATTTCAACCTGGCCGCCGGTATTCCCCTCGGCGGGCGGCGCAAACATGTGGCCCAGATGCAAGGGCGCCCCCAGGCCGGGGACCCGATCGCCACCGGCGACCACTGTTTCGCCTGCAGCGCAGGCAGCGGCTTCACCTGAGGGGGCGCTATCGCGACCTAGTTGAGGTCGCCCGTCCCCGCACCAACCCCGAGGGGCGCCGCCGGATGCCGGCGCCGCCGATGCCATCGTCCCTTGCCGACCCCAACGACCCCATGCTCGCCGCCCTGCGGGATATCCTGCGGGAGATGGATGATCTGCCGCTGGTTTCAGCCGTGGCGGCGAGGTTGCTGCGCCGCATCAACCAGCCTGACACCTCGATCCGCGACCTGGCCGACCTGGTCAGTCAGGACAGCACCCTGGCCGCCCATGTGTTGAAGATCGCCAACTCCTCCTTCTACCGTCGCCGTGCCCAGGTCAACAGCCTGGAGGGAGCCTTGATGCTGATCGGCGAAAACGCGTTGAAGGAGCTGGCCATCGACAGCAGCCTGCGGAGCTTTCGCGCCGCCAGCGGTCCGGTGGAAAAACGCCTGCAGAGCGAGGCCCGGCTCTGTGCCATCGCCGCCCGGCGGGTCGCCCAGGCCACCAACGAGGTCGATCCCGACGAGGCGTTTCTGGCCGGAATGTTTCACCATGTCGGGCAATTGATCATGCACCGGCGCGACCCGGAAACCTTTCAGCAGGCATTGGCTCTGAGCCAGGGTAACGAAGCCCGGGCGCTGGATATCGAGCGGGGGCTGTTCGCCTTCTCCCACGACATGATCGGTGCGGTGCTGCTGGAGCTCTGGGACTTCTCCCCCCGCCTGGTGCAAACGGTACTGCACCATCATGATTTCGCCACCGCCACGGGACTGGACGAGACCGTCCGACGTCTGGCGGCCACCGTGGCTGTCGCCGCCACCCTCTGCCAGACCTTGCTCGCCCCAGGCGGGGTGCCCAGCCACGCCAATGTTCTAGCCTGCCCAGGCATCGCCTACCTGCAATTGGCCCCCGCCCAGATCGCCACCTTGCAACAGGACCTCGCCAGCCTCGCCAATCCGAATCCCTCCGCCGACTGACTTCCAGGAATAAAAAAACGCCCCGCGGAGGGGCGTTTCTCGGAGCAAATCTCAGCTTCAATTGGCTAACCCCGGCGGGCGGCACCCGCCAGCAGGAGCACCTGCTCCGGCGAAAGCCAGGAGCAAAGCCGAGCTTGGAGGGGTTGGAGGGAGGTCAGGCGCCAATGCACCAGGGCACCGGGTTCGAGCAGCAGCCGTTCGGCCGGGGCGTTCAGCAGCAGCGTCAGCAACCGCCCCAGGGAGGGCCGATGACCGGCGATCAGAGCGGAAGGGCGCTGCAACAAGGGGATCAGCAGGGTTTCCAGATCGGCAGTGGTCGCCTCGGGGGCCACCAGAGGGCTTTCGACGATATCGCTGTAGGGGTAGTTGATTCCTTCCGCGATCAGGGCGGCGCTCTGCCGGGAGCGTTTCTCGCCGCTGGCGATCAGGGTGTCGATGGGGATCTTGAGCCGCTGCAATACGGTGGCAACGGCCTTGATCTGGACAATCCCCTGGCGGCTCAGGGGCTGGCCGGGGTCTTCGGTCAGGGGCAGGGCCTGGCCGTGGGGGAGCAGATAAAGGTCCATCGGGGATCTCCTTCCTGGCAAAGTTTCAAATGGTTTCGGCGTTCCCGCCGAACCAGCGGCGCAGGGTTCGCAGCATCCCCCGAACCCCGCGCCAGACCAGCGGCAGCAGCCAGATCAGCAGCACCACGAAGAGCGCCAGCAGCACCAGAAACACCCAGGGATGGGTGAAGGCCAGCAGCAGCCCGCCGAAGACCGCCACATCCTCCCCCAGGGAAGCGAACCAGTTGCTGAAGGGTTCGGGAGAGGCGTTCAGCACCAGCCGCGAGCCAGCCTTGGCGGCATGGGCGCTGGCCGCCAGGGTACCACCGAGAATGACGGCGACCAGGGTATATTCCGGCGGCACCTCGCCGAGCGCGGCAGCGGCCAGCGCCGCCCCGGCGGGGATGCGGATGAAGGTGTGGGCGGTATCCCAAAGACTGTCAAGACCGGGGATCTTGTCGACCACGAATTCCACCAGGTACATGAAGCCCGCCGCCAGCAGCACCGCCGGGTGGGCCAGGATGGTCAGGTCGGAGGGTAGAGTCCAGAGCTCATAGTGACCGACCAGGCCCAGGGCCAGGATCACCGCATAGAGATTGAGGCCGCTGGCCCAGGCCACCCCCAGGGTCAGGGCGATGGTCCCGGCCAGGCCGGCAAGAGGATCGATCATGACAGCTCCGGGGAAAACGCTGGCGGCAACCGCGCCACCTATTCGGTGCGCAAAGTTTCCAGAACCTCGACCTGGGCCGCCTGCCAAGCCGGATAGGCCCCGGCGGCCAACCCCAACAGCACCGACCCGAGCAGCGGGCCGAGCAGGTAGAGAGGTTCGTACACCACCGGCAGATTACCAAAATGATACACCAGGCGCACCAGCAATGCGCCACCCAACACCCCGCTGGCCCCGCCCCCCCATGACCCCCGCCTCCAGCATGAACTGGCGGATGATGTCGGGGCGAGTGGCTCCTACGGCCCGGCGCACCCCGATCTCCAGGCGCCGGATGCGCACCAGCAGGATCATGATGGAGAGGATCCCCAGGCCGCCGACGGCGAAACTGATGGAGGCGCTGATCAGCCCGAGGGTCTGCACCAGATCAAGGGCCTGCTGCTGCACCTTCATGGTGTCCTCGGCGGTGAGCAGGGCGAAATCGTCCTCCTCCCCCGGCCCGAGGTGATGGCGGCTGCGCAGGATCTCCCGGGCGGCCGCCCGGGTTGTCTCGTAATCCCTGGGGTCGGCCAGTTGCAGATAGACCCCGGAGATCCAGCTCTGGTTTGCGAAGCGCCGCAGGTAGGTCGAAAGGGGGAGATAGACCTGCTCGTCCAGGTCGGTGCCGGCGATATCCCCCCCTTTGGCTGCCATCACCCCGACCACCCGGGCGGGGGCGCGGAAAAAGAACACCTCCTGCCCCAGGGCCGCCTCCGCCCGGCCGAACAACCGCTCTGCGATCTTGGCGCCAAGCACGCAGACCCGGGCCAGGTCGGCTTCGTCCGCCGCGGTGAGAAAGCGCCCTTCGGCCACCTCGGCGTTGCGCACCGGCAGGTAGTCCGCCGTCGTCCCCACCAGTCGCGAGGGGATCTTCACCCCCCCAGCACGAATCGGCATGGAGCGGCTGGCAAAGGGGGCGCTGCGCCGCACCGCCGGCAACCCGGCGGCCAGGGCGCGGGCATCCTGCAGGGTGAAGGTGGTGGCCTCATTGCGGATGCGGGCCTCGCCCGAGCGGCGGAAGGAGAGCTTGCCGGACTGGGCCACGAACAGGTTGGTGCCGAGCTTGGCGGTTTCCTGGCGGGCCTTGGCGTACATGGCGGCGCTGACGTGCTGCACCGCACACAGCGCCAGCGCCCCGAGCAGCACCCCGACAATGGCCAGCAGGGTACGCAGTCGGTGGGCCTTGAGGGAGGCCAGGGCGATTTTCAGGCTGAACCACATGACCGACGCTCCCCTCTCCTCAAAGTGTCCCCTTGAGCACGTCCATGGGAGCCAGGGCGGCGGCCTGGCGGGCCGGCTTGAGACCAAACACCAAACCGATGACCACCGCGGCCAGGGTCGCGAAGCCGAAAATCTTCCAGGAGAGAAGGATTTCCAGCACCCCCAGGCGCTCCAGCAGCTGACCGAAGGCCATGCCCAGGGCCAGACCGCAGAGGGCCCCGAGCAGGGTCAACCAGAGCGCCTCGAGGAGAATCTGCAGCAGAATGGCGCCGCTGGGGGCACCCAGGGCCCTTTTCAGACCGATTTCAGTGCGCCGTTCGCTGATGCTGAGATAGAACAGGTTGGCCAGCACGAAGCCCCCCACCACCATGGCCACCACCGCCGTCACCCCGAGAAACAGCACCAGCCCCCCTTTGAATACCGATAAAAACTTGAGCACCTCGTCGGCGGTGAGGATGGTGAAATCGTCGGGCGCCCCATCCGCCAGGCGGTGCTGGTGCCGCAGCAGGGAGCGCAGGTTGTCCACATGGAAGGACATGTTCTCCGGATCGACGAATTTGACCCGCAGCGCACGAAAATACTTGCGGTCGAGGTTGAAGCGCTGGGTCAGGGTGGTGATGGGAACGATCAGGCGGTCGTCCACCGGACCGCCACCCCCGCCCGCGGACACCCCGCGATAGGCCAGGCGCCCGACGATCTGCACCGGCAGCTGTTCGACGAACACCGTGCGGCCCACCGGCGAGTCCTCGCCGAACAGCGCCCGGGCGGTGGTGTCCCCGATCAGTCCGACCTTGGCGCCCCGGGCCACTTCCGCTTCACTCAGATCTCGTCCCTCGGCCAGGGGCCAGTTCCAGGCTTCGGCGTAGCCGGCGGTGGCACCCATGACGGTCGGCACCTGGGTGGCCCGTCCGTCGCTCCGGGCATTGAGATTGAAGCGCGCCCGCATCGGCACCACCAGGTAGGCCCCGGGTAGGGATTGGCGCAGCTTTTCGGCGTCTTCGTAGCTCAGGGTCAAGGTCCGCTGCCCTACTGCCCGGGAGCGGATGTCGCCACCGAGGATGAAGACGGCATCGGGGCCGAAGGCGTCGACGATCTCCATCGCCTTGCGTTCGGCACCGTCGATGGAGGCGATGATGAGGGTGAGGGAGGCGATCCCCAGGGCCACGGCGCTGATGACGAAACAGCTGCGCAGTTTGTAGGCCCAGAGGGCGCGCAGGGCCATGAGGGCGATGCGGCCGGCCAGCCGGCCCCTTTCAACCAGCCTGAACATGGCCGTCCTGCAGGTAAATGGTGCGCTGGGCGTAGGCGGCCGTGGCCGCCTCGTGGGTGACGACGACCACCGTGCGGCCGCTGCTGTGAACCCTGGCCAGCAGTTGCAGGATTTCGGCGCTGGTGGCCGAATCGAGTTGCCCAGTGGGTTCGTCGGCCAGCAGCAGCTGGGGGTCGTTGACCAGCGCCCGGGCCAGGG
>CAZYXS010000093.1:1699-12130 GCA_964650955.1 uncultured Desulfuromonadales bacterium | reverse complement strand
GCTACCTCAGCGACCGGCTCGGCTACCGTTTCTCCCTGACCCTGGCCGCGGCCGTGGGGGTGGCCGGCTGGACCGTCTACACCCTGGCCGACAGCTTCGCCGGGGTGCTGCTGGCCGAGGCCCTGCTCGGCATCTCCTATGCCTTCATCAGCGGCTCGGACACCGCCCTGCTCTTCGAAACCCTGCGCACCCAGGGGCGGGAGCAGGACTACGCCCGCTTCGACGGCCGCATGAACGGTTTCGCCCAGAGCGGCGAAGCGGCCGGCGCGATCTTTGCCGGCCTGATGTACGCCCACTGGCCGCTGCTCCCCTTCGTGGTGCAGATCGCCGTCTGGCTGCTCGCCCTGGCCATTTGCCGCACCCTGGTGGAAATTCCGCACCAGGGCACACCCCCTACCTCCCACCTGGCCCAGGCCCTGGCCGTCGTCCGCACCGGTCTAATCGAAGACCGGCACCTGCGCTCCACCATCGCCTTCGCGGTGGTCACCGGCATCGCTTCCTTCTACCCGGTCTGGCTGATCCAACCCTACATGCAGCAGACCGGGGTCCCCCTCTCCTGGTTCGGGCCGGTCTGGGCGGCGGCCAACCTGACCGTGGCGCTGTTCGCCCTGCTCAGCCACCGGGTCCAGTTTCACCTGGGGGACCGGGGCCTGACCTGGCTGCTTGGCGGCCTGATTCTCGTCGGCTACCTCGGCCTGGGCTTGACCGGCGGGGTGCTGAGTTTCCTGTTCTACTACCTGCTCACCGCCATGCGCGGCCTGCAGGGGCCGATGCTGCGTCACCATCTGCAGCGGGCCAGCGACCGCAACAACCGCGCCAGCCTGCTCTCCCTCAAATCCCTCGGTTTCCGCCTGCTGTTTGTCATCACCGGCCCCCTGGTCGGCCTGCTCGCCGATCACGCCGGCCTGCAGCCGACCTTCCTGCTTCTCGCCGCCCTCTTCGCCCTGGTACTGCTCCCTCTTGGGCGCATATTTTTGCGGCACATCCCCTTGCAAAGCAATTAACTTCTTTTAAAATAGTTAGGATTTATCGACAACCATCGGAGCGTGGGGAGGGGGCCATGGAGCACAGGTATGAAATTCCCCCGGAAGGGGCGCCGGATCTGACCATCGGCAAATGGGTGGAAATCTTCGAAGCCTACGGAGATGCCAAGGGGCAGCGGGCCATTCAGGTACGCAGCATGCGGGTGGGGGGCAAGACAATGTTCTTTAGCCAGGAGTTGGGCAACGCCGCAGCCCTGCGCAGCCTGCACCCCCACGAAGGGGAAATCATCCAGATCCAGCGGGGCGAAGGACATATCGAATTCACCCTCCGGCATTGACTGCCACTCCACCGACAAAAAAAACGGTCCTATAACCCAAACGAAGGCGGTTAACGGAGAGCCGCAAAGAGAGCAGGGACCGCAGAGAGAAACCTTAAAATCCCTCAGAAGATAACCTCTCCGTCTCTCCCATCTCTCCGCCTCAGCGTTAATGAGCTTTGAATGGGCATTGGACCTTCTTTTGGGTTATAGCTCCGAAATAATATGGGTGACTGCCATTGCTACAGTCACCCATTTTCTGTTGCTGAATCCCATGTCCCCCTTTGCAAAGGGGGGGGAAAGCTACAGCGTTTTGAACTTGAAGCTGTACTTGAAGGTGGCCGGGTCGAGCCAGTCGAGGGTCTTTTCACCGACCTGGGCGAAGGGGTACATCAGATAATTGACCGGTGCCCCCTGCTGGGCGGGGCTCAGGGTCAGGTCACGGCCGGTGCCGAGCTTGATACGGATGGCGTCCATGCCTCCCCAGTAGTAGCTGCGCAGTTCCGCGGTGCGGGGGGAGTCGAGGGTCAGCTTTTCGGACAGCATGGCCTTGCGTACGTCACTGGGGTCGACGGGGAACCAGCCGTAACCGGGGAGGTAGAATTCGGCCCAGCAGTGCTGGGCGCCGCTGATATCGTCTCCGTCCTTCTTGCCGAGGCGCAGGCCGAACACCTCGCGGGCCGGCACGCCGGCGGCGCGGGCCAGGGCGACATAGACCGAGTGGATGTCGGCGCACTTGCCGCCGAGACTGTTGAGCAGGGAGGGAACATCGCCGACGCCGCAGCCGCGAATATTGGGGTCACGGTGCATGTTGGTGCAGACCCAGTCGTAGATGGCCCGGGCCTTGGCCAGCACCCCTTTCTGCCCCTTGGTGATCTGGTCGGCCAGTTTCTTCACATCGCCGTCCACCGGGCCGAAGCTGGTGGCTTCGAGGAACATGCGGTAATCGGAAGGGTGCCAGGCCGCTTCCTTGGCCGGCAACTGGCCATGGCGGACCTCCTGGCGCTGGGCGGCAAAGCGCAGGCTGAGCTTGCGGCTGGTTGCCTCCTTGGGCCAGCGGGCGTAGAGCATCGGGGTTCCGAAACGGCGGTCGGTATAGACTGCGGCTTCGGCGTAATCGCCGCTCCACTGCACGGCAGAGATGACCTGGTCGGCGTCGGAGACGGGATAGGGGATCCAGAGCCGCGCTTCCTCACCGGCCGGCTGAGCCGAAAGGTCGAATTCCATGGTGACCATTCCGCCATGGCTCTGCGCCCAGACCGGCGACCCGCCGAAGCACAGCCCCAGGACCAACAACCACATCCAAACAGTTTTCATGCTTCCTCCAGAAGATGTTTTGGGACCAGGCGCCACCATATATCGACACCGCCGATAAATCAAATCGACAAATCCGATGTATACGCCAACTCGCATAGGCGCCGGCAATAAAAAACGGCGAACCGGGTCCGAACCCCGATCCGCCGCTTTGCCTTGCTTGAGAATCGCCCTATTTTTTTACAAAGGCGCCGGTTTCATTGCAGGTGGGGCACTTCTTCGGTTTGCAGCGCCCTTCCTTCTCGTACCCACACTTGCCGCATTGCCACAAAGCCATGGTGTCGCTCCTTTCGGAAAATGATGACAAAACTGGTCAGGAGAATAGCAAATTCTGCGCAACTGTCAACCCTGCCGGCGACCCGACCCCGTTCACTCCGGATTCACCGAAGGGATCGGACTCCTCCTCCCGAGTGTGGCCACCAGCCGATAGAGCACCGGCACCACCACCAGGGTCAGCACCGTAGCCACCGCCAGACCGAAGATCACCGCCACCGCCATCGGCCCCCACCATTGGGCCGACTCGCCGCCGATCTCCCAGCTCAGGGACACGAAATCGAAACTCACCCCCACCGCCATGGGGAGCAGCCCGAGGATGGTGGTCACCGCCGTCAGCAGCACCGGCCGCAGGCGCACCACCCCGGCCCGCACCAGGGCCTCGTCGAGGTCCATCCCTTCGGCGCACAGCTGGTTGATGTAGTCGATGAGCACGATCGCATTGTTGACCACCACCCCGGCCAGGGAGACTACGCCGATGCCGGTCATGATGATGCCGAAGGGGGTGGCGGTCAGCATCAGGCCGAGGAAGACCCCCGAAAGGGAGAGCACCACCGAGGTCATGACGATGCCGGTCTGGGCCGCCGAGTTGAATTGGGTGATCAGCACCAGGGCGATGAGGAAGATGGCGCCGATGAAGGCTTTGGTCAGGAAGGCGGCGGCCTTCTGCTGTTCTTCCTGCTCGCC
Source organism: uncultured Desulfuromonadales bacterium (assembly GCA_964650955.1). Taxonomy (GTDB): domain Bacteria; phylum Desulfobacterota; class Desulfuromonadia; order Desulfuromonadales; family CAZYXS01; genus CAZYXS01. The sequence continues at coordinate 8,556 of CAZYXS010000093.1, read as the reverse complement.
GGAGAAGGCGATGCGGTAGCCGGCGGGAACCTCCAGCCGGCTCAGCCGCTGCTGAACCTCGCCCAGCACCTCGTTGCTGTTGCGGCCGAAGGTGTTGGCCGACAGGGTCACCACCCGCTTCTGGTTGAGATGGCGGATGGAGCCGTAGCCGGCGCCGAACTCGATGCGGGCCACGGTGGAGAGGGGGATGGGGGCCCCGCCGGGGTTGGGGATGAGCAGGCTTTCGATGTCGGCGAACTGCTGGCGGCGGTGTTCCGGCAGGCGGGCGACGATGTCGTACTCATCCTTCCCTTCCCGGTAGACCCCGAGCTTGGAACCGCTGATGGCGGCCTTGATGGTGCGGGAGATGTCGGCGGTGGAGAGGCCGAGCAGGCTCGCCTTGACCCGGTCGACCCGCACGCGGATTTCCGGCTTGGCCTTAGCCAGATCATCCTTGAGATCGACCAGGCCGGGCACGTCCTGAATCAATTCCTTGGCCTTGGCGGCCAGGGTGGCGAGGGTGGCTACCTCCTCGCCGCTGATTTCGATATTCACCGGCGGGCCGGTAGGCGGCCCCTCCTCCTGCTTCTCCACCTTGATCTCGGCGCCGACGAAGCCCCCCAGGGCATGGCGGATGCGGGCCAGCACCTGGTTGGTGTCTTCGTGGCGGTCGGCCCGGTCGACGAATTCGATGGAGACCTTGCCCAGATGGGATTGCCCCTCCATCCCCTCGTTGCCGCTGCCGGCCACCCCGACCTCGCCGATAACGTAGCGGGTGTCGAGCTCCCACAGGGCCACCTCTTCCGCCTGCCGCACCAGTTCGTCGGTGACCTCGAGGCGCGTCCCTTCCGGGGCCTTGATTTCGATATAGGCCTGGTTCGGCTCGGTGTCGGGGAACAGCTCGACGCCATGGCCGAAGATGGAATAGGCGCCCCCGACCAGCAGCAGAAAGCCGACCGCCAGCCCCAGGGTCAGCCCTGGGAAAACCAGGCAGAAGCGCAGTACCTTTTCGTAACGCCGCAGCAGCCAGGGGTCGCGGGCGGCCAGCTTGGCCTGGCGGCGGGGGGAGAGGCGCATGAAGGTGGCGCAGATGACCGGGTTCATCACCAGCGCCACGAACAGGGAGGCGCTCAGGGTGATGATCAGGGTCAGGGGGAGGTACTTTAGGAACTCCCCCATGATCCCCGGCCAGAACCCCATGGGAAAGAACGCGCACAGGGTGGTCAGGGTCGAGGTGATCACCGGCCAGCCGACCTCGGCCACGGCGATGCGGGAGGCGCTGACCCGATCCTTTCCCTCCTGCATGTGGCGGTAGATGTTCTCGACGATGACGATGGCGTTGTCGACCAGCATCCCCAGGGCCAGGATGAGGCTGAACAGCACCACCATGTTGAGGGTGATGCCGAGGGCGCTGAGCACCCCGAAGGAGAGGAGCATGGAAAAGGGGATGGCCAGGGCGACGAACAGGGAGTTGGTGACGCCGAGAAACAGGAACAGCACCGCCACCACCAGGAGCAGGCCGGTGAGGATGTTGTTCTCCAACTCCCGCACCATGCGCCGGATGTCCTTGGACTGGTTGAGGGTGACGTCGAGGCTCACTCCGGGGGGAATCTGGGACTTGGCCGCCTCGAGCAGGGCGAAGACCTCGTCGGCGACGGCGATGATGTTCTCGCCGGTGCGCTTCTTGATCGCCAGGGTGACGCTCGGCCGGTCATTGAGACGGGCGTAGCTGGTGCGGTCCTCGAAGGTGTCGTGGACGGTGGCGACATCCTTGAAATAGATCGGCCGCCCCTGGTTGCTGGCCAGCACCAGGTAGTCGATCTGCTCCGGCTCGGTGAACTCCCCCGGGATGCGCAGCAGGTACTTCCCCTGCCCCAGGTCGATGCTGCCGCCGGGGATGTTGACGTTCTCCTTCTGGATGGCGGCGAGGATTTCGCCGAAGGAGAGGCGGTAGGCGGCCAGCCGGTCGGGGTCGAATTCCACCCGGATCTGCCGCTCGCGGCCGCCGGTGAGCACCACGTCGAGCACCCCGGGGACCTCTTCGATGCGGTCTTCCAGGGCTTCCGCCACCGCCTTGAGCAGGCTCTCCTCCACCTCGCCGGAAACCGCCACCATCAGCACCGGAAATTCGGAGAGGTTGATTTCGGTGATGGTCGGGTCGTTCTCCAGGTCTGCGGGGAGATCCCCCTTGGCCTGGTCGACTTTGTCCCGCACCCACTGCAGGGCGTTGTCGATATCCACCTCGGGGTTGAACTCGATGGTGATCATCGAGGAACCCTCGGCGCTCACCGAGCGCAGCTCCTTGACCTCTTTCAATCCCTTGAGCTTGCGCTCGATGGGACGGGTGATCAGGGTCTCGATATCGGCGGGTGCCACCCCTTCGTGGGTGGTCAGCACCAGTACCACGGGGATGGTGATGTCGGGGGTCGACTCCCGGGGGAGGGTCAGGTAGCTGTAGAGGCCCACCACGAAGGCGATGACCATCAGGGTGAAGACGGTGCTGCGGTGGTGGATGGCGGCGTCGGTCAGGAGCATGGTCAGTCGTCCACCCGCACCTTGGCGCCGTCGGCGACCAGTTGCTGGCCGCGTACGATCAGGCGTTCACCAGCCTGCAGACCGGTGCGGATGATCAGCCGGTCCCCCACCACCCCGCCGGGCAGCACCGGGCGCAGGCGGGCGAAGCCATCCTGCTCCACCATGACCACCTTGCCCCCCTCGCGCTCCATCACCGCCGACAGGGGGGCGGTGACCACCTGGTCCAGGCTGCGCCGGGCCAGCACCACCCGCAGGATCATCCCCGGGCGCAGGCGCCCCTCGGCATTGTCCACCGCCACCTTGGCGACAAAGGTGCGGGTCACCGGGTCGGCCTTGAAGGCCAGGTAGATGATTTCCCCCGGCAGGGCCGGGCCGTCGGCGCCGCCGATGCTGGCCGGCACCACCTGCACCGGTTGGCCAAGCTGCAGGTACTGAACATCTTTTTCCGGCACCTCGACCAGGGCCTTGAGGCGATCGACCTGCACCACCACGGCCACCGGCGTCCCCGGGGTGACGTATTCGCCGCGATCGACCAGCAACTGGTCGAGGATGCCGTCGACGGGGCTGCGCAGAATGCTCTTGTCCAGGTCGACCCGGGCGCGGTGCAGCTCGGCCCGGGCTACCTCCATCGCCTTGCGGGCCTCGTCCACTTCCTTCTGGCTGACGAAGCGGTCCCCCAGCAGCTGCTCGAGGCGAGCCAGGTTCTTCTTCTGCAGCGACAGGTCGGCCTCGGCCTTGATCAGCTCGGCCTCCTGCGCCTCGGGGTCGATACGGGCGATGACCTCGCCGCGAGCCACCTTGTCCCCCTCCCGCATTCCGATGGCCTTGACCATGCCGGGCAGCTCCGCCGCCAGGGTCAGGTCTTCCCAGGCCTCCAGGGTTCCCGGCAGGGTCAGCGACTCGTCCACGTCCTCGGCCTTGAGCTCCTCGACGGCCACGCTGACAACCTTTTCCGGGGTCTCCAAGGGTGGCGGGGGCTCCGATTTGCAGCCGCCCAAAACCAGCAATCCGGCCATGAGGCAGCCGGCTAACAATATTTGATTTCGCATATTTTTCCATCCCTGCCGCGCAGGCGCCATGGCGGGGCGGGGGCGTTGCCCCATCCCGCGTGAATCCCGTGGGATTCTAGACCCCTAAGAGAGCAGGGTCAAGGGCTGTTGTTCCCCCCCCCTTCGCACTTCACCTGCGGCAAGGAGCGTGCTATAGATTTTGCTATAGAATCATGACAGGCATTCCGTCATTCCCCAAGGCGCGAACATGGACCCGATCCGACTGCTCGAACAGCACTACCCCCCCGGCACCCTGGCTCACCGCCTGCTGCTGAGGCACAGCGCCGCGGTGGCGCAACTGGCCCTGGAAGTCGGCCGCCACCTGCAGGCCCAGGGGGAGGAGATCGACCTGGTGTTCGTCGAGCAGGCCGCCTGGCTGCACGACATCGGCATTCTCCATACCCGGGCGCCGGAGATCGGCTGCCACGGCCTCCTCCCCTACCTGGCGCACGGCATCAAGGGGCGGGACATGCTGGAGACGGCCGGGTGGCCGCGCCACGGGCTGGTCTGCGAGCGGCACATCGGCATCGGCCTGAGCGCCGGGGAAATCGTCGCCCGGCAGTTGCCGCTGCCGGCCCGCGACATGCTCCCCTTGAGTCTCGAAGAACAGGTCGTCACCTATGCCGACCTGTTCTTTTCCAAAACCCCGGCGAAACTCGAACGCCGTCGCAGCCCCGACCAGGTGCGGGCCAGCCTGGCCCGCTTCGGCGCCGAAAAGGTCCCGGTCTTCGACGCTTGGCACCACCGCTTCAGCCCTGCCCCCTGAGCCGGGGGTCGCACGCCGACACCACGAGGGTCCATGGAACGCTGGCTGCTCGACATCTTTGCCTGGCTCCCCACCGGCCCCCTTTACTACACCGTCATCGGCCTGGTGGCCCTGTTCGAATCCCTGGCGGTGATAGGCATCTTCGTGCCCGGCAGCGTGCTCATCGTCTTCGCCGGCTTCCTCGCCGCCCACGGCCAGGGGGAACTGGCGCCCCTGGTCGTCGTCTGTTTCGTCGGCTCTTTGCTCGGCGACCTGATCTCCTACTACCTCGGCGCCCGACTCGGGAGCAGCCTGCGCCAGCGCCCCCTGTTCGTCAAACGCCGGGCGCTGCTCCGCAAGGCCGAGCTGTTCTTCGCCGCCCACGGCGGTAAGAGCGTGCTGGCAGGGCGCTTCGTCGGTTTCCTGCGCCCCTTCATCCCCTTCGTCGCCGGCTCGGCCCAGATGCGCCCCCTCCCCTTCACCCTCTGGGCCCTGGGGAGCGGCCTGCTGTGGGGCCTGGCCTACCCCGGCCTCGGCTACCTGTTCGCCGCAAGCTGGCAGTTGGTAGAGATCTGGACCGGCCGCTTCAGCCTGCTGATCCTGGCGCTGATCCTGCTCTTCGTCACCAACGCCCTGTTCTGGAAATACCTGGTGCCACTGTTGTGGAGATTGGCCAAGCGCCTGGCCGCCAGGCTCAAGGAACTCTGGGGCCGCTGCTGCGCGGCGCCCCCTTTGAGCCTGCTGCGCCACCATGCTCCCCGCCTCTGGGAGTTTCTCGCCGCCCGCTTCTGCCTGCAGCGCGCCAGCGGTTTCTACCTCACCTTCGGCCTGGCGGCGAGCGGCTGCCTCGCCCTGTTCTTCGCCTGGGTGCTGGGGGATGTCCTGCTCGAGAGTCCGCTGCAGCACCTCGACCAACTCGTCTACCAGCAGGTGCAGGGGCTGCGCCATCCGGGTACCGACCTGTTTTTCCAGCTGGTGACCTGTCTGGGGGACGCCTGGGTCATTCTGATGCTGTCAAGCCTGACCTGCGCCTGGCTGCTGCTCTACAACCGCACCTTTTCGGCCCTGATCCTGGTCTTCGGCCTGCTCGGCGGCCAGGGGCTGGTATTCCTGCTCAAGGAAGTGCTCAACCGCCCCCGTCCCGCCCCCCTCTTCGACCACCTGGTCCTGGAATCGGCCAGCTTCCCCAGTGCCCACGCCTTCGTCGCCGTGGTCTTCTACGGCCTGGTGGTTTATTTTCTGCTCGACACCCTCGGCAATCTGCAGGCCCGCTTCTACCTGGTGCTCGGCGGCAGCTTTCTCGCCCTGGTCATCGGCGTCAGCCGCCTCTACCTCGGCGTCCACTGGCTTTCCGACGTCATCGGCGGCTTTCTGCTGGCGGCGGTCTGGCTCAGCTTCCTGATCACCGCCAGCGAAACCCGGCGCCGCTTCGGGGGGGAGTTCCCCTGGCCGGGGCAGCCCCAGGGGTTTGCCCTCCGTCCCACCCGGCGCCGGCTGCTCCTGATCGGCGCCAGCCTGCTGACGCTCCTTGCCGTGGCCCGCTACGCCTGGCTGCAGTTGCCCCACTGAAAGCTGACCTTCGCCAAGTCGGAAACCGTTGCCAAAGGGGCAGAAGATTAGGTAGGATGCCCCTCTTGACAGGAACCCCCACGCAAGGATTAACCCATGTCACGACGACTCCCCGCCGAGTGGGAAGAGCAGGACGGCGTCCTGCTCGCCTGGCCCCACGCCGACAGCGACTGGCAGGATTGCCTCGACCAGGTCGAGCCGGTGTTCTGCAACATCGTCACCCAGATCAGCCGATACCAACGGGTGCTCCTGGTCGCCCCCGAGCCGGAGGCGGTACGGGCCCAACTGCGCACCACCGGCGCCGATCTGGAGAGGGTGAGCATCCACCCCATTCCCGCAAACGATACCTGGGCCCGGGATTTCGGCCCCATCACCGTCGAGGACGAGGAGGGGCTGCGACTGCTCGATTTCGGCTTCAACGGCTGGGGGCTCAAGTTCGCCAGCAACCATGACAACCAGATCAGCCGCCGCCTGCACCAGGCCGGCGCCTTCGGCGCCCTGCCCCTGGACACCATCGGCCTGATCCTCGAAGGGGGGGGGATCGAGAGCGACGGCCAGGGGACGCTGCTCACCACCGCCGAGTGCCTGCTCAACGGCAACCGCAATCCCCATCTCGACAAGGCCGGCATCGAGGCCGCGCTGCGCGAGTTGTTCGGCCTGCGGCGCATCCTCTGGCTTCATCACGGCTATCTGGCCGGCGACGACACCGACTCCCACATCGACACCCTGGCCCGGCTCTGCCCCGACGACACCATCCTTTACGTGCGCTGCGACGTCCCGACCGACGAGCACCATGCCGCCTTGAGCGCCATGGAGGCGGAGCTGCGCGCCTTCCGCACCGCCGCCGGCGCCCCCTACCGCCTGCTCCCCCTGCCCTGGCCGCAGGCGGTGTTCGACGACGAGGGAGAGCGCCTCCCCGCCACCTACGCCAACTATCTGGTGATCAACGGCGCCGTGCTCGTCCCCACCTACCGCGACCC
>CAZYXS010000093.1:0-1599 GCA_964650955.1 uncultured Desulfuromonadales bacterium | reverse complement strand
CTGCACGCCGGCCTCTACTTCTGCCAGACCGAGGAGACCGGCTGCTTCGACCTGGCCGAAACCATCCCCGGCCCCGCCACCGAGCACTTCGGCGCCCTCGCCAGGGAGCTCGGCGTGGTCATCGTCACCTCCCTGTTCGAAAAACGCGCCCCCGGCCTCTACCACAACACCGCCGTGATCCTCGAGGCCGACGGCTCCATCGCCGGCAAGTACCGCAAGATGCACATCCCCGACGACCCCGGCTACTATGAAAAGTTCTACTTCACCCCCGGCGACCTCGGTTTCGAGCCCATCGACACCTCCGTCGGCCGCCTCGGCGTGCTGGTCTGCTGGGACCAGTGGTACCCCGAAGCCGCCCGGCTGATGGCCATGGCCGGGGCCGACATGCTCATCTACCCCACCGCCATCGGCTGGGACCCCCGCGACACCGACGAGGAGCGCGCCCGCCAGCTCGGCGCCTGGATCACCATCCAGCGCAGCCACGCCATCGCCAACGGCATCCCGGTGCTCAGCGTCAACCGCGTCGGTCACGAGCCCGACCCCAGCGGCGCCAGCGAGGGAGCCCAGTTCTGGGGGAACAGCTTCGTCGCCGGCTGCCAGGGGGAATACCTCAAGCGCGCCGGCAAGGATGACGAAGAGGTGCTGGTGGTCGAACTCGACCGCCAGCGCAGCGAGGATGTGCGCCGCATCTGGCCCTTCTTGCGCGACCGCCGCATCGACGCCTACGGCGACCTGAGCAAACGCTACCGCGACTGATCCCTTTTTCGAACGGAGCCCTCATGGAAATCCAGCTCAGCGCCGCCGAGGCCCGGGTGCTCGGGAGCCTGGTGGAGAAAGACCTCACCACCCCCGACTACTACCCGCTGACCCTCAACGCCCTGACCAACGCCTGTAATCAGAAATCCAACCGCGACCCGGTGGTGGCCTTCGAGGAGGCCGACGTGGTGCGGGCACTGGATGGTTTGCGCCACAAGGGACTGGCCATGCAGGCCCACGGCGAAGGGAGCCGGGTCCCCAAGTACCGCCACAGCCTCGGCGAAAAGCTCCATCTCGAGCGGGACGAACAGGCGGTGCTGGCCGAGCTGCTGCTGCGCGGCCCCCAGACCCTTGGCGAACTGCGCACCCGTGCCGAGCGCATGGCCCCCCTGCCAACCCTGGAGGAGGTCGAGCGGATCCTCGGCGAACTCGCCGGCCGCACCCCCTGCCTGGCGATCAAGCTCCCCCGCCAGCCCGGCCGCAAGGAGCACCGCTACGCCCATCTGCTGTGCGGCGCGCCCGTGCTGGATTTGGAGGAATCTCTGCCTTCGCCCGAAGCAGCCACCCTGCAGATGCGGGCCGAGAACGAGCGTTTGGCTAGTTTGGAGGCTGAGGTTGCCGCCCTGCGGGATGAAATGGTCCAGCTGCGGGGGGAGTTGGAAAAGTTTCGGCGACAGTTCGAGTAGGCAGGGATTGGATTTCCAGGTTCGAGATTACGGGCCGCAGCGACCTTGGTGCGGCTTTCTTTTAGGCCCGTGTGGGGGAGTTGATGATCTCGCCGCGAAAAATTGCCCCCTCGGTAGCCGCGGTCTCTCCTTTCCGAATACCATAAAGCCCCCTTAC
>CAZYXS010000092.1:0-12206 GCA_964650955.1 uncultured Desulfuromonadales bacterium | reverse complement strand
GAAAGCGGTCAAGCACGTCAACGAGATCATCGCCGAGGCGCTGATCGGCTGGGAGGTCACCGACCAGACCGGCATCGACCGCAAGCTGCTGGAACTCGACGGCACCGACTTCAAGAGCAACCTCGGCGCCAATGCCCTGCTCGGCGTTTCCATGGCCTGCGCCAAAGCAGCCGCCGAAGAGGCTGGTCTCCCCCTGTACCAGTATATCGGCGGCGCCAATGCCAAGGAATTGCCGCTGCCGATGATGAACATCATCAACGGCGGCGCCCATGCCGACAATAACGTCGACATCCAGGAATTCATGGTCATGCCCACCGGCGCCGCCTCCTTCAAGGAAGCCCTGCGCATGGGTGCGGAAATCTTCCATGCCCTGAAGAAGGTTCTCAAGGCCAAGGGCTACAATACCGCCGTCGGCGACGAGGGGGGCTTCGCACCTGACCTGAAGAGCAACGAAGAGGCCCTGCAGGTGATCATGGAGGCGATCAAGGTCGCCGGCTACACCCCCGGCGAAGACGTACTGCTGGCCCTCGACGTCGCTTCCTCCGAGCTGTTCAAGGATGGCAAGTACACCCTGGCCAATGAAGCCAAGCCGGCCAAGACCGCGACCGAACTGGTGGACTTCTATGAGGACCTGGTCAACCGCTACCCGATCATCTCCATCGAGGACGGCATGGCGGAAAACGACTGGGAGGGGTGGAAGCTGCTCACCGACCGCCTTGGCAGCCGGGTGCAGATTGTCGGCGACGACCTCTTCGTCACCAACACCCGCATCCTCAAGGAGGGGATCCAGAAGGGGATTGCCAACTCCATCCTGATCAAGGTCAACCAGATCGGCACCCTGACCGAGACCCTCGAAGCCATCGAAATGGCCAAGCGGGCCGGCTACACCGCGGTGATCTCCCACCGTAGCGGCGAAACCGAGGACACCACCATCGCCGACCTGGCGGTAGCCACCAACGCCGGCCAGATCAAGACCGGCTCCCTCTGCCGCACCGACCGCATCTGCAAGTACAACCAGCTGCTGCGCATCGAGGACGAACTCGACGAAGTCGCCGTCTTCAGCGGCCGTGAGGTGTTCTACAACCTGCGCAAACGGTAAGAGGGCCGGGACACCAGAGTCAGCGCCGTCGCCGCCGACCTCGCGGCGCACCGGGCCGACACCGAAGCCCATAAGGGCCTGTATCGGGTGCGGCAATCGTAGGGGAAAAGAGGAACTTCGCATGAACATCGAGGGCGGCCAAGGGGCCGCCCTCGATGTTTACTGGAATTTCATTTTTTACGACGTCGACCGGATTATTTATTATCGCCCAATCTTGACTTCATTGGCTCCGGAATTTGAGATCCAGACAACTCTCCCGTCCGCATTTCGCAAGAGGATTCGCTTACAGCCGTTAGTGTAAGTGTTTTGACTGACGACGCAAAGCTTGCCGCTCTCGCCTATTTCCCAGGTGCCATTGAAGGAAATGTTTTTCCCAAGAACTTCACCGCTCATTTTACCGTCGGGCGAATATTGAGCCACCCACGACTCTGACGATATTTTTTTCCCTGAAATGAGCTGCTTTAATTCCTGCCCCAATACTTCGGTATAGCCCTTTTCCTCATAGTGCTGTTCTGTTGTCTTGCATCCAAAAAATAAAGGGGTAATTACCAGCAAGAGACAAAGCAGTTTTATCATCGGAAAACTCCTCTCTTTGATTTTTTCAACTTACCCCACTACCCGCTTTTTTTCGTCGCTGGACGACCCCACTCAATCCTGCAAAGATCGCAAAATCGCCTCTCTGAACTGGTCGAAATCGCCGAGATGCTTCTGCAGCACGAGTATGACGATGTCCGCATCGACCGCTTCATATTGGTGGACGACAACGTTACGGAACTTGGCCATCTTTTCCATGACCGCCGTCAATTGCGCATTCAGGATAGCGCTTTCCCCCAGCACCCGGAACGTATCGGCATAGGTTGCAGGTGGGCGCAAACCATTATCGGCAATCAAATGTCCGGCAATGTCGGCACACAGCTCGATCATCATCTGCAAAGTGCGCTCGACAATGCGCTGCACCTTCCAGTCGCCACGATACCCAGCCACAGTGAGGCTTTCGAACTCGCTAAGCTGCTGGCGGTATTCGTCCAGAGCCGCCAGCTTTTTAAGCACCAGAACTTTATCGACCATCAGAAAAACCTCTGTTCCAGAATGGCCGCTTCCTTGCGGCTGAAATCAAAAAACTCCCGGCGGACAAGGGACTCATAGCGATGCCGGACAAAGGGAACGTTGTCAGCCAACACCTGCCGATGATTCAAAATACGTCCCGCGAGACTGACAGGCGCCCGATTAAGAATTACCAGATCAAATTCATCGGTGCCGATCATATCGCCGACCAGCCCGATCAGGTCGATTGTTGTTTCTGCGTGAGGGGCTGACGGATCCAGGTAAACCGCAATATCCACATCCGACATAGCACTTTTTGCTCCACGCGCGAGCCCCCCGAAAAGATAGGCGAAGGCAACATCACGCCGCCCCCCCAGACTTTGGGCCAGGCTTCTAAGGCGCATATCGATATTTTCAGGAAGCGGGTGGCGCTTGATCATCCGACGACTCTTTTCCCTTCAGACCAGAATTCTGCCGAGGTTTATCCTATAGGCAAAAAACGAGAGGGCGTCAACCGCAGCAGGGCAGAATTCCTGATCCCCCCCCTACACACCGCTGCCCCGCCCGTACTCCTCCAGCAACCGGGCATGCCCCTCATCGGCCTGAGCCAGGGCGGCGAACATGGCCCGGGTATTTTCCTGCGGGTATTCCACGGCCGCCTCGGCGTGGACCCGGTTGAAATCCCGCTCCAATTTGCGAGCCAGTTTCAAAGCGGTCGCTTCGCTGACCGGCTTGCTGGTGATCTCCTGCAGGGCCTTTCGGGCATAATCCCGCATCGCCCGGACGGTATCCAGTGGCAGCGTTGGACTGGCAACCAATCCATCCTGTGGCAACCGCAACAGCAGCCGCAACTGCAGGGCGTGTTGTTCCTCGTCCTGGGCCAATTCCCGCCAGAGTTGACGCAAAGCCTGATCCCCTGGGCCATGGTCGGCGAAATGCCGATAGATCCGACCGAGGGTTTCCTCCACTTCCAGGCAGAGGTGCAACAGTTGCATTTTTTTCTCCCAAGTTGAGGAAAGAACTGGTTTAACAGGCGGCTGGCTTAATTGCGGATGCCGCGGCGCCGGTCAACCAGGTAGTTGCTCCCCGGCATGGCCTTGACGTAATCCTTGATTTCGCTGGCGACCTGGGCGATTTCCTGAGGGCTGTGAATTTGACGCTTGTCGTCACTGACCACGGCAATGGATAAAGTCATAATGGGAAATTGGCGGGTTACTCCGTAGCGGTCGATGGCCTCGACGAAACCCCGCTCCAGATCCTGGGCCGAATAGTAGGTCGGAATCATGCGATCAAAATCCAGGATGATCGCTTCGCAGATCTCGGCCACCAAATCGGGAGAGGTAATCAGTACAAAATCATCGCCACCGATGTGGCCGACGAAATCCTCGACCCTACCGTGGCGTCGGCAGCACTCGTAGAGGATCTCACCGGTCGCCTTGATGATATCGCTCCCCTTGGCATAGCCGTAGCGGTCGTTATATGCCTTGAAATTGTCCAGATCGACGTAGCACAGAGCGAATTTTTCTCCCATGCGCAAGCGGTCGTTGAGGGCCCGTTCGATGGCGATATTGCCCGGCAGGCGGGTCAGGGGGCTGGCGTCGAGACAGAGTTGTTCGTAGTTTTTCAGTTTCTGGGCCATCACCCCGAGCCCCGTGGCCAGGTCGCCGAGCTCATCGTTGCTGGTCACCTGGGGATTGGTGTCGAAGGCCCCTTCGGAAATGGCCGAGGTGGCGTAATTGAGCCGGTCCAGGGAGAGTCCGACACGACGGGCCACCAGCAGGGAAAAACCAACCCCGACCACGGTCCCTGCCCCGGCCAGCAACAGCAGCAGAATGGCTGCCCGCTCCCGGTCCTTTCCGACCCGGAGCTGGGCTTGTTCCAAGCTGCGCTGTTCCTGCGCAAGACGCTCCTTGACCTCGGCGGTCGCCGCCTGCCAATGCTGCTGCAGACGGTCTGTCCCCGTGCTCCCCTCCCCTGCCCCTTGCAGCAAAGCACTATCAAGCAACTCCTTAAAGGCTGAGACGGCCGGGGCGACCTGCTCCTTGGAGTTTCCTGTATCGCGGGCAAGGTGGTCCAAAGCCCCCTGAAGCTGACCGCGGTAGTGCTCTATGAAGGGTTCGACCCGCGTTCGGTCCGTTTCGAACAGAAAATCCTCCCCGACAGCCAGAGCTGCCAGGGAGGACTGCAGATCGTTCAAAGTTGCGACAGTCCCCGTCGGCCCGGCGGTGCCAGCCTGCTGGGGAGCCTGCAAAGCGCGGAAAGCCGCAATGGCGATCACCGCCTGCAGCACGGCCAGAAACAGGGCCCCCGCGCAGATCTTGAGGGTCAAAGGCACCCGCATTGCACCCCCCCGGCGCGGTCAGGTCCAACTTCGATCATCGCCAACAACCTCTGGTGCAATGCGGCGACCCGGCCCCCCGCCGAGCCCTGCCACGGGTCAGAATTCTTCGGTTTTTTCATCGGGGAGGATTTTTTCCTCCCCCCTGAACCAGGTCTCGAACCAGGTCCGGTGGTCCTTTTCGGCCAGAATCTGCAGGTCACGGGGCCCGAGCCAGACGCCGCCGCATCCGGGGCATTTGTCCAAGGGAACTCCGCGGAAGACCATGGCCTGGATGGGGTCTCCGCACTTGGGACAGCGGTTTTTACAAAGTTCCCGGATCAGAGTTTCCCTGGCCTTTTCCCGCATCTGTTCGATCTTTTCCCGTTCCTGGCGATAGAAATATTCATTCTCCAAGGCTTTACGCCGTTCGTCCCAAAGATTGGCCATGGACACCCCCTTTGATTGTGACCGTGGTTCTATAAAAGTATAACGGCCACCTGTACAGGTGCAAGGGGTGTTATTTCAGCAAGTTAAGATTAGCTCCCAAATCCTCTAGGCCCCAGGGACCACATCCGGCACCAACTGGTAGGCCCCAGCTCCAAAACCGGCCCCTTTGCCGAGATTGAGCAACTGGCCAACCTGGAGCAATGGCAGAATTTTCTCCAATGCAGAGCCGGTCAAGGTCAATCCCCCCATCAATCCGCCGAGTTCGACAACCTCATGTCCCCGATCGAGGCTGCGCCAATCGGACCAGGCCAGGGTGTTGCCTCCCACCTGAACCTCAGCCGCGGCCTCAAGCAGCGGACCGGGCTCCGCCATCAGGTCTCGGCCACAATGGGCATAGCACATGGAACTGACCCGCCGCAGCACGAAGGGAAACACTTTGGCCAAATCCCCCCGAAACAGGGGCTTGTTGCCAGAAACCAGCCGCGCCGGAGTCAGGAATTCCAGCCGCCAGGCCTCGGCCAGGGGCTGGTTGCTCAACCACCAGTCAAGTTCGCAAAATACCGGGGTCAGGTGCCACAAAGGTTGACCCTCCCGCCATAAGGGCTGGCGAGCGCCGCTGGCATCCTCGACTTCGATCGCCACCAGTTCTCCCGGTTCCAGACCGGGACCGAAGCCTGCCCGAGCCTGGGCCTGGAGCACCCGCGCCAAATCCGCCGCCAACGCCCCCCCTTGCCCCCAGAGCAATACCTTGAGAGTCCAGTGATCGCCGGCCTCATAGGAACCGGCAGCAGCCGGGTCAATGGCCAGCACAAAGGGGGGACCGGGACGCTGGTAACGGCGCAGGGCCACCGGATCCGGCGGCAGCGGCGGATCGAAGAGGGACTGAAACAGCCCCCGGGCAGCCCCTTCGCTGGCTTCGAAGGCGAACAGGTCCCGCGCCGTGCTGCGCAACTCCCGGCGCAGCTGCAAAAGCCCGGCAGGGGTCAGATTGGTGCTGGCGCTGAATTCGAAGTGGAAATGCAGCACCGCGAATTCCACCCCGGTCCAGTTCAGGCCGGTTGTCTTCATATCCCTGCTCCCCTGGCAGTCATCCCCCACCGCCTGCCACGGCGCAACGGTTGCCTTCCCACGGCCTTTCCTCTATAGTGCCTTGGCCTGAGGCTTGCACGGCCCCAGGGCGACCTGGTCCCATTTTCCCGAACAAAGGTTAAACCTCGATGCTGCAATTCGAACTGCTTTGCAAAGACCGCACCACGGCCGCCCGCCGCGGCCGCGTGACGACTCCCCATGGGGTGATCGAAACCCCGATTTTCATGCCGGTGGGCACCCATGCGGCCATGAAGGCCATGACCCCCGCCCAGGTGGAGGAAACCGGCGCCCAGATCATCCTCTCCAACACCTACCACCTGCATCTCAAGCCCGGCGAAGGGCTGGTGCAGAAGGCCGGCGGCCTCCATAGCTTCATGAACTGGAAAAAACCGATCCTGACCGATAGCGGCGGATTCCAGGTGTTTTCCCTGCCGAAGAAGAAAATCACCGACACCGGTGTCTTTTTTCGTCACGAGGTGAGCGGCGAGGAGATCTTTCTCGGGCCGAAGGAGGCGATGCAGATCCAGAACGCCCTGGGCGCCGACATCATCATGGCCTTCGATGAGTGCATCCCCTACCCGGCCACCCACGACTATGCGGCCAAGTCGATCAAAAAGACCCTGCGCTGGGCCGAGGAATGCCTCAAAGCCCATAAGCGCCCCGACCAGGCCCTGTTCGGCATCGTCCAGGGGAGCGTCTATCCTGACCTGCGCAAGGAGTGCGCCCTGGCCCTGGGGGGGATGAATTTCCCCGGCTACGCCATTGGCGGAGTCAGCGTCGGTGAGGGGCTGGAACTGCTCAAGCAGGTGGTCGACTGCACCGCCCCCTACCTGCCGGAGCACAAACCCCGCTACCTGATGGGGGTCGGGCTGCCGGAAGATATCATGGAAAGCGTCGAGCGGGGCATGGACATGTTCGACTGCGTCATCCCCACCCGTTACGCCCGCAGCGCCACCCTGTTCACCAGCCGGGGCAAGATCCGCCTGACCAACCGCCGCTACCGGCGGGACTTCTACCCGGTGGATGCGGCCTGCGGCTGCTATTGCTGCCGCAATTTCACTCGGGCCTACCTGCACCACCTCTACAACTCCAACGAAATCCTGTCGGCCATCCTGGCGGCGATCCACAACGTCCAGTTCTATCTCGACATGATGGCGGGGGCCCGCGCCGCCATCGAGGCGGGAGACTTCAAGACCTATAAAGCGGAGTTCCTCGGTCGCTACGGCAGCTCTGGCGATCGCAGCGAGGATTGACAACCCGCAACGGGGGGATCAGGCCATGCCGAAAGAGGGAATGGCGGTGGGGCAACTGGATCTGGATTTGGCCAAGCGGCTGCACCGGGCTTTGACCGGCAGCCGCGAGGAGCTGTTCCAATGCCTGCTCGACCCCTCCCGGGAGGTTTTGACGGCGGCCCTGAAAAACCCCTCGCTGGCCGAGGAACATCTGCTCGCCCTGCTGCGCCGGCGGGACCTGCCGGAAGACCTGCTCAAGGCGGTCTATCGCCTCGAGCAGACCCAGGGGAGCCATCAACTCAAGCTGGCCCTGGCGAAGAATCCCGGCACCCCGGGACCGGTGGCACAGGCACTGCTCCCCCAGCTCTACCTGTTCGAACTGGTGGCCCTCTGTTTTCTCCCCGGAGCCACGCCGGATCAGCGGTTGGCGGCCGAGCGCATCATCCTGACCCGGTTGCCGGTGCTCCCGCTGGGGGAGAAAATCACCCTGGCCCGCCGGGGGACGGCGACGGTGGTCGGCGAACTGCTCAAGGAGGGGGTGCCGCAGGTCCTGGAGGCCTGCCTGGCCAGCCCGCGGCTCAAGGAAGTGGCCATCTTCCAGTTTCTCAACAGCGCCAAGGCCAGCGCCGAGAGCATCTCCACGATCGCCCGTCACCCCCGCTGGAAGGACCGCCCCAACCTGCGGCTGGCCATCCTGCGCAACCCCAAGACTCCCGGCATCTGGTATACCCTCTACCTGGGGCGGCTGTCCCCCGCGGATCTGCGCGGACTGCTGCAGTCAAAGCGCCTCAATTCGGAGCAGACCCGCCTGGTGGAAGCCGAACTGCAGCGCCGGGGGCGCTGGTAGGTCCAATCCCTTAGTCGAGCGCCACCACGAAACAATTGCGGTAACCCTGGTCCTCAAAGGCCAACCGCCCCTTCTCAGCATCTCCAAGCGACCCGTATTTTCCTGCCCGCACCCGGAAAAACTGGGTGCCCTTCACCACCCCTGACTGAATTGAAGCAAAGCCGCTGCGCCGTTCCATCTCCGCGGCCAGTTTCTGGGCGTTGGCCATCTGCGTGAAGGCGCCGATCTGCACGGAAAAATTCCCCAGGTCGAAACGGGGGGGCGCCTGGTAGCTGATCCGACCGCCGGCGTCCACCACCTGGAAACCGAGGGCCTCGACCCGCACCGGCGCGGTCCCCGGCCCGACCACCCCGAGGGCCTGGGCGCCGGCATAGGAGAGGTCGATGATGCGCCCGGCCACGAAGGGGCCGCGGTCATTGACCCTCAGCACCTGCTCCTGCCCGCTCTTGAGGTTGCGGACCTTGACCCAGACCCCGAGCGGCAGGGTCTTGTGGGCGGCGGTCAGGGCATGCATGTCATAGATTTCGCCGTTGCTGGTCTTTTTGCCATGAAAGTCCGCCCCGTACCAACTGGCGAGCCCTTCCTCGACAAAACCGTGGTGATCGAGCAGCGGGTCGAAACGCTCACCATTGACCATGTAAGGTTTTTCCCAGGGGCGCAGGGGCCGGTCGGGCTGTGTGGTCGCCGGCGGAGGTTTGGGCGCCGGTGCCGGCTGCCCGGGTGTGGCGGGCACGGCCGGTGGCGGTGCCTGAGCGGGGGGCGCTGCCGGCGGACGCCGGTAGATGGAGGGCTCGTCGAGCACGCGAACGTCGTAGCCGCCGCAAGCGGCCAGGGTCAGCACCAGGAGGACAGGTAACAACCAACGGCAGGATTTCACGCAAATACTCCAGAAGCAACGCCCGCAGGGACGGCAACAGGTTGGGGGTGCCGGGCGAGCCAGTCCAGCAGTTCGGACAGGCGGGGGATGGCGGTACGACCACCCAAGGCGCGGGTTTTGAGGGCTGCGCTGGCCGAGGCGAAACGCAAAATCTCGGGCAGTGCCCAGCCCTGCAGCAATCCATAGACGTAGCCGCCATGGAACACGTCGCCACAACCGGTGGTGTCCACCACCTCCACGGCAAAGGCCGGGCAGTGCAGCAGCGGCCCGCCGGCCGCCTGTCCCAGGGAACCTCGGGCACCGAGGGTGATGGTGACAGTACGGGCGCCCCAGGCGGACAGACGCTCGATGACAAGAGGGAGGGGTAAACCGGGAGCGAATTGACGGGCGAAGCGTTCGCTGACCACCAGATGGTCGATAAGGGGAAGCAACTGCTGCCAGCCAGGCCGCAGGGTGCCGCCGTCGAGGACGGTGGTCACCCCCTGGCGGCGGGCCAGGGTCGCGGCGGCCAGGGCAGCCTCCTGCTGCAGGCCGTCGAGGAGCAGGAACCGGGCTTGGGCGAAAAGATCTAGGGGAATTTCCGCGGCCGTCAGGGGCGCGGCGCTGCCCCGGTTCCAGAAGATGTTGCGGGTTCCCTGTGCTGGATGCACGGCGATGCAGGCGAACTGGCTGGTCCCTGCCGGGTCGACCAGCAGGGCCCGGGTGTCGACCCCTTCGGCCTCAAGCTCCCCCCGAATGCGCCGGCCGAAATCATCCCCGCCGACCCTCCCGGCCAGGGCGGTGGGCACCCCCAGCCGGGCCAGGGTGACCAGGGCAGTGGCCACCGGCCCGCCCCCCTGCAGCAGCGGAGCGTGCAATTCGGTTTTTTCGTCGGGCCCGGGGAACTGCTCGATGGTGCCAAGCCAATCGAGGGAGCATTGCCCCACGCCGACCACGGCAACAGGAGCGGTTGGCGCAGCGGCCACTATTCCTCGACGCGGCTCATCGCCCGGAACTTCTGGTAGCGCTGCTCCACCAGTTCCTCCGGCGAGAGTTTTTTCAGGTCCTCCAGGTGTTTCTTCAGGTACTTCTTGACTGCGGCGGTGGCCGCTTCCACATCGTTGTGGGCGCCACCCAGCGGCTCGGGAATCACGTCGTCGATGACACAGCCCAGTTCCTGGATGTCGGCGGCGGTCAGCTTCAACGCCTCGGCGGCCAGCGGCCCCTTGGTGCCGTCGCTCCAGAGGATGGCGGCGCACCCTTCGGGGGAGATGACGGCGTAAACCGAGTATTCCATCATCAGCACCCGGTTGCCGACGGCGATGGCCAGGGCGCCCCCCGAGCCCCCCTCGCCGGTCACGGTGGTGATCACCGGTACGGTCAGGGCCGCCATTTCCCTCAGGTTGCGGGCAATGGCCTCGGCCTGGCCCCGCTCCTCGGCGCCGATGCCGGGGAACGCCCCGGGGGTGTCGACGAAAGTGAAGATCGGCAGGCCGAACTGCTCGGCCAGCTGCATCAGCCGCAGGGCCTTGCGATAGCCTTCGGGGTTGGGCATGCCGAAGTTGCGGTAGACCTTCTCCTTGGTATCGCGCCCCTTCTGGTGACCGATCACCGCGCAGGGCTCGCCGTCGATGCGGGCGAAGCCGCAGACCAGGGCCGGGTCGTCACGGAAATTGCGGTCGCCGTGGACTTCGAACCAGTCGGTGAAGATATGCTTGACGAAATCAAGGGTGAAGGGGCGGTTGATGTGGCGGGCAAGCTGGGTGCGCTGCCAGCGGGTGAGGTTGGTGAAAATCTCTTCCCGCAGTTTTTCCGCCTTTTTTTCCAGTTTCTTGATTTCCGACGAGAAGTTGACCTTTTCGGTGGAATACTCCTTGAGTTCCCGGATCTTCTGTTCCAGTTCGACCAGGGGTTTTTCGAAATCAAGGTAGAATTGCATACTTCAGTCTCCTGTAAGGGGGCGGAGGGGAACCTCCGTCGGCGCCGGCCGTCCGCAAAGTTGGCGGCTGATCACTCGAAAGTGACGACATTATAGCCAAAAAGTCGTTCGGCATCATCCATGATTTCATCGCTTGCGGCAACCCTGAGCTGCTCGGGCAGCCGCAGCAGCGTCTCGCTGCGGTTGGGAATCACCAGGTGGATCAACGCCTCGCAGCTCCCCCGATGCTTCTCCATGACCGATTTGAGGGAACGCAGCTGCTCCTCGTCCAGCCCCGGAGTGGACAGACGGAAATGCACCCGCTTGGTCAGCCGCTCCTTGATCTCCCGCAGGGAAAGGACCTCGCTGGCCCGCAGCTTGAAGGTCTCCTCCCCCACCTCCAGGGTGCCGCTCACCAGCAGCGGCTCCTCGCTTTTGAGCAGTTCGGAGGATGCGGCATAGACGTCGGTAAACACCACCACCTCGACGAACCCCGAAAGGTCCTCCAGGGTGACGAAGGCCATACGGTCCCCCTTCTTGGTGGTGAACTCCTTGAGCCCGGAGACGATGCCGCAGACCTTGACCTCTTCCTTGTCGGCCCGCTCCGTCAGCCCGGCGGTGTCGCAGGTGGCGAAGCGCTTGATGACGGCGGCATGGCGGGCCAGGGGATGGCCGGTGATGTAGAAGCCAAGGGCTTCCTTCTCGAAGGTCAGCAGGATATTCTCCGCCCACTCGTCTACCGTCGGCAACTGGCCGTAGCCGTTCCCCTTGTGGGAGACGATCTCCTCGACCCCGAACAGGGATTCCTGCCCCGTCGCCTTCTCCTTCTGTGCCTTCTGCCCCATCTCCATGGCGTCTTCCAACGCCGCCATGTACTGGGCGCGCTTGCCCTTGAGGGAGTCGAAGGCGCCGCACTTGATCAGGGCCTCCACCACCTTCTTGTTGACCTTGCGCAGGTCGACCCGCTCGCAGAAATCGTGCAGGGAACTGAAGGGTTCCTCCTTGCGCACCTCCAGAATCGACTCCAGGGCCGCGCTCCCCACCCCCTTGACGGCGCCGAGGCCGAAGCGGATCGACTTGTCGTGGACGGTGAAGGAGCGGTCCGAGGCGTTGATGTCGGGCGGGAGCACCTCGATGCCCATGGAGCGGACCTCGGAGATGTTCTTGATCACCTTGTCGGTGTTCTCCATGTCCTCGGTCAGCAGCGCCGCCATGAACTCCACCGGGTAGTGGGCCTTGAGGTAGGCGGTCATGTAGGCGATCAGCGCGTAGGCCGTCGAGTGGCTCTTGTTGAAGCCGTAGCCGGCGAACTTCTCGATCAGCTCGAAGACCTCCACGGATTTGCGCTCGTCCA
>CAZYXS010000091.1:0-12362 GCA_964650955.1 uncultured Desulfuromonadales bacterium | reverse complement strand
TGGCGGGAGCAGATGAGAATCGAACTCACCAGGGACGGGATACGCCCCCCACCGGTTTTGAAGACCGGGCGCGTCACCAGACTACGAACTACTCCCATAATTTACGCGGCGTCACCATTACCACGTCGGCGCCCTTTTTGGCAAGGCCGGAGCTCAGAAAGCCAGGCGCAGGCCAAGGGAGACGTTGTGGGTGGAGTAGTCGGTCTCGAAGCGGTTGAGGGGGTTGCCGAGAGCATCGGTGGTGAGAATGTCCTGGTCCTTGAATTTCAGCCCCACCGCAGAGAAATAGCGGTAGCCCAGGTCGAGGCTGACCTGACGGTTGATCCGGCAGGCAACCCCGGCGCCAAGCTGGTAGGCGAAGGCAAAGGCCTCGTCGCTGAAGACCAGGTCCTCGAGGTTGGCTTCGGCGGTGCGGCCGTCTAAGTTGACGTAGGTCCCGCCGATCCCGCCCCCGAAATAGGGGGTGAAACGGCTGGGATTGACCAGGTCGTAGTAGGTGTTGAGGGTAAAGCTGAGGGCGGTGATGTCGCCGGCTGCGCCGACGACTTCGCCGCCCTGCTCGAAGGCGTCCAGGTCGTTGTTACGGTAGGCGAGATCCCCCTCGAGGCGCAGGTTGTTGTCATAGACCTTGCCGAAGACCAGGCCGAAGCCGACGTTGGAATCGTAGCTGCTGTCGAGTTGGAAGTCGGTGTTGCGGTACTCGAACTCGGCATCCCGGGGAGTGGTCCAGGTGAGATTGCCGCCGATGTAGTCCTGGGGCTGGGCCAGGGCGGAGGTGGCGCAAACGAGGCCGAGCAGGGCCAGGGCGGGGAGCAGCAGGGCGGATTTCACGGTCGGTACCTCCTGGAAAGAAAATGTAAATCCGACAGAACTCGGGATCGGTCAGGAATCAGGGGCGGATGATGCGCCCGGCCTGGTTGAGGGTCTCGGCGATGTCGACCATGTTGGTGATGCGTCCGACCTGCACCTGGTCCTTCAGGTGGTAGAAATCGAGGCAGAGCCCGCAGGCGGCGATGTCGCTCCCCAGGCAGGCGAGCTGGTCGAGGGCTTCGCGCACTTCGGAGCGGGTGCAGACCAGCTTGACGGCGGCGTTGACCAGCAGGATGGTGTCCGGTGCGGTGCCGAGCTCGGAGAGGGTGAACAGGTAGTTCTTGAGCAGCAGGCGGCCGAGTTCGTCGTTGCCCCCCCCCATGACGTCGGCGGTGAGAAACAGTACGGTTTTGCCGCAGATGGCTCCGGCCGCGGCCTTTTCGGTGGGCGCGGCACCGGGGGTGAGGTCGAGGGTGAAGCCGTCGGCCCCTTCCGCAACCGCAACCTGGTAACCCTGGCTGGCGGCGAGGCGGGTGATGTTGTCGCGGGCGATGGCGTCGCTGACCAGCACCTGCAGCGGCAGGCCGGGTTCGGCCAGCAGCAACTTGCGGGTGGCGACCACGGGATGGGGGCAGAGCTGGCCCCGGCAATCGAGGGTTTTCATCGGCGTCTCTTGGTGGTTGTGGGTTGGAATGAGTCTGCTACTATAATGGCTCCCTGCGGCCAAGGCAAGGCATGTCTCCCCCGCCGGCCCCGGCTGACAACACTCTATTGGAGGAAGCGAATCATGCGCACATTGCTGTCGGCGTTCTGCCTGGCGCTGCTGTTGCTCGGCTGCAGCGACCGGGCCAAGGAACTCTACGAAACCGCCCAGTTCGAGGAGCGGCAGTTCAATGCCGAACATGCCGGCAAGCTCTACCAGGAAATCCTCAGCAAGTACCCCGATTCCCCCTACGCGGCCCAGGCCCGGGAGCGCCTCGAGGCCCTTAAGCCGCCCGCCGGTGACTAGCGGCGGCCCTGCTCGACCACCTCGAGGTAGTGGCGCAGGCTGCGAAAGCCGAGCAGGCGGGCCATGGGGGGCTGCAGGGCAAAAGGGAGGACGACGAAATAGACGGCCGCGGCGGTCAGCCCCAAGGTGGTGGAGAGGCCGAAGGCCAGCGCCTGGGCCCAGATCAGCAGCGTGATCCAGGCCAGGTCGAGCAGGGCCGCGCTGCCTGAACCCTGGGGATACCAACCGGGGCGCCGCGCCGCCGGCAGCTTGCGGCACATGAAGCTGGCCGAGTGGAGCAGGCCGGCGGCCACCAGCAGCAGGGCGCAGAGGGTGGCCTGGGTCATGGGGCCGCAGCGCTCTCCCGGCGGGGAGCCGGGCGGGTGCCGGGGACCAGCAGGGCCACCGACTCCACATGGGGGGTCTGGGGGAACATGTCCACCGGCTGCACCTCCAGCGTCCGGTAGCCCTGCTGGCTGAGCAGGTCGAGGTCGCGGGCCAGGGTGTCGGGGTTGCAGGAGACGTAGATCAGCGCCCGGGGCTTGAGCTCGGCCAGGGCGCTGAGCACCTCGGCGGCGCAGCCGCTGCGGGGCGGGTTGACCACGGCCACGCTCCCCGGCGGCAGCTCGAGGGACAGGTCCTGCACCAGTTCGGCGGCGTCGCCGGCCAGGAAGGTGCAGTTGCGCAGGTCGTTGAGGCGGGCGTTGTCCCGGGCGTTGCGCACCGCCTCCTCGGCATACTCGATGCCGATCACCCGCCCGGCATCCTTGGCCAGGTGCAGGGCGATGCCGCCGATGCCGCAGTAAAGGTCGACGGCGGTCTCGCTGTCGCGCAGGGCGGCCCACTGGCGCACCAGGGCGTAGATGCGGGCGGCCTGCTCGTTGTTGACCTGGAAGAAGGAGGCCGGCGAGATGCGCAGCCGCACCGCTCCCACCTGGTCGAGCAGGTCGGGGGCGCCGAGCATCTTGAGGGTGTCGCGGCCGAGGATGACGTTGCCTTCGCTGGCGTTGACGTTCTGCTGCACCGAGACCACCTCGGGCACCTTCTTCTGCAGCCATTTGGCCAGGTGGGTGATTTGGCGAAAATCCTTCTCGGCGGTGACGAAGGTGACCATCGCCTTGTTCGCCTCCGGGCTGACCTTGACCAGCAGGTAGCGTAGCAGCCCCCGCTTTTTCTCCGGGTTGTAGATGAAGACCTCCTGCCGCTCCACCTCCTCCCGCACCACCTGCACCACCTTGTTGATCAGCGGATGGTGCAGCGGGCAGTGGCCGATGTCGACGATCTGATGGCTGCCGCGGCGGTAGAGACCGATTTTGACCTGGCCGTGAGCCTTACCCATGACCAGCTTGGCGTTGGTGCGGTAGCCGAGGGGATGGGGGGCTGCCCAGATTTCCCCCAGCCGGGCTGCCTGTAGCGACTTGTGGGCCCCCAGTGCCTGCTGGACCTTTTCCTGCTTGAAGCGCAGTTGCGCCGAATAACGCAAGGCGATGAGGGGGCAGCCGAGGCAGTTGTGGGACTGGCCGCAGGGGGAGTGGATGCGCTCGGGGTGGCGCACCACCACCTTGCGCAGCCGTCCGACGAGACGACGCTGGCCGGCGTGCTCGACGCTGATGGCCACCGTCTCCCCGGCCAGGGCGCCGGGCACGAAAACCTCCTTGTTTTCATGGCGGCCGACGGCGATGCCGTCCTCGTTGAAGGCGGTCAGTTTCACTTCCAGCACCTCCGGGGCGGGGCGCCGGGGGGGCGGGGTGGTCTTGCGGGGTGGCTTCGGCATTGGGACATCCTTACGTTGTGTCGAATAAAACCTTGGCAAAATGGCACCTTAACCCGTTCCCCCGACCCTGTCAACGCCCCTGAATAGGGCGCTTGACGCTCCACTGTTGCGGCCGCTACACTGGCGGTCCCAGCCCATTCCAGCCCTTGCCGCAGGAGGTTCCCATGTCCAGCCTCACCACTTCGGCCCCCTGGCAGCAGTTGCAGGCCCATGCCGCCGCCATGGCCAAGGTTCAGATGCGCGACTTGTTCGCCGCCGACCCCCGCCGCTTCGACCGTTTTTCCCTGCGCCTCGACGACCTGCTCTTCGACTACTCGAAGAACCGCATCACCGAGCAGACCCTGGGGCTGCTGCTGGAACTGGCCCGCAGCACCGGGCTCCCCGGCAAGATCGAGCGCTTCTTCGCCGGCGAGCACGTCAATGCCACCGAGGATCGGGCCGCCCTGCACATGGCCCTGCGCAACCGCTCCAACCGGCCGATGGCGGTGGACGGGGTCGACGTCATGCCCGCCGTCAACGCGGTGCTGGCGCAGATGCGCGAGTTCTGCGCCCGGGTGCGGGACGGGCACTGGACCGGCTACACGGGAGCGGCGGTGACCGACATCGTCAACATCGGCATCGGCGGCTCGGATCTGGGGCCGCTGATGGTGACCGAGGCCCTGCGCCCCTACGGTCGCGTCCACCTGCGGGTGCATTTCGTCTCCAACGTCGACGCCACCCAGTTGGCCGAAACCCTGCGCCGGGTGCGTCCGGAGACGACCCTGTTTCTCATCGCCTCTAAGACCTTCACCACCCAGGAAACCCTTGCCAACGCCCGCTCCGCCCGGGAGTGGTTCCTCGCCTCGGCCCAGGATGCGTCCCACGTGGCCAAGCACTTCGTCGCCATTTCCACCAACCGCGCCGAGGTGGAGAAGTTCGGTATCGACCCGGCCAACATGTTCGCCTTCTGGGATTGGGTCGGCGGCCGCTACTCCCTCTGGTCGGCCATCGGGCTCTCCATCGCCCTCTACCTCGGCATGGACCGCTTCGAGGAGCTGCTCGCGGGGGCCCACCAGGTGGACGAGCATTTCCGCACCGCCCCCTTGGAGCAGAACATCCCGGTGCTGATGGGGCTGCTCGGCATCTGGTACATCAACTTCTTCGGCGCCGAGAGCCACGCCATCCTCCCCTATGATCAGTACCTGCATCGCTTTCCGGCCTACTTCCAGCAGGGGGACATGGAGAGCAACGGCAAGTCGACCACGCTGGAGGGCACTCCCGTCGATTACGCCACCGGGCCGATCCTCTGGGGGGAGCCGGGGACCAACGGCCAGCACGCCTTCTACCAGCTCATCCACCAGGGGACCCGGCTGGTCCCCTGCGATTTTCTCGCCCCGGCCATCAGCCACAACCCCCTGGGGGAGCATCACCGGCTGCTGCTCTCCAACTTCTTCGCCCAACCCGAGGCGCTGATGCTCGGCAAGACCGCCGCCGAGGCCCGGGCCGACATGCAGGCCGCCGGCATGGATGAGGCGCAGATCGCGGCGCTGCTGCCGCACCGCACCTTCCCCGGCAACCGGCCGACCAACAGCATCCTGTTCCGCCTGCTCGATCCCCGCACCCTGGGGATGCTCATCGCCCTCTACGAACACAAGATTTTCGTCCAAGGAGCGATCTGGAACCTCAACTCCTTCGATCAGTGGGGGGTGGAGCTCGGCAAGCAGCTGGCCAAGGCGATCCTTCCCGACCTCGAGGGGCCGCAGGCGGTGAGCGGCCACGACAGCTCCACCTGCGGCCTGATCAATTATTACAAAGCGCTGCGCTAGCCGCTTTTTCTTCGGAGTCTCCATGTCCCGCATCACCCGCCCACTGCAGGTTGGCAGCGTCGCCGTCGGCGGCGGCGCTCCCGTCTCCGTCCAATCGATGACCAACACCGACACCCGCGACGCCGCTGCCACCCTGGCGCAGATCCGCCGCCTGGCCGAGGCCGGCTGCGAGATCGTGCGCTGCGCCGTCCCCGACCAGCAGGCCGCCGAGGCGCTGGCGACCATCTGCGCCGGCAGCCCGCTGCCGGTGATCGCCGACATCCACTTCGACTACCGCCTGGCCCTCGCCGCCCTGGCAGGCGGGGTGGCCGGCTTGCGCCTGAACCCCGGTAACATCGGCGAGCGCTGGAAGGTGGAGGAGGTGGTCAAGGCCTGCGCCGAGCGGCGGGTGCCGATCCGCATCGGCGTCAACGGCGGCTCGCTGGAGCCGGAGCTGCTGCGCAAATACGGCCATCCCACCGCCGAAGCGATGGTGGAGAGCGCCCTCGGCCACATCCGCATCCTCGAAGAACTCGGCTACGACCAGCTCAAGGTCAGCCTCAAGGCCTCGGATATCCGCCGCACGGTGGAGGCCTACCGGCTGCTCGCCGCCCAGGTCGACTACCCCCTGCACATCGGCATCACCGAGGCCGGCACCACCTGGAGCGGCACCATCAAAAGCGCCATCGGCCTCGGCGTGCTGCTCTACGACGGCATTGGCGACACCCTGCGGGTCTCCCTCACCGGCGACCCGGTGGAGGAGGTCAAGGTCGGCTTCGAAATTCTCAAGTCCCTCGGCTTGCGCCAGCGCGGCCCGATCTTCGTCAGCTGCCCGACCTGCGGCCGCTGCCAGGTCGACCTGATCCCGGTGGCCGAGGAGGTGGAGCGGCGCCTGGCCGACCTGCCCAAGGCGATCACCGTGGCGGTGATGGGCTGCGTGGTCAACGGCCCCGGCGAGGCCCGCGAGGCCGACATCGGCATCGCCGGCGGCAAGGGTCAGGGGCTGCTGTTTCGCCGCGGCGAGGTGGTGCGCAAGGTGCCCGAAGCCGAGTTGGCCGATGCCCTGGTGGAAGAGGCCCGGCGGTTGGCGGCGGAGGAGGGGCACAAGGAATGAGAGCCAAGGGGATCTTCTCTCTTCTCGATCGGGGAAGGCCGAATGTCTCCAGCCGGGGCCTTGTTCGCGACAGCCAAGTAATGCTAGTATTACCGTAATGGAGGTGCCGCATGGAGACTGCAACCAGCAAATTGACATCCAAATATCAGACGACCATTCCGGAGCCGGTTCGGCGGGTGCTGCACTTAAGTGCGGGGGATGCCATCGCCTTCGATATCGACAATGATCAGATTCGCTTGCGCAAAGCGCGGGCGGTCGACCTGGTCTTTGCTCAGGCCCTGGAAGGAACCTTCAACGAGTGGCAGTCCAACGCCGACGAAGAAGCCTATGCCGACCTTTGATGCCTTCGATGTCGTCGTGGTGCCCTTCCCCTTCACCGATCGGGCAACCAGCAAGAGACGGCCGGCGCTGGTTCTTTCCGACGGGGAGCATTTCAACCGGCTGGTGGGCCAGGCCGTCCTGGCGATGATCACCAGCGCCAAAAATTCCGATTGGCCCTTTGATGTCGAGATTCAAAACCTGGATGCCGCCGGCCTCCCCTCGGCCTCAATCGTGCGGATGAAGCTGTTTACCCTCGATCAGCAGCTGATTCTTCGCAAAGCCGGGTCTCTGGCCGACCCCGACCGGGAGCTGGTGAGCGAGGCCTTGAGGCGAGTTTTTCCACTGCGCTAACCCGGCCCCCTGGCAACTCTTGCAATTGCTCAACAAATAAGCTAGTTTCTCTGCCACTGCCCACCCCCCGCCGCCTACATTGCCGCCCTTGTCGGTGCCGGCCTATAATAAATACTCAAGTCGAGGTCCTTCCATGCGCTACAGCCAGTATCTGCTTCCGACCCTGAAGGAAACCCCCGCCGACGCGGAGGTCGTCAGCCACCAGTTGATGCTCCGTGCCGGCATGATCCGCAAGGTGGCGGCGGGTATTTACAACTACATGCCCTTCGGGCTGCGCTCGATCCGCAAGGTGGAGCGCATCGTGCGCGAGGAGATGGACCGCGCCGGGGCGATCGAACTGCTGATGCCGACGGTGGTGCCGGCCGAGCTCTGGCAGGAATCGGGGCGCTGGGATCAGTACGGCAAGGAACTGCTGCGCCTCAAGGACCGCAAGGACGCTCCCTTCTGCCTCGGACCGACCCACGAAGAGGTGATCACCGACATCGTCCGCCGCGACCTGCGCTCCTACCGCCAGGTGCCCCTCAATCTCTACCAGGTGCAAACCAAGTTCCGCGACGAGATCCGCCCCCGCTTCGGCCTGATGCGCGGCCGCGAGTTCATCATGAAGGATGCCTACTCCTTCGATGTCGATGAGGCCGGCGCCGATGTGGCCTATGAGAAGATGAATCAGGCATACCGCCGCATCTTTACGCGCCTCGGCCTCAAGTTCCGGGCGGTGGAGGCCGACACCGGCGCCATCGGCGGCAGCTACTCCCATGAATTCATGGTCCTGGCCGAGTCGGGGGAGGACGCCATCGTCTCCTGCGACAGCTGCCAGTACGCCGCCAACGTCGAGAAGGCGGAAATCCGCGCCGCCGCCGGCGAGGCCCCGACCCCGACCCAGCCGCTGGAGAAGGTTCTCACCCCGGCCCGCAAGACCATCGAGGAGGTGGCCGAGTTCCTGAAGGTCGCATCGAGCCGCCTGGTCAAGACCCTGGTGGTGCAGACCGATACCGGCGAGACCCTGGCGGTGCTGCTGCGCGGCGATCGCGAGCTCAACCAGATCAAGCTCTGCCGCCTGCTCGGCTGCCTCTGGGTGGAACTGGCGGGGGAGGAGACGGTGCTCAAGGCCACCGGGGCCCCCAGCGGCTTCGCTGGGCCGGTCGGTCTGAAACTGCGCATCCTGGCCGACCAGGAAGTGCAGCAGATGGCCGATTTCATCGTCGGCGCCAACGAGAAGGATGCCCATTACACCGGCGTCAACCTGGGCCGCGACGTCCAGGTGGAGCGGTTCGCCGACCTGCGCCAGGCGGTGGCCGGGGATCGCTGCTGCCGCTGCGACGGCAAGCTCGAAGCCTGGCGGGGCATCGAAGTCGGCCATATCTTCAAGCTCGGCACCAAGTATTCCAAGGCCATGAACGCCACCATCCTCGACAGCGAGGGGCAGGAGCGGGTGCTGTTCATGGGCTGCTACGGCATCGGCATCGGCCGCAGCGTCGCCGCCGCCATCGAACAGAACCATGACGAGAACGGCATCATCTTCCCCATGCCCATCGCCCCCTTCCAGGTCATAGTCACCATGGTCAACCCCAACGACGCCGAGGTTGCCGCGGCCGCCGAGACGCTTTACGGCGAACTGCTCGAGCTCGGCATCGAGGTGTTGCTGGATGACCGCGATGAGCGCCCCGGCTCCAAGTTCAAGGACGCCGACCTGATCGGCATCCCGCTGCGGGTCACCGTCGGTGCCCGGGGGATCAAGGACGGCACCCTGGAGCTGCAGCAGCGCCGCGGCGGCGAGCGCACCCTGCTTCCCATCGCCGAAACCGCGGCCCGGGTGGCCGAGCAGGTGCGGCAGGCGCTGGCTGGCCAGGGCTAACGGGGAATCGCGCAAGGAGGCGCCAGCATGAACAGAACCCTGATGGACAGCGGCGGCCGGGTCGCCCTGCCGCAACCGGCAGTCCGGGAGATCGGTGCCCAGCCCCTCGAGCTGGTGTCCTTTTCCAGCCGCCACCTGCTGTTCACCGTCCCCGGCGGCGACGATGCGGTCACCCTCTGCGGGGTGCTTGGCGACCTCGGGGTGGCCGACCTCCTCTCCTTTCTCAACATGTTTCGCAAGACCGGCATCCTGCGCTTCGAACTGCCAGGGGGGCAGAAAGACCTCTACTTCCAGCAGGGGGAACTGGTTTTCGCCACCAGTTCCTATCCCGAGGAGGACCTCGGGGAAATCCTCTTCGATCTCGGCAAGCTCGACGCCGCCCAACTGCAGAAGGCCCGGCGCTTCGCCGGCAGCCGCGCCGGCTTCGGCAAGTTTCTGGTCGACAAGGGGGTGGTCGGGGCCAAGGATCTCTGGCAGGCCAGCCGCAACCAGATCGAGGCCATCGTCTACAATCTGTTCACCGAGCACAGTGGTGGGTTTTCCTTCCTGGCCCGCAACCTCGAGCAGGACGAGTTGCTGCGCCTCTCCCTCTCCACCCAGAACCTGATCATGGAGGGGCTGCGCCGGGTCGACGAGCGGGCCCTGTTCATGCGCCGCATCGGCCCTCTCGAGGGGCTGCCCCGCGCCACCGGCAAGATCGTCGACGGTCTCAGCCCGGCCCATGTGCGGCTGCTTGAAAGCCTGAAAGGCCAGGACCTTTCGGCCCGGGAACTGCTGCGGCAAAGCGGCGTAGGGGAATTCGAGGGACTGCGGCTGCTCTTCCAGTTGCTGGAAAAAGGGCTGGCACGGATGGAGGCCCCGGCGGCGGCGCCGGTGGAAGGAGTGTTGGGGGAGATCCTGACCATCTACAACGGCACCCTGGTCCTGCTCTATCGCCGCATGCTCGAACGCAACCCCGGATTCGGCCAGGAGGTAAGCCTGTTCCTGCGGGACCTGCCCCAGCCCTTCTCCTTCGTTTTTCGGGAAGTGGCGATGCGGGAGGACGGCAGCGTCGACGGTGGTCGCATCCTTGCCAACCTCGCCGGGCTCGAAGAAGGGGACAAGCAGAAACTCCTCTCCGAGTCCCTTAACGAACTGCTCTACATGGTCTGCAATGCCGCCCGTCGGGATCTGGGGGCGGCCGATTCGGCCGACATGCTGCAGCGGGTGCAGGAGATCGGTCGGCGCATCAAATCGCTTATCGGGAGGTCGTCATGAAAGCACAGGCCAGGGAGCGCCTGATTTTCGCGCTGGATGTGGACAGTTTCGCCGAGGCGGAGCGCTGGGTGCGCCGCCTGCACGGCCAGGTGGGCCTGTTCAAGGTCGGCAAGCAGCTTTTCACCCGCTGCGGTCCCCAGATCCTGGAAATGATCCGTCGCGAAGGGGGGGAGGTCTTTCTCGATCTGAAGTATCACGACATCCCCAACACCGTCGCCATGGCGGCGGTGGAAGCCTGCCGCTTCGAGGTGCGCATGGTCAACGTCCACGCCCTTGGCGGAAGGGAGATGATGCAGCGCACCGTTGCCGAGGTCGACCGTGTCGCCCCCCGCGGCAGCGCCAATCGCCCCCTGCTGCTGGCGGTGACCATCCTCACCTCTTCCACCGAGGCCACCCTGCAGGAGGTTGGCATCGACCGCCCGGTGCGGGAAATGGTCCCCCGCCTGGCCAAACTCGCCCAGGAAGCCGGCATGGACGGGGTGGTCGCCTCACCCCAGGAGGTTGACCTGATCCGCGCCGCCTGTGGCCCCGATTTCGCCATCGTCACCCCCGGCGTGCGGCCGGGTTTCGCCAGCCTCGACGACCAGAAGCGGGTTACCACCCCCGGCGAGGCCATCGCCGCCGGTGCCGACTACCTGGTCATTGGTCGCCCCATCTCCGCCGCCCCCGATCCGGCAGCGGCCGCCGAGGCGATCCTCGACGAGATGGCTGCCGCAATGCAGGCTCGTTGATGGCCGACCTGGTTTACGGCATCCACGCCGTGCGGGAAAGCCTGCTCGGACGTCAGCGCCAACCCCTGGAACTGTTTCTGCTCAAGGGGGCCGGCGGCCGGCTGGAGGAGGTCGCCCGCGCCGCCGCCGAGGTCGGCGTGCCGGTGCGACTGCGGGACAAACCCGACCTTGACCGTCTCGCCGGCAACAGCCACCACCAGGGGGCGGTGCTGCGGGTTGAGGCCTTCGCCTACCGCGACTTGGATGACCTGCTGGCCCATTGGCGAAACAGCGGCCGCAGAGCCTTTTTCCTGCTCCTTGACGGCATCACCGACCCGCACAACCTGGGTGCCATTCTGCGCAGCGCCGAAGGCGCTGGCTGCCACGGGGTCATCGTCCCCAAGGACCGCTCCTGCCCCATCACTCCGGTGGTGGACAAGTCCTCCGCCGGGGCCCTGGCTCACCTGCCGCTTGCGCAGGTGACCAACCTGGCCCGCACCCTCGAGGAACTCAAGCGCCAGGGGGTCTGGACCTATGGCCTGGCCGGGGAGGCTGGCTCGGAGCCGATCTATGGGGTCGATCTGCGCGGGGATGTGGCCCTGGTGGTGGGGAGCGAAGGAGAGGGGCTGCGCCCCAACGTCCGCCGCCATTGCGACGGACTGGTGTCCCTGCCCATGGCCGGAGCGGTGACCAGCCTCAACGCCTCGGTGGCGGCCGGCGTGGCCCTGTTCGAGGTGGTGCGGCAGCGTTGCCGGAATTAGGCAAAAAAAAGGGGCGCCCCCAGGAGGGAAAAGGACGCCCCAAAGTCTGGTGTTTGTGGTGATTTAATTATAACTATCATGGTCATAATAGTCAATCCATTCCGACTTGGATACGGTCGGTGCGATCGCGAAAAAAACTGCCGAAAGCGATTGACATCCCCGGGCAAATCGAATATATGTTTGCAGCGGTCGCGGCCGGGGAAAAAAATACAAAATAATTCTTGCATTCCCGCGGTCGCTGATGTATAAGACCGATCTTGTGCTGGCGTAGCTCAATAGGTAGAGCAGCTGACTTGTAATCAGCAGGTTGCGGGTTCAATTCCTGTCGCCAGCTCCAATGAGCACCCAGGGCAGAGCCCATAGCAGACGCGTCCCCTGGAGGGGTTCCCGAGTGGCCAAAGGGAGCAGACTGTAAATCTGCCGTCGTAGACTTCGGAGGTTCGAATCCTCCCCCCTCCACCAGTTAGACACTTGCCGGATACGAACCGGATTGACGCCGTACCAGGAGGTCGCCGACCGTCAGCACTGGGAAGGGTTTCGGGTTCAGGTCCACCAAGGTTTCGGTCATTGGGTTTTGGTTTGGCGGGAGTAGCTCAGTTGGCTAGAGCATCAGCCTTCCAAGCTGAGGGTCGCGGGT
>CAZYXS010000090.1:0-12456 GCA_964650955.1 uncultured Desulfuromonadales bacterium | reverse complement strand
GATCTGCGACAGGCTCAGGCCGATCTGGTCCTTCCAGAACAGGGTGATGATGGCCATGGGGAACAGGGCCATCTTGAGGAAGGAGAAGGCGTAGAGTCTGCGGATATTGCCCGAATAAGCCGGCTGCAGGGGGGTCAGTCCTCCTGCCAGTAGATGCAGGCGGCGGGGCAGTTGTCCATGGCCTCCTCGATCTTCGCCTCCGGGGCGCCGAAGGGGTTGTAGACGGTGGACTTGTGCTCGCCGTGGCCATGCTCGTGGCCGTGGTCGTGATCCCCTTTCATGCGGAACACTTCGGGGCAGATATGGGTGCAGACTTCGCAGGAAATGCAAGCGTCCTGGTCGACGACGGGGATTCTCGGCATGATGGATGCATCCTTTCCGTTTTTGGCGGCCATTGGCTCGTGATCTTAGCAGGTTGCCTGGCCAGGCGCCACCCCTGAATCGCGGTTTCCGGTCCGGGACCGCGCCACCGTCCTCTCCGGCGGAGTTCCCTGGTGAAGCCAAACACAGGCCTGCGCACCGAAATCATCGTCAATCTGCTGCTGCTGATGGGGGCGGCGCTGTTTTTCGTCAGCCTGCTGCTGCTCAAATTCGCGGAGGAGGAACTGCTCGCCCAGCGTGTCAAAGGGATGACGAGCACTCTGGGCGGGGTGGCGGCGGCGCTGGCGGCGGGGGAGGAACGGGATGCGGAGGAACTGGCGCTGCGCACCCGTCGGCTGCTGGAGCATTTGGCCCGGCACGAGCCCAATCTGGCCTGGACTCTGGTGGATGCCAAGATGCAGCCGCTGGCATCCGGCGGCGGGGCGCAGGGGCCCCCGGTGGTGATGGAGGATCTCGCCCGGGCGGCCGTGATCACCGAGGGGGTACTGCGGGTGCAGTACCGTTCGGTTCTCATCCCCTGGATCGACCACTCGGCCAGCGTGCTGCGCTATTCCCTTCCCTTGGGCAGCCGGGAGCAGCCGCTGGGGATATTGCAGATCCGCCTCGGCCTGGCTGATTTGAGCCAGCGGCTTCTCGCCGCCCGCGGCCTGACCCTTTCCTACGTGGTGCTCTACGGACTGGTGCTGGTGCTGTTCGGCGGATACCTGCTCGGCAGCACCGTGGTGCGGCCGGTACGGCGGTTGGCCCAGCAGGCCGGAGTGGTGGCCCAGGGGGATTTGAGCCGCACCGTGCCGGTGGAGGGGCCCAGGGAGATTGCCGAACTCGCCGGTTCCTTCAACGCCATGACCGCCAGCCTGCGGGCCAGTCGGGAGCAGACCGAGGCGACCATCGGCTCACTGCACGCTGCCAACGAGGAATTGCGCCGCACCCAGGAAGCCCTGGTGCGTTCCGAAAAACTCGCCACCGTCGGCCATTTGGCCGCCGGCATGGCCCACGAACTGGGCAACCCCCTGGCGGCGGTCCTCGGCTACCTGGAACTGCTGCAGGCCGACCTGCCCCCCGGGGCCCAGCGGGAGATGGCCGCCCATGCCCTCAAGGAAGTCGGCCGCATGGATGCCCTGGTGCGGGAACTGCTCGACTACGCCGCCCCCTCCCGGGGGATGGTGGAGCGGTTCGACCCGGCGCTGACCCTGCGCGAAGCCCTGACCCTGCTGGAGCACCAGGGGCGCCTGGGAGGGCGGGCTGTGGCTACCGCACAACTCCCTGCAGATTTGCCGCCGGTGTCCGGAGTGCGGGCCAAGCTGCTGCAGGTGTTCGTCAACCTGCTGCTCAACGCCCTCGATGCCAGCGCTCCCGAGCAACCCCTGACCCTGGCGGGGGGGAGCGAGGGGAACGGGGTCTGGCTGGCGGTGCGGGATGCCGGCGCGGGAATGGAACCGGAGACGCTGGGGCATATTTTCGACCCCTTCTACACCACCAAGGCCCCCGGGCGCGGCCGTGGGCTTGGCCTGGCGGTCTGCCAGCGGGTGGTGACGGAGATGGGGGGGCGCATCGCGGTGGAATCGACCCCCGGCCAGGGGAGCTGCTTCACCCTCTGGCTGCAACAGGCAAGGGACTAGGATGGAGATGGAACGACAGGCAGTGCTGGTCATCGACGACGAGCCCTCGGTACGGCACATGCTGCGGCTGGTGCTGGAGCGGGAGGGCTACCGGGTCGGCGAGGCCGACGGCGGGGAAGGGGGGCTGGCTGCCCTGGCGGCCGATCCCTACGACGTGGTGCTGTGCGACATCCGCATGCCGGGACTGGACGGCCTCGGCTTCCTGCGTCATTTCCGCGAGCGGGGACTGCCTGCCACGGTGATCATGATGAGCGCCTACGGCAGTGTCGATACGGCTATCGAGTGCATGAAACATGGGGCCTACGACTATATCGCCAAGCCCTTCAAGCCAGATGAAGTGGTGCTGACCCTGCGCAAGGCCGAGGAGCGCATCGGTCTGCGGCGGGAAAACGTCCGGCTGCGTCAGGAACTGGCCCAGAAGGGCGGGGGCAACAGCAGGATTATCGGTGGCAGCGCCGGCATGGCCCGGCTGCTCGACCAGGTCCGGGCGGTGGCCGACAGCGGCTCCTCCGTGCTGATCCTGGGAGAGACCGGTACCGGCAAGGAGCTGATCGCCCGCGCCCTGCACCAGCACAGTCCCCGGCGCCAGGGGCCCTTCATCCCCCTGAACTGCGGGGCCATGGCCGCCGGCCTGATCGAAAGCGAACTGTTCGGCCATGCCCGCGGCGCCTTCACCGGGGCCGACCGGGAACACAAGGGGCTGTTCGTCGCCGCCGACGGGGGCACCCTGTTCCTCGACGAGATCGGCGAACTCCCCCTGGAACTGCAGCCCAAGCTGCTGCGGGTGCTGCAGGAAGGGGAGGTGCGGCGCCTCGGCGAATCCCGCCCCCGCCAGGTCAACGTGCGGGTGCTGGCCGCCACCGCCCGCGACCTCAAGGCCGAGATGGCGGCGGGGCGTTTCCGCGATGATCTGTACTACCGCCTGGCGGTGATCGATCTACACCTGCCCCCCCTGCGCGAGCGCCGGGAGGACATCCCCCTGCTGGCCGAGCACTTCGTCGCCCGCATCGCTTTTCGGGACGGCCGGCAGGTGTCGAAGCTCACCCCCGACGCCTTGGCCGCCCTGCAGGAGTACGCCTGGCCGGGCAACGTGCGGGAGTTGGAGAATTTCATGGAAAAGGTTATGATCTTCTGCCGCGGGACCCGCATCGATCTGGCCTCCCTTCCCTGGGAGGTGCGGCGCAATCCACGGGAACCCCAGGATGCCTTTTCCCTGAAACAGGCCATCGAGCGGATGGAGCGGGAATACCTGCGCAAGGCCCTGGCCGCCACCGGTGGTAACCGGACCCAGGCGGCGCGGCTGCTGGAGATCAGCCTGCGGGCCCTGCAGTACAAGCTCAAGGAGTATGGATTGGGGTGAGGGTGCAAACGTTGCGCGGCGTTGCGCAAATCTTGCGTCTTCCCCCCGTGGAAAACGGATTTTGGCCTCTTGGCCAGCTATTTAGGGCGGCCTGGTTATTGCAATGGTTCATGGAAGCGAGACAGATTGCAGACGCACGGAAACGCGGGAGAGGGGTCGTTTCGGCATGGTATGCGCCCAGGCACAAAAGGGGTTCTCCCTGTTGGAACTGTTGATCGCCATCGCTATCATCAGCATTGCCGCGTCGATGTCGATCCCCTCCTTTCAGGTTTGGATCGATAATTTCCGGTTGCGCGGCACCTCCACCGAGGTGATGGATGCTCTGCAGCGGGCCAAATCCGAAGCAGTCAGCCGTAACCGCAACGTGGCGGTGCGATTTCAAAGTGATGGCTGGCAGGTATTTGTCGATGAAAACAATAACTTCACCCGCGACGGCGGGGAACTGATCCTCCAGACTCACACCGTGCCTTTCGGCATCAGCTTGCATGACGTCAAGTTCGGGGGTGTCAACTCCTTTACCGGATTCAATTCGCGGGGCTTGCCGATCAACAACAACTGTGCCGGTACGGTTCAAGGGAAAAACCGGGCCGGAAGGACCTTTGTCATCAATCTCGGCCTCGCGGGCAGCGTGGTGCGGCAATGACGAAAAAACTGGCGATTCTGAAATACTGCAGGGGGTTTTCGGTAGTCGAACTGCTGGTGGCCCTGGCCATCTCCGGGGTCGTGGCCTGGGCAATTCTGAGCCTGCAGGTCAACCAGTCCCGGATTGCCGCGACTCAGGCAGAGGTGGTCGCCATGCAGCAGGGGCTGCGGGGGAGTCTGGCCCTGCTCAGTCGGGAGTTGAAAAAGGCCGGTTACGATCCGAATAAAACCGCCGGGGCTGGAATCGTAACGGCCAACGGCACCTTCATCTACTACACCACCAATACCGATGAGAACAACGTCCTGACCGGCGCCGAGGAGCATGCCGCCTTCTGTTTTGGCAACAACACCCTGCGGTTTACTCAAGGGAACAGCAACGCGGTGGGCAACCACGCCACCCATGACCATCGGGATGTTATGGCCGATCTGCAGGCCGTCGAATTCCGCTACCGGTTGGCCAACGGCAACTGGACCCTGACCCCGGCCACGCCGGCGGATATCCGGGTGGTACAGATCACACTGCTGGCGCGGACCCGGAACGCCGACCCGAATTTCCGCAACGCCACCGTCTATACCTCCCCCTCCGGTGTCAACTGGGGACCTTTCAACGACGGCTTCCGGCGGCAGATGCTGACCACCACCGTCATGCTCTGGAATATGGGGAGTTGACCATGAAGCGCTTGAACCAGCAGGGGTTCACCCTGACCGAAGTGCTGATCGCCCTGAGTATTTTCACCGTCGGGGTGCTGGCGGTCGCGACCATGCAGACCTCCTCCATCCGCCACAACACCGCCGCGCGGTTGGCTTCGGAGGGGGTGTTCCTGGCCGAACGGCAGATGGAAACCTTTATGGCAGCCACCTATGCCGCCGTCCCTGCGGGGCCAGGCTTCCAGGTGTCCGGCACCCATACCATCCGTTGGAATGTGGTGGACCAGGACACCCACAAAACCATTGCCATCACCGTGACCTGGGCCGACGCCAACGGCAACCGGAGCTATGCGCTCAATTCCATCAAAGGGAATTTCTGACGTGAACCAGCGGCGGAACAGGCGCCGGGGAGGTGTTCGATGCTGAAGCAGATGAACAACGAGCGGGGGGTGGTTCTGGTCACGGCCTTGATGGTCATGGCGCTGCTGACAGTGCTCGGCATCTCGGCCCTCAATACGAGTGATACCGAACATCGCATCACCCGCAACCAGCGTATCGCCAACCAATCCTTTTACCTGGCCGAAGCCGGTATTCAGCACGCCGTCGGGGTCTTCACCAAGCATGGCCTTACGGTGCTGAAAAACACCAACTTCAACCAACGGGCCTTGGGTGGGGGCACCTATACGGTGACGGTGGAGGAGGACCAGTCCACCACCTCCGTCGAACGTTTCAGATTGCGTTCCGAGGGCACGATGTCCGGAGTGACCAAAACCATCCGTGCCATTTATTCCCGCAATAAAGTGGTCATCCCCAAACCCGACGGCGCCTTCGGCATTTACGGCAAGAAACCGGTCCTCGATCTGCCGAAAAACAAAACCCCCATCGACGGGCGGGATTGGGATGTGCCGGCCAATTTCAACTGCAACGGGGCCTGCGCCGGTACGGACAGCGGCAATGCCTCTCAACCGGGACTTTACGTCTCCGATACGACTTTCACCGATCCCGGACAGGGCTTGGCGGGGGATCCCAGGTTCAGGGCAGGGGGAGGTCTGAGCGCCGACGACTGGAAAACTATCACTCAGGCCCTGATCCCCATCGCCAACAAAAACCCGGCCTCCAATAACCTGGGAACCCGCACCAATCCCACGGTCACCTATATCGACAATGCCACTCAGTTCAATGGGAATACCGACGGGGCCGGTATTCTGATCATCGAAAAAACCGGCGATCTCAAAATCAACGGTAATTTCCATTACGAAGGGATCGTCATTGTTCTCGACGGTGGTGGGCTCGACGCCTTCACCGGCACCGCCGACCTGTTCGGCGCGGTGGTCATGGTTGGCGACAACATCAACAGCAAATTCAACGGAAATGGCAACGCCAAATACAGCAGCAAAGCCATCGACAACGTCAAAAACAAACTTCCTCCCCTGGGGGGAAACAATCCGGTCAACCGCGTGGCCTGGCGCGAAATGTTGTAACGCTTTCCCAGACTTTGAAAAAAAGCGAGACGCGGCATGCGGCTCGCTTTTTTTTACGCCGAAAACCCGAGTTGGGGTGCGCAAAATCTGCATCTCGTTTTCCCGGGATGGGGGGTAAACCGCCAAGATTGCTGGACCCTTCTTAGTGGTTCACAATTTGCAAGGCAGGCTGTAAACCCCTTTGGCGCTCAGACCACGAGGACCCTATGGAGAAGATTCGCCACGACCAGCACGGCTTTACCCTGCTCGAACTGCTCATCGCCATTTCCATTTTCGCCATCGGCCTGCTCAGCATCGCCGGCATGCAGATCACCGCCATTCGCACCAACTCCTCGGCCAATACCATGACGGCCGGCAGTGCTCTGGCGGGGGGGATTCTCGAGGAAATCATGGCCTGGCCGGCAGATCAGGCCGCGCTGAAAACGAATTCCTCGAATGTCGCCTGGGATTTCGACCGCAGCCCAGGCTCGACCTTGACCCAGAAGTTCATCAACGGCAGTGGGCAGTACACCGCAACCTATAGCGTCACGACCAATTACAACGGCAATACGGACCTGTCTCGCATCACCGTGGTGGCCAGCGGTAACGGAAAAACCTCCACGGTGGTCGGCTTCAAGAGGGTCGAATGATGAATCATAACCAACGACACGAAATGGGCCAGGCCGGTTTCAGCCTGGTGGAAATCCTGGTGGCCATGGCCCTTCTGGGGGTGGTCATGACGGCGATTTTCAACCTTTACCTCGGCACCGAGCGCAGCGCCGACACCCAGGACCGCATTGCCGACGTGCAGCAGAACGTCCGCTACGCCATGGACCAGTTGGCCAGGGACATCCGCATGGGCGGATTTGCCATGCCCGCTACCCAATGGGCAGTTGAATCAGGACCCTCCAATCCGGGGGCCGGATCCCCCTTCACCATCAGAACCGGGACCACTTCGGAGAAGGTGCTGCGGGTTAATCAGGACTTCACCAGTCCCGGATCGGTGGCCACGGTGCAGACCGTGGATGTCGACTCCGAAGAAATGGCCGGGCTGTTTGCCAAGGACGAACTGGTCCGGATCATTACCCGGGATACACAGGAGGAGCGGATAAAAGATGCGGTCCTGACCCTGACGGAAAATCCGGTGGGGACCCAGGTCAAACTGAGGGGTTTTACCACCGGCAACATAACGTTCAAACGGGGTGATCTGATCGTGTCGACCGCGGCAGGCGCGACCAACCCCCTGCAGATCAACTACTGGCTCGAAGGGGGGGAAATCCGGCGCTCGGTGGGTGGCGGTGCGGCCCAGGTGCTCGGGCAGGGAATCAACGGATTCCAGCTCAGTTACCTTTTGGGGCCGGAAGATGAAAAATCTCCCCTGGCGGCAACCGACCGGGACAATGTGCGAGCCATCCGGGTGACCATCACCGGGCAGGCCAACACCAGAGACGGCGTCAAGACCCGTTCGGTGTCCAGTGTGATCCAGTTGCGCAACCGCACCTTTTAACAGGAGTCGGCCATGTGTTCCTCCGCTGAACCTAGTCCAACAAAGTCCGTCCACCCGGTTGTTCGGCCGCTGGCCAACGAGCGGGGTGTTGCACTGCTGCTGGCCCTTGCCATGCTCGCGATCATGACGGTGATCGGGGTGTTCGCCCTGGATACCTCCACCACCGAGGTGCAGATTTCCGGCAACTACCGCTCCTCCCAGGAAACCTTTTTCGCCGCCGACCGGGCCGTCATGTTCGCGCTCGGGGAAGCCAATTTCCCCTACAAGGCACCACCTGGAGGTGGCGACCCCAACGACCCGGCGGTGAGGGAGGCCAATACCCGGTTGATCAAGGAACTTGGCAGCAATGCCGTCAGTACCATCGTCGCTGCGGGATCTCCCGGAATCAGCCTGAAGCAGGGGGCCATCGAATGCATTTTCAAGGGGACCGAGGTTGGCGCGGGGCAGAGTGAAACTTTTCCGGTCCAGTACTACCTGGTCAGCGCCGTGGTCGGCGGGCCCAACGGCTCCGAAGCGCGGGTTGAAGTGCAAAGCAAGTGGCAGGCTGGAGATGGTGGCAGCGGCAACAACGTCTACGACATCAAATAGGAACGGCAGGATCTGGCAAGGAGGTCACCTATGTATCATATTATTCGCAGTCTGCTGTTGTTACTGGCCCTGTTCACGATGCCCGGGCATCTACAGGCGGCTCCCGACCAATTCCTCGGGGATTCGGCCATCTACAGTGCCGAATCGGTGCAGTTGCGCCCCAACGTCCTGTTCCTGGTCGATAACAGCAACAAAGCCGCCGACCTGGCCTCCGGGCAGAAATACGATCCGACCAAGGTCTACCCCAATCAGGGGTTCGATACCTGGGGGGTGTATACGGCCAGCCAGCAGGGGGACTTCAAACCCAACGGCCTGATCAACACCAGTGCTGACGGCAACCTCACCGCGATCACCTGCGCTATCCCACGGGATATTCTCAAGGTCACAGGCACCTATGCCGGCTCAGGCAATGCTGCGGCACCTAACTTGAAAACGACCAACCCCAAAGGCAGCTGCGTCACCAATGCCAACAAAGCCGACACCTATGCCGTCGGCAACTATCTCAACTACCTGGCCACCCCGCCCGAGGGGCAGGTGGTCAAGGGAACCGGGACCAACCCGAAGGATTACAAACTGATCAAGACCCACGTTGCCGCCGCCGACAACCGGCCGACCACCGGGGCCAACTGGGCTCAATTCTGGGTCGATGCTGGCACGACCGGCAAGGGCGAGAATTGGGTCAGCGGCAACGAGTATGTCCTGGCGTCGCCTTCGAAGAGCCAGATCGAGATCGTGTATGAAGCCCTGGCCAATGTGGTCAACAGTTTCCACGGCACCATCAATTTCGGCGCGGCCGTCTACAGTCAGGAAGGGCAGAAAGGGGGGAAAATCATTTCTCCCATCGCCGACCTGAGCAACGCCGCCACCCGCCAGACCTACCTGAACAAGCTCCCCGGCAGCGGCAATGCCGCTGCCACAGCCCTGCTCACCAGCCAGACCGCCAGGCCCCAGGCGGAGGCGTTGCTCGACGCCGGCTATTACTTCCGGGGCCAGACCCTGCCGGTATCGGGGCATGCGGCCATGGCCAGCCCGATCAGCAAGTGGTGCGACAACAACTATGTCATTTTCATCACCAACGGACTCTCCAACAAGGATGACGATTCCAAACTAGGCACCATCGTCGGCGACCGGGACGGGGACGGACGCGAACCTGGGGTTTACGGTTTAGGCACCCACTACCTGGACGACGTGGCAAAATT
The DNA here is from genome assembly GCA_964650955.1 of uncultured Desulfuromonadales bacterium. Taxonomy (GTDB): domain Bacteria; phylum Desulfobacterota; class Desulfuromonadia; order Desulfuromonadales; family CAZYXS01; genus CAZYXS01. The sequence continues at coordinate 3,052 of CAZYXS010000090.1, read as the reverse complement.
CCTCTACGAAACCGACAACAGCAGCAGCCTTGCAGGAACCCAGCGGATCAAGACCAGCACGATTCTGGCCTTCCAGGCCCATGACGACCTGGTAGGCAGAACCGGTGACAACAGTCACGGGCGTGGGGGCTACTTCAACGTCTACAATGCCCACGAACTGGCGGCGGCCCTGTCGAAGATTTTCACCAACATCGTGCTTGAAACGGATTCAGCCTTCGTTTCTCCCACCATTCCGGCCAGCCCCGAAAACCGCAGCTACAGTGGGTCCAGGATCTACCTGGGGTTCTTCAAGCCCCAGTCGCAGAAACCCTGGCTCGGCAACCTGAAGAAATTCGGCATCGATAAAAACAACCAGATTATTGACAAGACCGGAGCCGTTGCCACCAACGCTGACGGCAGCTTCAACTCCGGGGCCATTTCCTACTGGAGTGACTGTACCAGCGGCACCTGCGCCGATTCGGGCCAGGTGGACCGCGGCGGGGTAGGCCAGGTCCTGAAAAGCCGCGATCTGGCCAATTCGCCCCGTAAACTCTATTCCAATCTCACCGCCGGCAGCGATCTGACCGCCGCGGCCAACGCCTTCAACAAAACCAATGTCACTCCGGGGTTGCTGGGTGTGCCGGGAGTGACCGAGCGGGACAACCTGGTCGATTATCTTGCGGGGCGCGATGCCTATGACGACAACGACAACGGCAACGTGACCGAGGCCCGCCAGTGGCTGCTCGGCGATATCCGGCACTCCAAGCCGGCGGTCGTCAACTATCGACCCTATGATATGGCGAGCGAGGGCAATTGCAGTGAAAACAAGACCATGATTTTTGTCGGTACCAACGGTGGGATGCTCCATGCCTTTACCGATTGCGACGGCAAGGAGGCCTGGGCCTTTATTCCCGACAAGGTGGTGCCCAACCTCAAGGAGATGGCCGCCCGGCCGACCTTGATCAACTATTACGTGGACGCGTCCCCGGTGGTCATGCGCTACGATGCCAACCAGGATGGTACCATCGACCCCTCCACGGATAAAATGGTGGTCGTCCTCGGGTTGCGTCGCGGCGGCAATGCCTATTATGCCTTGGATGTCACCAGCCCCCTGGCGCCCAAACTGCTCTGGCGCATCGATTCCGCCACTGCCGGATTCGGCCACTTGGGGCAGACCTGGAGCGACCCTCAGTTCGCCAAGGTGAAGATCGGCAGCACCACCAAGATCGTGGCCCTTTTCGGCGCAGGGTATGATATCAACGAGGACGGCCGTTTCGGGGCCAACGGCAACTTCCCGGCGGCCACTGCCCAGTTGCAGGGCAACGGCAATCAGACCAGTTCCGGGGCCGTGGCCCCAGGCAATCGGCCCAACCCCGTCGGCAGAGGGATCTACGTCGTTGAAGTGGCAACTCTGTCATCCGACGGGGTGCCTGCCCTGGCCACCAGCCCGACGGTGCTCTGGAGTTATACGGCCAGCAACAACGGATCGATGCAGTTCCCCTTCCCCAGTGATATGACGTCTGTCGATACCGACGGCGACGGCTTCGTTGACCGGATCTATGCCGGCGACACCGGTGGGCAGCTCTGGAGGTTCAACATAAAAGACACCAGCACTGGCAGTTGGACCGGGGAGATGATCTTCAAAGCTCCCGCGGGGATAAAGTTTTTCTACAAACCATCGGTGGCGGTGGAGTCGAAATTCACCATGGTGGCCATTGGCAGCGGTGACCGCGAACACCCCCTGAATACCGCGGTGGTCGACCGTATGTACATGATCAAGGACAAGGGACAGACCAGCGGGAGCAATATTGGCGAAAATCAGCTGATGGACGTGACCGCTAATGAACTTCAGGGCGCGGGCACCAGTGAAACCAGGCAGCAGGAGATACTGGCCAGCCTCAACTCCGATTCCAACTACGGTTGGATGGTTCGGCTCTCCACCAATGCCGGCGAAAAGATCCTGGCATCGCCGCTGGTTCTCAATAAGGTTGCCTATTACACCAGCTATGCGCCGAACACCACCGTTGCGGTGGATCCCTGCTCGCCAGGAAACCTGGGAATATCCCGGCTGTATGCCCTGAACTACCTGACCGGCGAGGCAGCCCTGAATTTCCAGACCAGCAATGATGGTTCCACCGTCGCCAACGAGCGGGCCCTCAACAAAGAGGGCAAGGTGCTGTTGACGTCCGACCGGGTGGTCACCCTGGGTTCAGGGATTCCCTCCGGTCTGACGGTGATTATTCCCGAAACCGGGGAAGTCGGCATCCTGGTCACCAGCGGTTCTGGTGTACGGAAAGAAGACCCGAAATGGAAACGGCGTCCCCAGATCATCAACTGGCGGATGTGGTAAGGAGAACTGACGAATGAACTTGCGCACCGGCGCATGGACAGGATGCATTTTGATTCTTTTGCTGGGCTGCTCGTCCGAGCCCAAGGTTGCCTCGCCTCCCGTTGCTGGCGGAGTACCTGCTCCAGGCTTAGGGAACACTGTCGCAACCGCCAGTAGCGGCACCACCGTGACCGCAGGCAATATCACCCTGACCCTGGTTCCCACCCGGCCGACTGTATTGGAAGACCTGGAGGCCCTGGTCAGCGGGGTCAGCGGCAAGGTGGAGTTTCGCTGGGAGCGCAACGGCGTGGCCATCGCCGGGCAGACAGGAAGCCGGTTGCCGGCGGGTTCGGCGGTTCGGGGGGATCTGGTGACCGTGGTGGCCCGCTCGGAACAGGGGGAGGTCCAAGCCCAAGTCGCCATCGTCAACAGCCTGCCTTATATCGAGCAGGTCAAGCTCAAGGAACTTCGGGTATACCGTGGGGCCGACCTGGGAGTGGATGTGCAGGGAGCCGATCCCGATGGCGATTCCCTGACCTACCGCTACAACTGGAGTGTCAACGGTGAGGACCTGCACTGGGAGCAGGGGTCTGCGCTGCCGGGGGACAAGTTCCGGCGGGGGGACAAGGTCCGGCTGAGGGTCACTCCCCACGACGGCAAGGAAAACGGGCCGGTGTTCGAAGGGGTGGACATGGTGATTCCCAACGCACCTCCCAAATTCGCCAGCGAACCGCCGAAGCAGTA
>CAZYXS010000089.1:0-12607 GCA_964650955.1 uncultured Desulfuromonadales bacterium | reverse complement strand
GATCTCGACCAGGCCAACGAGTTGTCACGCTTTCCCATCGATCACCGGGTCGCCCCTGCCAACCTCACCGGCGGCAGCCAGGCGGCCCGCCAACGGCTGACCCGCTTTCTGCACGAGCGCCTCCGTCGTTACGCCGAAGAACGCAACCAGCCCGAGCAGGAGCTCACCAGCGGCCTCTCCCCCTACCTGCATTTCGGCCACATCAGCAGCCACGAAATCTTTACCGCCCTGACAGCCGCGGAGGGTTGGCAGCTTGGCGACCAGGCCCACACCGGGCGCGGCCAGAAGGAAGGCTGGTGGCGCATGAGCCCGAACGCCGAAGCCTTCCTCGACCAGTTCATCACCTGGCGGGAACTGGGCTACAACGGCCACGCCTGCGATGCCGGTTACGACCGCTACGAGGCCCTCCCCCCCTGGGCCCGCGCTACCCTCGAGGAGCACGCCGACGACCCCCGCCCGACCCTCTACAGCCTGGAGGAATTCGACCAGGCCTCCACCCACGACCCCCTCTGGAACGCCGCCCAGCGCCAACTGGTACAGGAAGGGGGGATGCATACCTACCTGCGCATGCTCTGGGGGAAGAAAATCCTCGAATGGAGTCACACCCCTCGCGAGGCCCACGCCATCATGGTGGCGCTCAATGACCGCTACGCCCTCGACGGCCGCGATCCCAACTCCTACAGCGGCATCGGCTGGGTGCTCGGCCGCTACGACCGCCCCTGGGGCCCCGAGCGCCCCATCTTCGGCAAAATCCGTTACATGAGCAGCGACAACACCGCCCGCAAATTTTCCGTCAAGGGGTATCTGGACAGGTACAAGGCTTGATTTCAACGCAGAGACGGAGCGGACACCGGTGGATAAATATCGAAATCCATTTTATGGTAGGGGCGCGGTTGCCGCGCCCAGGGCGGGGAAACCCCGCCCCTACATTTCAATGATTAATCGCCGCACCAATAAAAAAAGCCCGAAAAAAAGCCCCCGCACAGGACGGAGGCTCAGGATTGTGCACGATGTGGGACCAGGTCAGCCGCAGAGGTTTTCCAGAAATTCCAGCAGCAGGGCATTGACAGCGTTGGGTGCCTCCAGACTGGCCATGTGGCCGGCGCCGGAGAGCAACTCCAGCCGCGCCCCCGGGATCCCCTCGGCAATCACCCGCGAATGCTCCGCCGGCACCGCCCGGTCCTCCTCGGCGCCGATGACCAGCGACGGGACGCGAATGTTGGGGAGCAAGGGGATGGCGTCACGCCGCTCGCGCATGGCCAACAGCCCGCCGATCATTCCAGCGGCAGGGGTTGCCTCCAGCCAGCCCCGCACCCGGGCTACCAGTTCCGGGCTTTCGGTCAGCGTCGCGGGAGCGAAGAGAATCTCGCGGAAGGCCTCCACCACCGCCTGCGGCCGTCCCTCCTCGACCTGCTTTGCCAGAGCGGTGCGCCGCTCCTTGCCCGCCGCATCGTCGCCGGCCGCGCGAGTCACCAGGAATACTGCCCCGGCCAGGCGCTTGGGATAGCGCTCGAGCAGGTTGAACAGCACGTACCCCCCCATGGACATCCCCACCACCGCCGCCCGCCCCAGCCCCAAATCGTCCATCAGGGCGATGACATCGTCGGCGTAGGCATCCATGGTCACCGGTCCCGGCGGCAGGGGGCTACGGCCGAAGCCCCGCAAATCCGGAGCGAGCACCCGGTAGCCCGCCCCGCTCAAAGCCTTGACCTGCGGTTGCCACATGGCCCGGCACAGGGGGAACCCGTGCAGCAGAAGCACCGCGGGGCCCGAGCCCTGGTCGTCGTAAGCCACCCGGTGGCCGTGAATCATCCTCTCCATGAACCCTCCCCGAAAGGAAATCAAACGCCGTTCGACAAATTCTAACATCGAATGCTGCAGGGCGCAATTGTAACCGTTCTGGGAGCTATGCCATTTTCCACTGAAGTTGAACAGGCAAGAACCTATCCACCCTCGCTGTGCAGGGGGTGCAGCTACGGGATGTGCGGAGGCCTAAGAAGCCCGGGCAGTCTTCTTTTTTCCAGGCAAGGCCGGCTTGCTGATGACGGGTTTGTGCGGAAATCCCGTGAGGGCATCGGTTTGCGCCATGCCGATGGTCAAAGACATACTCTGCCGCTCGCCGGGCTGGATCAGCTTCGGCCCCCAATACAGCCCGAGGGACCGGGCATCCCCAGCGAGTGGGACCAACATCGAAGAGGGATGGCCGAAACCTTCGTATTGATTCGCGAAAAACACCATATCCGGACGGTTTCCGCCGCGCCATTCAATGAAATTGGCCGCCCGGCCTCGTGGCGGCTCCCCGATTGCAGAATTGCCGTAATCCACCATGCCGGCCACGGAATGAATCTGCGGGTCGATCATTTCTTCATATTGGACATAACGGCCCCCGACCCAGCCGATATCGCCTGCCGAGCCGCCATAATCTCCGACCCAGGGTTCGTCGCTATAGAGGTAGAAATACCTGCCCGCCTGCGCTCCCGCATTGACCAGAGAGATGCTCAGGTCGAAATAGGGCTGGCCGGCAATGAAGGTGGCCCGTCGCTCCAACCGCAGGAGCAGACCGTCGATATTCACCCCATGATGGCTGACCAGGACCAGTTCCTGATCCGTCGATTTGTCGATGCGACTGCCCAAAAACTCCCAATCTGACGGGGCAAAGCGACTCCCCCCCAGGACAACGGATCCGATTCCCTCATTGGTATTGCACCAGATGTGCGACCAGCGGTGGCCGTCGAAATAGGCCATGCCCGTGTCGTTGCCCCGCACAGGGCTGTCCAGGCGCAGGGACTCGGGCAGCCCGCCACCGACGAACAGCCCGCGGGTGATTTCGCCGTTACTGTCGATATAACGGGCCAGGTTGGTGAGTAGCACTCTTCCGCCCCCGAGGTGGTTGAGTACATAACCGTAGCCTTGCTCCTCGTTCCATTGGAATTCGAGAAAAGCACCCTCTTCCGACGCCACCTGGTCCTGGATGCCACTGAGCGGGCCGTGATGAAAACCAACCCCGCCGAGCACCCGCCCTTCATCCCCTAGCAGGACATCGTCCCGCAGCTCCAGCCATGCACCGTTGAGGCCCTGCAGCAGAAACACCCCTTCGTTGTGGGCAAGATATTTCAACTGCAGTTTTCCCGACAGCAGGAACACCCCCAGAAAAAAACCCACCAGTCCGCACACGACCGCAACCACGTTTCTGACTCTGAGTCTCATGCAGTGTTCTCTCGCCTCGTTTCGACAGAGCAGTTCGTACTGAATTTAGTCAAGGGGGGGCTGCATACTAAGAGAGCCCAGTAAAAAGCTCCTCCCGGAGCAACAATGCGGAAAAATACTCGACCACCGGCTTCAATCCAAGGGTGAGGTCGGTTTGCGGTTGCCAACCCAATGCCCTTTGGGCAAGAGTAATGTCTGGCTGACGCTGCATCGGGTCGTCTTCAGGCAGTGGCAGGAATTCCAAGGATGAACTTGACCCAGTAAGTTCGAGGATCTTTTTAGCCAAATCGCGCATGGAAATTTCTATTGGGTTGCCGAGATTAATCGGGCCGGTCACCATGGGTGGTGCGGCCATTAGACGCAGCAACCCGTCAACCATATCATCGACATAGCAGAACGAACGGGTCTGTGAACCATCGCCGTATATGGTCAGACGGGAACCACGCATGGCCTGGACGATGAAGTTGGATATCACTCGGCCGTCGTCGATGAGCATGCGCGGACCGTAGGTGTTAAAAATCCTGGCGACCTTGATCTCGACGTCATACTGCCTGAAATAGTCGAAGAATAGTGTTTCCGCACAGCGTTTGCCTTCATCGTAACAGGATCGTGGCCCGATGGGGTTGACATTGCCGCGATAACTCTCCGGTTGGGGATGAACCAGAGGGTCGCCATAGACTTCGCTGGTCGAAGCCTGCAGTACCCGGGCGCCAGTTCGCTTTGCCAGGTCAAGCACCTGAATGGCACCCTCCACACAGGTGCGGGTCGTTTTGACCGGGTCAAACTGGTAATGAATCGGCGAAGCCGGGCAGGCGAGATTGTAAATCTCATCGACCACCACGTCGATGGGGCAGCAAACATCTCGTTCGAGCACCTCGAACCCCGGAGCCCGCAACAGGTGGGCGATATTCTCCCAACGGCCAGTGTGGAAGTTGTCCAGGCAGATGACCCGGTGGCCCAGCCCAACCAGTCGTTCACAGAGGTGAGAGCCGAGAAAACCGGCCCCGCCAGTTACCAAGACCCTCTGCCCGCTCATGACGCGAATTTCCTTGGTGGGGAGCGACGAAGATTATATTTGAAAATGCACCAGAGCGCCCACACTCCGTCGCGCCATCCGATCTTTTTCCCCTCAGCATAGGTGCGCCCAGCGTAACTTACCCCCACTTCGTAAATGCGGCAGCCCAATTTCGCTACCTTGGCGGTCAGTTCCGGCTCGACGCCGAATCGGTTCTCCTCGATAACGATCTTCTGCAATACGTCCTGCCGAAAGACCTTGTAGCAGCACTCCATATCGGTAAGATTGAGATTTGATAGCGCGTTGCTGCAGAGAGTGAGAACCTTGTTGCCCAGATAGTGCCAGAAGTAGAGGACCCGGTGGGGAGCCCCCCCAACGAAACGGGAGCCGTAAACCACATCGGCCCGGCCATCGAGCAGAGGGGCCAACAGGCGGGGGTAATCTGCGGGGTCATATTCCAGATCGGCATCCTGAACCAGGACGATGTTGCCGGTCGTCTCGGCAAAACCTCTCCGCAACGCCGCCCCCTTTCCTTTGTTTCGCTCCTGCAGGACGATCTGGATTTTCGTCCCCTCATGTACCTCCCCTACCAGGGTCGAAAGATCGGAGAGCAATTCCCGAGTGCCGTCAGTGGAGCAGTCATCGACGATTACCACCTCCCGCTCCACCCCCGGCAAAGGGACGGAGATGACCCGGCGAAGGATCTCGGCCAAAGTGCCTCGCTCATTGTAAACGGGAATGACGATGGAAATTTTTTTCATCCGTTCCACTTTTTGTGACAAAATCGGATTCGACATGGGTAACTTACCAATGCCCAACAAACAACGACTTTGGAACCCCGGCCACTTGGCAATCGATGCAGATTGGTTGACCGCCCTGTTGAGTGTTCTCAATCCTTTTCCCCACGTACACTGAACGGGCGGAAAGACCAAAACCAGTTCCCTTTGAAACAGTGGAGTTGAAATTCATGGCCAATCGATTCATTATCACTAGCTTGATCCTGTTGCCCTGCATGATAGCCTTATTGGGTTGCCAGCGGCAGGACGCCTCGGAAGTTCCGTCCACAACCGGCGCCATGCCTGCAGCCATCGGACAACCCTCTGCAGCCGGGCAGTCCTCCTCTTCGGCACCGAAAATCGTGTTTCGCGACCCGATCGAACCGGCAGTCTACGAACTCCCTTCGCAGGCCCTTGCCACTTGGCGGGAGCATGCATCCACTCGGCCGACTCTGCTCCTCTTTGCCAACCACCCGCTCCTTTCTCAGGTTTCTGGCGAACGCCGACAGCTCATTGCCCGATTGCTAAAAACAGGTTCTGCTGCTGAGATCGTGCACCGTGCCCGACTGCTCTGCTCCGATCCGGCCATACTACCTCCCGAAGCCGTCAGCGTCGCCATCGACTATGCCCTTTTTTCAGAAATTATTGTGGTTCTTCCCAACAGCAGTCCTCCGGAGGAGATCAACCTCGATCGCTCCCGCGCGCTGCTCTTCCAGGCCGGTTTTCTGACTGAATCGGAAGCTTTGGGCCTCAGCCTCAACAACGGCTCAATCATCGGCACGGTGCGCGGCATGCCGTTCCAAATCCCCCATCCGGACTTGTTGCCGGACCTTGATCGACCCATAGTTTTGCATGTCGACCTGGGGTACTTCAGGGACAGCTACAAGGACGAAATCAAAACCCCCAGCTACGACCTGCTCTACACTCTGGCCAGTAGTCTCAGGGATTCCCGTTACAAAGTCTTGGCAACCACCCTCTCATATTCCAATCAAGAGGTCGACTTTTCCCTGGAAAGCCGATTTATGATCCGCGACCTGGCTACCCTTCTACGCCAGCCCCAATTGCTTGACGGGGGCACCCCGGCCAGTTGGACTTTGCGCGCCGGCGCCCTCTATGCCAACGCTATGTTTTCCAACGAAAGAGGACGGGACCTTACAGAGCAGGCGGTGCAGGCCACCCCTGATGATGCCGCCGCCCACTATGCCAGAGCTCTCGACCTCTTTGGGCAGCGACTCGCCGACCAAGGCTTCGCTGCTCTCGACCGGGCCGTAGCTCTTGATCGCGGCTACGCCTTGGAATATCTTACCCTGGCGGAACGCGGCCTCGAGATGCAGAACAGGGACAAGGCGATCGAATTATTAAGAAATGCAGTCGCCGCCCTACCGGAGGACCCATTCATCCGTCTGCGGCTAGCCGACCTGCTGATCCAGACCGGCCGTGGCAAGGAGGCCCGCCCGATCCTCCAATACCTGCGCAGGTTGAATTGGTCAGAAGAAATCTATCCCCATATCCCAAAATTGCTTGCAGAGATGCAGGATGTGGCGGCCAACGCCCAGCCGCCAGTTGATATGCCACGACCTAAGGGACCGTCCCTGAAATCACCCACCGAACGAACACCCGGCTTTGAGCACATGGGCAAAGGAGCGGCAGGAGACTGATTCCCGCGCCGTCTCCCAATCCCAGGCATACGCCTCATTCCAGTTCCCTGTTCAGTCGATCAGTCGCGTTGGCACCGGAATCTATCGACTGCCGCGCCCGTAGCAGGTTGTCCTTGTAAAGTTGATTGTTGGGAGCACCTGCGACCGCACGGCTCATGGCAGCCACCGCCGCTGGCCAGTCCCCCTGCATGGCCGCATTGACTCCAAGCAGGTTCCAGCTTTCCGGGTTGTCCAGCCAGTCAGCGGCCTTTTCCAGCGGCCACCGCGCCTCCGCATATTTTTCCAGACGCAACAGACTCAGCCCGTGGGCATAAAACGAACGGGGCGAGGTGAAAACGCCCCCCGCCTGCTGAAAAGCCGCCACCGCCTCCTGGTCTCGGCCAAGTCCCGACAACCCACGGCCGAGCATCTCAGACACCGCAGCCTCTCGCCCAGGCACACTCCCTTGCTCCAAATGCATCAGCGCCACCTCGAACTGCTGCAGCTCGATATTGATACGCGCCAGGTTGAAGTGGTCGATCATAATTTCCATTGGATCGTTGCGTGCCGTACTCAACTCGAGGCCTCTCCTGGCTATGTTCAACGCCTCCGAAAATCGCTCCTGGAGCAGGTAGAACGTGGTAGCCGAACGCAGGCCGCCGAGAAATTTCGGCTCCTGCTCCAGCAGTTGCCGGTACGCGCGTTCCGCCTCGTCGAGCAAGCCTTCATTCGCCAGGCTTTCCGCAAGATTCTGCCAGGCCAGGTAGTCGGCCGGATTGTTCACGACCTCTGCCTGCCACAATCGCACTTCGCTGGCAAAATCGGCGTTGCGCACCACGCAGGTGCCGGTCAAAAAAACAAGATAGCCACCGCAGGCGGCCACCGCCAGCCAGCGCCAGTGAAATGCCCGGAGACGGAGTGCCGCGAGCCACAGGACGGCGAGACCACTGCAAAACCACAGGGACGGCAGGTAGGCGAGGCGCTCGGCCATGATGACACCGATGGGAAACAGGAGATTGGCAGTGACCAGGAATGAGACCAGGTAGAGTACGGCAAACAGGGTCGCCAGACTCTTGCGCCGCCAGCCGTACCAAAGCGCTCCCGCAACCACCATGGTTGCAACGACCACCAGCATCCCGGCAGGGGAAAAAACCGTGGAGACCGGGGAGGGAAGATCTGCCGACACGTAAACGGCCTGCAGCCCGGTCGGCCACAATAGCTTGAAAAGATAAACTCCCTGCAACAGCAAGGCCGTCAGTAACCGGGTCGTAATATCCACATGGGCCAACGGCGCCATTTCGATGGGCAAAGCCGAAGGCGGCAAATGCTGCACCACCCCGAGGCTGCGCCAGAGCAGCCAACCAATCGCAACAGCAGCCAGGGCGAGGTACAGGCGCCAGCAACCTTCCGTCGCCTTTCGTAGTGAGCCCTCCCGATATGTATCGCTCAGCAACAGCACCGCGGGCAAAACCAGCACATGCTCCTTGGAGAGCAGGGCCAGCAGGTAGAAGAGGATGGTCCCTCCCCCGGCCACCACCCCAGAGCGGTTGGCCAAGAGCAGGGATATGAGGGAAAAAACGGCCGCCAGCAATTCGCTTCGCCCCACCGCCTCGTTGACCACCTCGGCATGGATCGGGTGCACGGCAAACAGCACCGCTGCCAGCAGGGCCGCTGCCTTGCTGAGGCCCCAGCGGCGCAGTAGCCGCCAGAGCAGCAGAGTCGCCCCGGTGTGCAGCAATACGTTGACCAGATGAAAACCCCAGGGTGCGCTGCCGAGCAAGGCGCGATTGACGCCCAGGGAAAGGATGGTCATGGGCCTGTAAAGCCCGCTGTTAGCATAGCCGTGCCAGTAGTCACTGGTGAAGATGGTTCGTAGGTCGAGATTCTGAATCAGAGGGTTGTTGCGGACGATATGCAGATCGTCCTGAATGAAAGCACCGGGAAAACTGTTGGCGTAGGTGAGCAGGGCCAGCGCCGTCAGCAGCAGCGGCCACAGGTAGGGCCAGCGCTCCATGATTGGGTGGTCGGCGGGAAGTGCCCCTGGAGTCATGAACTTATTCCGATCGGGGGATAGTGCGTGCCTGGCAGGATAACGAAACCGGCCCACGGCAGCAAGAGTCAATCCTTCAGGGGCACCTCTTCTGTCAGGGGAACGTCCGGGCAGCTAAAAAATTAAGCGCAACGGTGCAACCACACCCGGTGGCGTACACAACACACGGGGCCGGAAATCTCCGGCCCCGCAAGATAATGCACGGAAAAGCCGCCCCCCTTAGGGGTTCGGGTCGGTCCCGGTGGCCGTGTTCGGCGAAGTGCTTCCCTGCCAGGGTGTGGCTTTGTTCCAGCCGGCGCCCATACTATTATTGGGGGAAGTGACAAGAGCCGCCCGCGCGTCGAGGCGGTGACAGTTCTGCGCCGCAGCCCACTGCGAGTGGCGCAGACCGGTCCAGGGGGCGGGAAGGGCAGCAAAAGTGCCGCCATTATTCGTCTGCGTGAAAGCTGTGTTGTCCTCCCAGGTGTTGTGATTGGTGTCGAGGCAGTTGGTAATCATCAGCTTCGGCAGCCTCGAGGCATGCGGGTTGTGGCACTTGGCGCAGTTGAAGGTGTGGTAGTTGCTTTGCGCGTCATGCGCCGCTTCGGCGCCGGCTGCTGTGGGGAAAGTCAACACCACCGAGCCAGCGGCAATTTGAGTCGCGCCCGTATTATTCCAGGCAAACCTATTGTAGCCGTAGGGACGGACACCGGTTGCGCTTGTTCCTCGGAGCGTCGCATCCGTGTTCCCCATGTGCGGATTCCACTGATAGGTGTTGTTCGGGTCGTTGGTGTTTGCCCGGTAGGAATAGCCTCGACCAGTTTCCCCGGCCAGTCCCATGTTGGTAGCCGCCTTGACCACCTCGCCGGTGACCAGCGACGCACTGCCGCGCACGGTGCGGTTGTAGATGTTGCGGCCGACCTTGGTGGTGTTGTTCCACTGCAGGTTGGTGCCGGTTTCGGCCATGGTGCCGCCGATCACGGCGTTGGCGTGGCCGTTGAAACCCGAGGTCCAAAGCCCTTCACCGGTTACCTGATCGATGGTGCGAATATCGGCCGCCGTCCAGGTGCCGGTTTTGGCCGTGGTGTGGCACTGGGCGCAGAGACCTGCGTTGCCGGTAGCGGTCCGGAAGGTGGTGTTGGTGTGGCCAGCCACTGGGTTGCCGCTGTTCTGGTCGATCCAGAAGCCCCCGGCATGCGGCACCGTACTCAGGCCGGAGTTGGTGGGACTGGCGCTGGCGCGGGGGACACGGCCAAAGTTGGTATTGACGGTCCAGACATTGTTCATCCCCCACTGCGGGGCACCGTCCTCGGGGTAAGGGTTACCAAGCCAGGTGCCGCGCAGGAACGGTTTTCCGCCGACGTCGCCGTTAACGCGGTCATGGGTGCCGTGGACGTCATGGCAGAAGGAGCAGCGGATATTGCCGACGGCATCCTTGGTCTCGGTGCGGTTGTAGCCGAGGGAGTTGCCGGCCGTGACCGCAGCGGTGAACGTCCCGCCGAAATTGGCGGAATGAGTGGACTGAATGGTACCGCGCTTGTACCAGAAGGGGTTGTAGGCGCCACCAGAAGCAATCCCCTTGCCACTGCGCCAGACGCCGGTGGTCCAATCGGAGGTGCGGGTTCCCGGCACGGTAGAGGCATCGGTGAAGAGCATGCCGTAGTCATAGGTGATACTGCCGGTGCCGGTATTTTCATTCACCTGCCACTCGGAGATCGGGCTGACGATGGTGACGGTCTGGGTCTCGTTGGCGAGAACTCCTGCCCCGGTCGGAATAGTGACTGTGATGCTGTTGGCCGAGGAGGTCGCCACCTTGAAGGTACGAGTGTTCTGAGTCCGGCCGGCCGCAGTGCCTCCTGAGGTCGCGGCAATGGTAATCCAACGCCCGACCGGGAATTTGCCGCCAATGCCGGTGGCACCCAAGGTGTTGCCGCCAGTGAAGGTCACGGAACCGGTAAAGGTGTACAGGCTGCTGGTGACGCCATCGTGGCAGGCCCAGCAGATCTCCGCCTCGGTGGATTTGGTGTAGCCGGCCGTGGCGGTGCCGCCGAGGCGGATCTTGTTGAAGGTGGAGTTGTACTGCCGGTTCATGGTCGGCACCATGGCCACCAGCGACGGACCGGCCGAGGCCGTTTCGGTCACCGGCGCCGGGGTCACCGTCAGGGCCGTGGCCGTCGACGCGGTGACGGTGAAGAAGCTGTTGTTGGCCTGGTTGCTGGCCCCGACGACGCTGACGACGGTGCCGACGGGGAACACCCCGAGGCCGCCGCTGGCGCGGGTGATCTGGGTCGTGGAGAAGCCGATGGCGCCGGCGCTGCCGCTTACCGAGGACCCGTAGGAGGTGGAGATTTCCACGTCGTTGACCCCCGTGGTGTTGTCGGCATGGGCGGTCTTGTAGGCGTTGTTGGCAGTGCCGTGGCAGGCCTCGCAGTTGTTGCTGGTGTAGGTCCCGCCGGCGCCGTCGGCGTCGGTATGGCTGCTGGCGCTGGTCACGAAACTGCCGACCTGGCCGTTGGCATGACAGTCGAGGCAGGCCACGGTCGGGCTCTTGTCGCGGAAATCGGCCCCCAGCACGGTGGTGGTGTGGCAGCGGTTGGCGCAGGTGCCGGCAACGCTGTTGTAGCTGCTGAGGTTGAGCCCGGAGACGATCGCGCTGTTGTTGAAGGCGTTGCTGTGGGTGGCGGTGTTGTCGCCGTGGCAATCGGTGCAGGTCATGCCCGTCTTGGTCGCGGCGAGGGTTTCCGTCGCCGAGGCGGCCTCGGTCAGGATGGCGGAAGTCTCCAGGGTCAACTGGGTAGCAGCGACCGCCAGGACCTTGAAGTAGCCGTTGTTGCTTGCCGTGGCGGCGCCGGAGACGTAGACGATGCTGCCCACGGGGAAGACGGTGAGGCCGCCGCTGGCGCGGGTGATCAGGTTGGGAGCGGCGAAGGCGATGTTCCCACCGGAGCCGAGCACCTGCGGCGAGCTGGTCGGGGTATACATGAGGGAGGTCATGTGACCCGGGTGAGCATCGCTGCGGGCGGTGCCGTTCTTGTTGGTGCTCGGCCAGGCATTGGCCAACAGCCCGGTGTCGCTGCCGCTGTTGTGGCACTTGGTGCACTTGGTCGGGCTGGCCGGGAAGGTGGCGTTCCAGGCCGGGGTCGGTCGGCTGTAATGGCAACTGACGTTGGAGCAGGTGGCGGTTTTGGAACCAGCGGCCCGCAGGGCCACCGCGGAACCGGCGGAGTAGGTCACCTTAGCCCCGTCGAAATTGACGGTTCCGCTCAGGTGGTTGGTGTTGGTCCCCGCAGCCGCAGTATGGCAATCGGTGCAGGCCGTGCCCAGGAAGGCCGGGTGCTTTCCATGGGCCTGGGCAGTCATCGGGTTGGCATGGCAGCTGGCACAGTCGTTGGCCAGGGCTGTGCCCCAGGTATAAGCCCGGACCGGCGTGCCGGTGGTGATGCTGGTGCCGTTGTTATGGCAGACGTTGGTGCCGCAGCTCCCCTTGGTCGGATAGCTGCCGGTGTAGGTGAAGGTGACAGCACCCGCGACGTTGAAGGTGCCGTTGATGTGGCCCGTTGCCGGCGCGGTATTGGTCACCCAGCTGGTGGCGGCCTGGTGGCAGTCCGCACAAGCGATGGTCCGACCGTGGGTGGCGGCGGAGCCGGTGTGGGCAACGTGAGTGGCGTCGGCTGTCACGTCCACATGGCACATGACGCAGGTGCCGGCATTGGGGCCGTACCAGGTGTAGTTGTTGGGAGCCACGGTGGTGGTCGCCTTGTTGTTGTGGCAATCCGTGGTGGCGCAGGTGCCGTTGCCAACCGTCCAGGTCGCGTTGCCATCGGTGGTGGCGAAATCGAGACTGTAGGCCTGCCACATCGGATGCAGGTAACCCTGGACGTTGGTGGTGCCGTTGGCGTGCAGGGTGCCGAAGCTGGCTCCGGCCGGGTCTTCGTGGCAGTAG
>CAZYXS010000088.1:11100-12738 GCA_964650955.1 uncultured Desulfuromonadales bacterium | reverse complement strand
ACGCTGCCGACGTTGGTCCCCTTGGAGTCGTTGTAGTACCAGACTCCGTCGAGCTGCCGCACCGCCACCATGCGATGGTCGAGGCCGGCAAAGGCGCAGGCTGCATGCCAGGCCAGTTTCTCCGGGCAGCCTTCGAGCAGGGCCGGGATCAGCGCCGCCATGACGTTTTCCACGTTGTGCAGCCCCCGCAGGCGCAGTTCCGAGACGGTGAAGGTCGCCTGGCGCCCTTGCCAACTCCAACGGATCTGGCGGCCATCGTAGCCCATCCCCTCCTCGAGCAGGCGGGAGGAGGAAAACCAGACGATCCGGGACCGGATCTGCGGCGCCATGGCCGCCACCCTCGGGTCGTCGGCATTGAGGATGGCCACATCCTCCGGCTGCTGGTTTTCGAAAATCCGCGCCTTGGCCCCCACGTAGCTGGCCATATCCGGGTAACGGTCGAGGTGATCCTCGGTGATGTTGAGCAGCAAGGCGTAACGGGGGCGGAAGCCGGCGATGGTCTCCAACTGGAAGGAGGAGAGTTCGGCCACCACCCAGTCCCAGTCCTTGCGCGCCGCAGCCTCGATCAGGGGCAGGCCGAGGTTGCCGCCGACAAAAGTCGCTCGGCCCCAGGCCTGGAAGATCTCCCCGATCGCGCTGGTGGTGGTCGACTTGCCGTTGGTTCCGGTGATGGCGATGAGCGGCGCCGCCAGTTCCCGCCAGGCGATCTCGATCTCCCCCAGCACCGCGATTCCGGCCTGCCGGGCCGCCGCCACCGCCGGAATGGTCTCGGGCACGCCGGGGCTCAGGACCACCAGGTTTGCGGCCAGGAACTCCGGGGTGCTGTGCTGGCCGCAGTCGAGGAGAACCTCCTCCGGAAGGGTCTCCAGGCCGGCGATTTCCTCCCGGCGCCGGGCGTCGGAGAGGATCACCTGGGCACCGCGCTGGTGGAAATAGCGGCACAGGGCCAGCCCGGTGCTGCCGGCACCCACCACCACAACCCGGTTATTGGCGTAATCCTGTCGCATCGTCACCGCAGTTTCAGGGTCGAAAGGGCCACCAGGGCCAGGATGATGCTGATGATCCAGAACCGCACGATGATCTTCGGTTCCGGCCAGCCCTTGAGCTCAAAATGGTGATGGATCGGCGCCATGCGGAAAATCCGCTTGCCGTAGAGCCGGAAGCTGGTGACCTGGAAAATCACCGACAGCGCCTCCACCACGAAAATCCCGCCGACGATCACCAGCACGATCTCCTGCTTGGTGATCACCGCGATGGTCCCCAGCGCTCCCCCGAGGGAGAGGCTCCCCACATCCCCCATGAAGACCTGGGCCGGATAGGTATTGAACCAGAGAAACCCTAGCCCGGCCCCCACCATCGCCCCGCACAGCACCGAGAGCTCACCGGCACCCTGCACACTGCTGATCTGCAGGTACTCGGAGAGCTTGGCGTTGCCCGCCACATAGGCGAAGATCAGGTAGGTTCCCGAGGCGATGATCATCGGTCCGATGGCCAGGCCGTCGAGACCGTCGGTGAAGTTGACGCCGTTGCAGGTGGCCACGATCGCGAAGGCAGCAAACAGGATGTACGCCCATGGCTCGATCCCGATGTCGCCGAAGAACGGCACGATCACCGAGCGGATGTCGTAGGTGTCCTGGA
>CAZYXS010000088.1:0-11090 GCA_964650955.1 uncultured Desulfuromonadales bacterium | reverse complement strand
GACCGTCGGTGAGGTTGACAGCATTACTGGCCCCCACGATCACCAACATGGCGAAGGGGATGTAGAACAGCCCCAGGTTCGGCACCAGCCCTTTGAAGAACGGGAAAGCCAGGGTGGTGCGAAAGGGGGGATAGAAATAGAGGATCAGCCCCGCCGCCAGGGAAATGGCCAGCAGCCAGAACATCTTCTGTCGGGCTGAGAGCCCGTCGCTGTTGCGTTTTTTCACCTTGCGATAGTCGTCGACGAAACCGACGGCCCCGAAGCCGACCGTCACCAGCAGGGTCACCCAGACGTAGACGTTGGTCAGATCGGCCCACAGCAGGGTCGGCAGCACGATGGCGGCCAGGATCAGGGTCCCCCCCATGGTCGGGGTCCCCTCCTTCTTGAAATGGGATTCCGGTCCGACCTTGCGAATGCTTTGCCCGATCTGCAGGTTCTGCAGCTGAGTGATCAGCCAGGGCCCGAGGATGAAGGAGATCACCAGGGCCGTAATGGTGGCGTAGATCGTCCGGAAGGTGATGAACCGGAAGACATAGAACAGCGAAAATTCGGTATGCAGCGGGTAAAGCAGGTGGTACAGCATTGGACTCCTCAGCGTTGGCCAACGGCCTGGCGGGTCTCCGTGCCCCGCAATGCGGCGCAGATGCGCTCCATGCGCATCCCCCGCGACCCCTTCACAAGCACCCGATCCCCGGGCCGCAACAGTTCCTGCAAGACCGTCACCGCCTCCTCGTGACTGGGAACGATGCGGATCTGGGCATCGGGCAGACCGGCCTGGCGGGCCCCTTCGGCCAGCGCTCCGGCCAGGTTGCCCAGGGCAATCAGCAGGTCGGCCCGGGCCGCTGCCACCGCCCCGACCTCTCGATGCAGAGCCAGAGCCTGCGGACCGAGTTCGAGCATATCCCCGAGCACCGCCACCCTGGCACCGGTTCCCCCCATTTCGTCCAGGGCCAGCAGGGCGGCCTTGACGGAGAGGGGATTGGCGTTGTAGGTATCGGCGAGCAGGGTCACGCCGGAATCAAGCTGGACCGCCTCCATACGACCGGCGATGGTGCGGAAGGCCTCCAGCCCCCGGGCGATGACGGCCCCATCGATCCCCAGGGCCGAGGCCGCGGCGGCCGCCGCCAGGGCATTGTGAACATTGTGGCGCCCGGCCAGATGCAAGGTCACCGGCCAACGCCCGGTTGCCAGGCAGAGTTGGAAGGCGACCGTATCGCCACCGACCACGACCTCCTCCCCGCGCACCTGGGCCGCAGGCCCGAGGCCGTAGAGCAGGCGGCGTACGCCGTTGGCCACCGGCAGGGCTGCCACCCGTTCGTCATCGGCGTTGATGACGGCGGTCGCCCCCGGACGCAGGCCGACGAACAGCTCTCCCTTGGCGCGGGCCACACCATCCAGCCCATGCAGAGTCTCCAGGTGAGCCTCGCCGATATTGGTGATCACACCGATGTCGGGGTTGGCGATCTGGGCCAGGCGGGCGATTTCGCCGCGGGCGCTCATCCCCATCTCCAGCACCGCCCAGCAATGCCCTTCCTCGAGGCGGAAGATGGTCAGGGGCAACCCGATCAGATTGTTGAAATTGCCTTCGGTTTTCAACCCCGGATTGACCTGGCCCAGGATGGCCGCAAGCATCTCCTTGGTCGTGGTCTTGCCCGAAGACCCGGTGATGCCGATCACCGGAAGCTCGTTTTCCCGCAGCCGACCGGAGGCCAGGTCGCCCAGAGCCCGCAGGGTATCTTCGACCATGATCACCGGCACCGGCAGGCCGGCCACCAGTTCCTCGCTCAGACAGGCCGCCGCCCCCTGGCGCACCGCCTGGGAAAGAAAGTCATGGCCGTCGAAGTTGGCCCCCCGCAGCGGAACGAACAGTTCCCCCTCGCGGACGGTCCGGCTGTCGGTGGAAACCCCGCTGATGGCGCCCCGGGCCCCCGCAGGAACGAGGCGGCCGCCAGTCAACTGGGCGATGGTCTGCAAATCCCAATTCATATCTGCCCTCTGGGGCGGGGCAGGGCCCGCCGCAATTCCTCACGGTCGTCGAAGTGAAAACGCTCCCGGCCGATGATCTGGTAATCCTCATGCCCCTTGCCGGCCACCAGCAGCAGGTCGCCGGCTTGCAGCAGGCCCACCGCAAAGGCGATGGCCTGGCGCCGGTCGGATTGGCAGACGAACCCTCGGCCCGTCCCCGTTGCCGCTTCCTCCAGAGACCACTCCCGGGAATGCACCCGCAACACCCCGGCCTTGATCTCCTCGATGATCGCCAGAGGGTCCTCGGTGCGCGGGTTGTCGGAGGTGACCACCGCCAGATGGGAGTGACGGGCCGCCAATTCCCCCATCACCGGTCGCTTGGTGCGATCCCGGTCGCCCCCGCAGCCGAACACGGTGAGCAGGCGGCGAGGCTGCAGGGCCACCAGGGTGGTCAGCACCTTCTCCAGGGCATCGGGGGTGTGGGCGTAATCCACCACCATCAGGGCACCCAGATCGTTTTCCACCTGTTCCAGCCGCCCCGGCACCTGGGGCGCCTCGGTCAGGCCGCGGGCGATCATCTCCAGCGGCAGATCCAGGGCCAGGCCGGCGGCGGCGGCGCAGAGCAGGTTCTGCAGGTTGAATTCCCCCAGCAGCCGGGATTGGATGACCAACTCCCCCGCCGAAGTGCGCACCCGGGCGGAAATCCCCCGTAGCGACAGCTCCGCCTGCTCCACCTGCAGCAGCGCTCCGGCCTGCCGCCCGCAGGTCAGGGCCTGGGGGAACTTGCCGGCCAAATCCGCTACCCGGGGATCGTCCAGATTGAACACCGCTCGCCCGCCATCCCTTGGCAGCAATTCGGTAAAGAAGCGACGCTTGCTGGCAAAGTAATGCTCCATGGTGCCGTGGTAATCGAGGTGTTCGGGGGTCAGGTTGGTAAAGACCCCGACCGAGTAGCGCACGCCGTCGACTCGCCGTTGTTCCAGGGCGTGGGAGGAGACCTCCATCACCAGGGCATCGGCGCCGGCGGAGCGGAAGCGGGCGATGGTGGACAACAGGTCGACCGACTCGGGAGTGGTATGCAGGGAGGGGAGTTGCTGCTGGCCCAGGCGGTAGTTGATGGTCCCCATCACCGCCGGATTTTTCCCCGCTGCCCGCAGGATCGATTCCACCAGGTAGGTGACGGTGGTCTTGCCGTTGGTTCCGGTCACTCCGACCACCGGAATGTCCGCCGTCGGGTGGCCGTAAAAGGTCGCCGCCGCCAAAGCCATGGCCTGGCGGGCATCGGCCACCTGGATCGAGGCGACACCGGCGGGCAGGGTGCGCGGCCGTTCCAGCACCACAGCCGCGGCCCCCGCGGCGAGGGCGGCGTCGATGAACTCATGACCATCCGCAGCCGCCCCACGCAAGGCAAAAAACAGCCCGCCCGGCTCGACCTTGCGGGAGTCGTAGTGCAGGCCTGTGATTTCGACCTCTTGAGGGCCTTCCAGGCGAAGCGGGGCGAGGGCTGTGAGCAGAACGGAAAGCTTCATAGAATCGCGTATCTTCCTATTGCAGCAAGGAAATGTCAAAGACATTTTTTCTAAGACGGCGGCGCCAAACGCACCCAAACTTCGTTGCCGAAAGAAATGGCCTGTCCCGGCGCCGGATACTGCTCAATGACCCGTCCGCGGCCGTTGAGCTTGATGTTCAGTCCGGTCCGCCCCATGGCCTCGATCACCTGGCGGTAGCTCATGCCGATGCAGTCGGGCATGGTCGCGATGATCTCCCCCGACTCGCCCGCCGCAGCCTCATCCTCCACCTGGGGCGCAGCCGCCGCAGCCGGCTCGGGCGGCAAATTGGCAACCTCCGGCAAAGGTGAGGCCGCAACCGGATGGGTCGGCGCCACCTTCAGATAGCGCAGGGCCTGGTCGGCAATGCGAGAGAAAATCGGCGCCGCCACCAAACCACCATAAGTCACCCCTTCTGGCTCGTCCACTACCGTCAGGATCACCAGGCGGGGATCTTTGGCCGGCACGAAACCGACGAAGGAGGAAACCCGCTTGTCCGCTGAATAACCACCGGTCACCGGATCCACCTTCTGAGCGGTGCCTGTTTTGCCCCCCACCTTGAAACCCTGTACGTTGCCGAGGGTCCCCGTCCCCCCCTCTTCGCTGACCAGGCCCATCATGTCCCGTACCTGCTCTGCGGTCAGGGGGGAAATCACCTGACGCACCACCTTGGGTTCGTTTTTCTCCAGCACCCCCCCCTGACGATCCACCACCTTGGAGACCAGCGGCGCCTGCATCAGGTAGCCGCCATTGGCCAGCGCGACGGTAGCCTGGGCCAACTGCAGCGGGGTGACGCTGATTCCCTGACCGAAGGAGATGGTGGCCAGGTCGATTTCGAACCACTGGTTCGGCTTGCGCAGCAGGCCTCCGACCTCTCCCGGCAAATCGATCCCTGTCGGGGTACCGAAACCGAATTCCGTAAGATAACGGTAGAGCCGCTCCCGCTCCAAAGATTTGCCGAGCTTGGCGGTACCGATATTGGAACTGACCTTCATGACCTCGGACGCGGTAAGCGAACCGTGGGGCTTGTGATCATGGATGGTGCGGCCGCCGATGCGGAATTTTCCGTTTTCGCAGAAGATTCGGTCGTTCGGCTTGACGATCCCCTCGTTGAGAGCCGCCGCCATGACGAAGGTCTTCAGGGTCGAGCCCGGTTCGTAGGTGTCGCACAGGGCCCGGTTGCGCCACTGGCTTGGCTTGAAGCTGCCGGCGGCGTTGGGGTTGAAATCGGGCTTGCTGGCCATGGCAAGGACTTCACCGGTGCGGGCGTCGAGCACCACCACCGTGCCTGCCTTGGCCCTGGCCTTCTCGACCCCCTCGGCCAATTCCTTTTCCGCCATGAACTGGATGTTCTTGTCCAGGGTCAGATAAACGTCGTTTCCGCGACTGGCCCCCTCCACCGCCCGGTCTCCCGAGCCGATACCGCGATTGAGGGCATCGCGCTCCATCACCAGGTAGCCCCCCTGGCCGAGCAGTTGGGCGTTGTACTTGAGCTCCACCCCTTCCAGGCCGACGGGATCGATACCGGTGAAGCCAAGCACCTGCGCCCCGATTTCCGAGTTGGGATAGAAACGCTGGTGCTCCTTGATAAAGTTCACCCCGGGCAGTTTCAGGCTGCGCACCTGGTCACTTTCCCGGGGGGACACCTGCCGCTTGATCCAAGTGAAACTGCGGTCGGAGGTCAGCTTGGTTTTGAGGTTGGCGTAAGGGAGCCCCAGCGCGGCCGACAGCGCCCGCGCCGTGGCCTCGGGGTCGGTAATCCGCTGCGGTTCCACGAAAATCGAGTCGACCTCGATGCTCACCGCCAGTTCCTCCCCGTTACGATCGTAGATGGTGCCGCGCTGGGCGGTCAGGGGGATGACCTTCTGATGCTGCCGCTCCGCCCGGCGCTGCCAGGTTTCCTGGCCGAGCACCTGCAACTGAAAGGCCCTGGCCACCACCAGCACGAAGGCGACAATGAAAAGAAACCCGACGAAGCGAATCCGCGCCCGGGTCCATTTCTCCACCCGATCCATCACTTGACGATAATGATCTGTTCAGGGGTCGGCAGGCGCAGGCCCAGATCGGACTTTGCCACCTGCTCCAGCCGGACCGGGTTGCGCAGACTGGCGGCCTCGAGCTTGAGGCGCTTGGTCTCCTGGTTCAGATCGCGGATCCGGCTTTCGAGACTGGAAATGCCGTATTCCAGATTCACCACCTGCAGTCGTGACCAGACGAAAAACAGGGAGACCACCAGCAGGATCGCGATAAAGATGAAGGAATGAAGGAGGTTGGGTCGGTGCAGGGTCAGGCCACCGACTTTGGGAACGCCTCTCAGGATCGTATCAGACATGCAACCCTCCACTGCAGCCGCCCACACCGGGGCGGCAACTCAACGAATGCGCCGAATGGCGCGAAGCACCGCGCTGCGGGCGCGGGGATTGGTCTCGACTTCCTCTGCGGCGGCCCGCACTCCCTTGCGGGTTAGCAACTCCACCCGGGGCTGGTGGCCGCAATTGCAGATGGGCACCCGGGGCGGACAGATACAGCTGCGGGCCTGCGCGGCGAAAAACTGCTTGACCAGGCGGTCCTCAAGGGAATGGAAGCTGATAATCACCATCCGGCCGCCCACCTTGAGCAACGCCAACCCCTGCTCCAACCCCTTGGCCACATGGTCGAGTTCCTGGTTGACCTGAATCCGCAGCGCCTGAAAGACCCTCGTCGCCGGATGAATTCGCCCCGGAACATAACCGCCCGGGACGGCGGCCCGCACCAACTCGGCCAACTGGCGGGTGGTCTGCAGGGGGGCCTGCTGGCGTTCCCGTTCGATACGGCGGGCGATGCGCCCTGCGTACCGTTCCTCGCCGTACTCCCGAAAAATCCGGGTCAATTCCGCCACCTCGCAGGTATTGAGCAGATCCGCCGCGGTCATCCCCGAGCCTTGATCCATGCGCATATCCAGCGGGGCATCGGAACGGAATGAGAACCCGCGCTGGGGGGCGTCCAACTGGTAGGAGGAGACGCCGAGATCGAGGAGCAGTCCGTCCAGCCCAACAATTCCCAATTCCGCCAGCACTTCGGCCGCCGCGGAAAAGTTGGCGTGCCGCAACTGCACCCGGTCGCCGAAAGGGGCCAGAACCGCCGTCGCCTTGGCCAGAGCCTCGGGATCCCGATCCAGCCCGATCAGCCGACCGTCGGGAACGGACGCCTCGAGAATCAGCCGGGAATGTCCGCCGGCCCCCAAGGTCCCGTCCAGCACCACCCCGCCAGGCTGCGGATCGAGGTACTGCAGCACCTCCCGGGGCATCACCGAAAGATGCTCGAAAACCGCGTCCCCCGCCACCTAGAAACCCATCTCGGCGACAAACTTGGGATTGGCGCGCAGCAACTCTTCGGAATCGCTGGTCACCTGGGCGTAACGGGCCTCGCTGTAGATCTCCATGCGGTCGAACTGCCCAACCACCACAATCTCCCGATCGAGGCCGGCATAACCCCGCAGCGACTGGGGAATCTGGACCCGCCCCTGCTTGTCGAAACCACACTCCACCGCTGGCCCGATCATCAGGCGAACCAGAGCGTTCTTGTCCGGGGAAGGGGGACTTTCCTGCACCCGCTTGACCAGCGCCTGCCAGCTTGAGAGAGGGAATCCGGTCAAACCACCCTCCAGGTTTTTGGTGACCACAACGCAATCATCCCCAAAGGCAGAGCTCAGCACCTCCCGGAACTTCGCCGGAATGCTCGCCCTTCCCTTGGGATCAATCGTATTGTTGAATTCACCCTGGAAGATCAATTTGGCCCCCGTATGGGCTAAATTTCCACTGTTTTACATTTTTTGGGAAATATACCGGGACCCCCGGGGAAAGTCAAGGAAGTTTTTCCCCGTTTTTAAGAACTTAGATGTGTTGGCGGGAAAAAAAACGGCCTCCCCGGAGAGGGAGGCCAAGTGGCTGGACAGAATAAAAAAATCGGATTTTTCTCAGGGCACCAGGGGAGCCTGGGGAAGCAGCATTTCGATTTCCTCCACCCGGTGGTTGACCACCTTGCGGACGATGAAGCGCACTCCCTCTGCTTCGCATTCGTCCCCTTCCCGGGGGATCTGCCCCAACTCCCGCAGCAGAAAACCGGCCAGGGTATTGGCATGCTCTTCAGCCAACGCCAGGTGAAAGCGCCGGTTGATCATCCGCAAAGAGACACTGCCGTCGATGAGCAGCCGTCCCGGGCCCAACTCCCGCAGCAGTTCTTCCTCAACGTCGTACTCGTCCTGGATCTCGCCGACGATCTCCTCGAAGATATCCTCCAGGGTGACGATTCCCTCGACCCCGCCGTACTCGTCCACCACCATGGCCAGGTGGACCTTCTTTTTGCGGAAGGATTGCAGCAATGTCTCGATGCGCTTGGACTCGGGAACGAAATAGGGTGGGCGGGCCAGGTCCCGCAGAGAAAAACCGTCCGGCCGGTCGACGTAATTGAGGATGTCCTTGGAATGGATGATGCCGACCACGTTGTCGAGAGAGCCTTCATAAACCGGGAAGCGGGAATGGTGAGCCTGCCGTACAAGTCTCAGGATCTGCTCGAAACTGGCATTGACGTCGACCCCGACCACCTCGGTGCGGGGGATCATCACGTCGCGCACCTGGATCTGTGCCAGTTCGAACACACCGTGCAGCATCCTGCGCTTCTCCTTGGCGACCACTCCGGCCTCTTCGCCGACGCTGATGATGGTACGGATCTCATCCTCGGAGATAATGGGACGATCGGCTTCGCCGCGCAGCAGACGAGTCAGCAGATTGGAAATGCCGGAGACCAGCCACACCACCGGCCGCAGCAGCCACATCAGCAGCAGAATCGGCCGCAGAACAATGAATGAGAGCTTTTCCGGATACTTGGCCGCGTAGGTCTTGGGGGTGATCTCGGCAAAGATCAGCACCACCGGGGTCAGAATGAGGATGGTGAGCAACTCCCCCCGGTCGCCGAAGATCTGCACCAGCAGGGTGGTGGCAAACACCGAAGCGGCGATATTGACCAGGTTGTTGCCGACCAGGATCGCGCTGAGGAGACGATCGGGGTAATTGAGCAGGGCTTCGAGCTTGTCGGCGCCCCGGCGCTTTTTCTGCACCAGGTATTTGACCCGCAGGCGATCCAGGGACAACAGCGCGGTCTCGGAACCGGAGAAGAAGGCGGAAAAGCACAGCAGCACTCCCAGACCCAGAAGGTGCAGGAGTTGGTCGGTGGACATGCAGGTCTCCGAAGGCGAGTCGATAGGGCAAAGGCCCGTCGGAAGTTTACCCCAAGGCTCGCAGGAACACAATTGCTTCCGTGCCCTTGGCCTGCTCGGCGGGCGATTGCACCCGAGGATGGGGTGTGCTATAAGGGCTTCTTCCCTTTCCCCAAAGCTCCAGGAGCTTCCATGGATCGCGACCAGGCCGCCCGCCGCCACGGGGCCCTCTGCGCCGAGCTGCACCAGCACAATTACCGCTACCACGTCCTCGACCGGCCGGTCATTTCCGATGCCGAATACGACCGGCTGTTCCGGGAACTGCTCCAGATCGAGAAGGAATTCCCCGCACTGGCCACCCCCGAGTCCCCCTCCCAGCGCATCGGGGCGGCGCCCGCCGACAAGTTCCGTCCGGTGGTGCACACGCTGCCGATGCTGTCCCTGGAAAATGCCTTCGGCGAGGAGGAAATCCGCGAATTCGACCTTCGCACCCGGCGCTTTCTCGCGCTGGAAGAAGAGATCGACTACCTCTGCGAGCTGAAGCTCGACGGCATCGCCGTGGAACTGGTCTACCGGCAGGGTCGTTTCACCCTCGGCTCCACCCGCGGTGACGGCACCACCGGCGAGGAGATCACCGCCAACCTGCGCACCCTGGCCGGCATCCCCCTGGTGCTGCAACTCCCCTGCCCCGAGCTGCTGGAAGTGCGGGGCGAGGTCTACATGGACCTGGCCGACTTCCGGGCTCTCAACCGGGAACGGGAGGAGGAGGGGCAGCCGGTCTTCGCCAACCCCCGCAACGCCGCCGCGGGGGGATTGCGCCAGCTCGACCCGGCGGTGACCGCCCGGCGGCCGCTGAAGATCTATTGCTACGGCGTCGGCAGCCTCAGGGATGCCCCGCCGGAGAGCCACGGCGCCCTGCTGGAGCGGCTGCAGACGTGGGGGCTGCGGGTCAACCTCCCCTATTCCCGCCGCGCCCGAGGTGTCGAGGGGGTGCTGGCCTGCTATCGGGAGTTTCTGGAACTGCGCGACAGCCTCCCCTACGAGATCGACGGCATGGTGGTCAAGGTCGACTCCCTGGCGCTGCAGCGGGAGCTGGGGGAGAAAAGCCGCACCCCCCGCTGGGCTGTGGCCTGCAAGTTCCCCCCCCGTCAGGCGGTGACCCGCATCGAGGACATCCAGCTGCAGGTCGGCCGCACCGGCGCCATCACCCCGGTAGCGATCCTGCACCCGGTGGAGGTCAGCGGGGTGACGGTGAGCCGCGCCAGCCTGCACAATTGGGACGAGATCGCCCGCCTCGATGTGCGCATCGGCGACCAGGTGGTGGTGGAGCGGGCCGGCGACGTCATCCCCGACGTAGTGCGGGTGCTGACGGAGCAGCGCCGGGGGGATGAACGCCAGGTGCCCCTGCCCGAGCACTGCCCTGCCTGCGGGGCCCCCGTCGGACGCCTGGAGGGGGAGGTCGTGCCCCGCTGCCAGGGCAATGTCTGCCCGGCCCAACTGCTCGAAGGGCTCAAGCACTTCGTTTCCCGTCGCGGCATGGACATCGAGGGCCTGGGGGAACGAACCCTCGAGCAGCTGCTGCGTCTCGGCCTGGTCCGCTCGGTGGCCGACCTCTACGCCCTGCGGCGGGAAGACCTCTTCGCCTGCGAGCGGATGGGGGACAAACTGGCCGACAACCTGCTCGGCGCCATCGACCGCAGCCGTCAGCGGCCCCTGGCCCGCTTCCTCTACGCCCTCGGCATCCGCCAGGTGGGAGAGCATCTGGCCAAACTGCTGGCCCGGCAGTTCGGCTCCCTGGAGGAACTTGCCCGCGCACGCCAGGAGGAACTGCTCGCGATCCACGAAGTCGGGCCCCAGGTGGCCGCCAGCGTCGTCGACTACTTCGCTGACCCCGCCAACCAAGCGACCCTGAGACGCCTGGCCGAGCTTGGCGTAGTGCCCGAGGCCACGGGCCGGCGCACCGGCGGGCCACTGACGGGCAAGACTTTCGTCTTCACCGGCACCCTCCCCACCCTCGGCCGCAAGGACGCCCAGGAACGGGTGGAACGGCTCGGCGGCCGGGCGGCTGGATCGGTGAGCAAGAAAACCGATTACGTGGTCAGCGGGGATGCGGCGGGCAGCAAGCTGGACAAGGCCAAGGCCCTGGGAGTGCCGATTCTCGACGAAGCGGCCTTTCTGGAACTGCTGGCCGAGTTGGAGAAACCATGAGCATGACGCGGGCGCACCTGCAAATCAGCGGTCGGGTGCAGGGGGTGAGCTTTCGCCACTACACCCGCCAGTACGCCCTCGCTCAAGGGACGACCGGTTGGGTGCGAAACCTTGCGGATGGTTCGGTGGAAGCGGTGGTGGAGGGGACAGAAAGTGCCGTGCGCGCGGTGGTCGAC
>CAZYXS010000087.1:0-13028 GCA_964650955.1 uncultured Desulfuromonadales bacterium | reverse complement strand
GGGTAGTTCTTGGCGGCGTTGATCCCGCCCTGCGCGGCGATGGAGTGGGCGCGGCGGGCGCTGTCCTGGTAGCAGAAGGCATGCACTTCGTAGCCGAGTTCGCCGAGGGAGGCCGCGCCGGCGCCGCCGGCCAGGCCGGTGCCGACCATCAGAATCTTGAATTTGCGCTTGTTCGCCGGGTTGACCAGCTTCAGATTGAAGCGATGGCGATCCCAGGAAGTTTCAATGGGTCCGGTAGGACATTTGCCGTCGAGTATCACAATAAACCCCCTATTTGACGAGTCCGATGACGATGAGGACAGGAATGGAGATATAGCCGAGCAGAATCACCAGCGAGACCGCCTTGCTCCCCGTGCCGATGGCCGGCAGGGTCTTGTCGTTGGCCAGGCCGAAAGTCTGCAGAAAGCTTTGTCCCCCGTGGCTCAGGTGCAGGAACAGCAGCACCATGGAGATAACGTAGATCAGGGAGATAAAGCCCTTCTGGAAGCTTGCCACTACCATGGTGTAGACGTCCGGGCGCCCCAGGGCGTCGGGCGGCAGCACGCTGGCGGAAATCTCCGGGTTGGTCACGTGCATGGTGAAATGCAGGATGTGATAAACGACGAAGGCAGCCAGAAGCAGACCGGTGACGATCATGTTCTCGGCGGCGAAGCTGGTGCGCAGGGTCTTCTTCTGGGCATAGGCAACCGGGTTGGCGGCACGGTTCTCCAGGGTCAGCTGGATGCCGATCAGGATATGCAGGCCGAACACGGCCAGCATCACCAGGCGGAAGAGCCAGACCACCGGGCCGAGGCTGTGCAGTTTGGCTGCGTAGGCATTGATGCCGTCAGGCCCGACGAAAACCGAGGTGTTGCCCAGCAGGTGGATGATGACGAAAGAGATCAGGATCAGGCCGGTGACGGCCATCAAGATCTTTCTGCCCACGGTACTGTGAAATAGTTGCATGATAGTATCCCTTGGAAAGTTGAAACCGCATGTCAAACAGGGGAATGATGACTCCTCGTCAGGTGAAGCTTCGGTTTGGGCCTGTCGCTATCGGCTGGGCAAGAGGAGCATCCCCGAAGGGCCGATCGCAAAGGCGGGGGGTCCATCCCAGGGGGGGCTCGCCAGAAGGTTGAGAGATTCATGTCCGGACTCCTTTGCAGCGTGAGGTGAGCTGATCCCGGGCGTTGCGGCCCGCGGGTGGGTGACCGCCGATTGTATACAGTGTGCTGTATACTAAACGCCGGTTGCGCAAAATGCAAAAAAAAAATTAAGAATATGAGGTTCTTTGCCAGATGTGGGATGAGTTCCCCGGTGACGGGTGGGACTCTGGAGGTGGTTTGTCCACACCAACTGTGAATAACCCCCGGAATAACCCCTGTCCGCAACGGGCAACTAGCGGTCGCAGAATCGAAAATCGCTCTTTGCCTAAAAAATGACATCCGGTCGGCGACACGGGCCGCAACTTCACTCGGGAACGCCTGCCCCGGCAGACCTTGGTTGTTTTTTGCTGGCCTGGCGTATGAAAAAGTTCTTTTAATTCCTTCTCCCTCTTGCTAGTATCGAATCCATTGTCGCCTGTATATCAAGGCGTTGGCGCCGGTGGAACCGGTGTGCCTGGTGCCGGGGATGGGGCCTGGTTGGAGGGGGATCGTGCAGCTGAGCCGCATGGAAAATTCCACCGTCGCCCGTAAATTGACGGCCATCATTCTGTCGGTGACCTGCATCCTGCTGGTGGTTACGGTGGTGGTGCTGCTGCTCATCGAAGTGTTCACCTTCCGCCGGGAACTGGCCGGCAACCTCGCCTCCACCGCTGAAGTCATCGGAACCAACGCCCGCTCCGCGCTGCTCTACAGCGATTTAGTCCTGGCCCAGGATATTCTCGATTCCCTCGCCGCCAAGCCCGGCGTCACCCTCGCCTATCTCTACAGCGGTTCCGGCAAGCCGCTGGCCCGCTACCTCTCCAGCAATGCTCCCGATTTCGCTTCGGAGCAGATCCTGGCGGCCATGGAGGATTTCCGCCTGCTGTCACAGCAGGACCCAAGACAGCAGGGGCAACGCTTTGCCGACCTGCACCTGACCGTGACCTACCCGGTGGTGGTGGAAGGTGAACTGCTGGGGACCGTGCTGCTGCGGTCAAGCCAGGTGGCCCTGTGGGACCGCATGCTGTCCCTGATTTTCGGGGCGCTGCTGGTTCTCGGCGGCGCCATGGGGCTGGCTTACCTGCTGGCAACTCGCCTGCAGCACCGAATCACCGGCCCGATCGGGCAATTGGCCGGGGTCATGCGCCAGGTGGCGGAGGAGAAGAATCTCCAGGTGCGGGCCCCGGTGCAGGGGGAGGACGAACTGGCTACCCTGGGACGGGGCCTCAACGCCATGCTCGACCAGTTGGCTGAGCGCGATGCGGCACTGGCCCGCTACCAGGGACGGCTGGAAGAACTCGTCGCCCAGCGTACCGCAGAACTGCAGGCCAGCTACGAACACCTGCGGGAGACCAACCGGCAATTGGAGATCGCCCGGACCCAGGCTGATGCGGCCAATCAGGCCAAATCCCGTTTTCTGGCCAACATGAGCCACGAAATCCGTACCCCCATGATCGGGGTGCTGGGCATGACCGAGGTGCTGCAGACCACCACCCTTGACGCCCAGCAACGCAGCCTGGTGGAGACGGTCCGGCATTCCGGCGAAGCGCTGCTGGCCATCCTCAACGACATTCTCGACCTTGCCAAGATCGAGGCCGGGCGCCTGGAACTGGAATCCATTCCCTTCGATCTGCTGCAGGTGGCGGAAGAGGTCGCCGACCTGTTCGCAGAGCAGGCTTCCCGCAAGGGGTTGGAACTGGTCTGCGAGGTCGAACCTGTCTGCCGTCGGCAGTTTGTGGGGGATCCCGGGCGGCTGCGGCAGGTGCTCCTGAACCTGGTCGGCAATGCTGTGAAATTCACCCATGCCGGCCTGGTTTGTCTGCGGGTGGCTGAAGAAAAGGACGGGGCGGGCGGAACGACTCGCCTCCTCTTCGAGGTCAGCGATACCGGTATCGGGATTCCTGCGGAGAAGCAGCAGCAGATTTTCGAATCTTTCTGCCAGGCCGACGGCTCCACGACCCGCCATTTCGGGGGGTCTGGGTTGGGATTGACCATTGTTCGCGACCTGGTCGCGATGATGGGAGGAGAACTGGGCCTGGTCAGCGCACCCGGCCGCGGCTCGACCTTCTCATTTACCCTCGCACTGGCAGATCCTCCTGGGGTGTCGATTCCCGTGGGGGCGGCGGTCCTGGCGGGCGCTGCCGCCCTGCTGGTGGAACCGCGGGAGCGCACCCGGCACCTGCTGGCCGCCGAACTACGGCGGCTTGGCCTGGAGGTGACCGCCGTGGCCTCTCCCCTCGGCATCCGCCCGGAGGCGAGGTGCAAATTCGCCCTGCTCCTGCTCGATGCCGGACTGCCCGGCGAGGATCGGCGTCGACTGGTGCAAAGTCTGGGGGGCGGCGAGCCCGCGGGCGTGCTGCTGCTGGGCCGGCCCTTTGAGGAGGCCGACGAAGTGCCGTCCCTGCGCAGACCGGTCCGGGTATCCCTGTTGCCGGAAGCCCTGGTCCAGTGCCGGCAAACCGGCCCCTCCCAGGGAACCACCTCGGGAGTGCCAGAGACAGCAGACACAGGCAGGGGGGCGCATGCCTCCGCCAAGGCCGTCGGCCGGATTCTGCTGGCGGAGGACAATCCGACGACCCAGCGGTTGATCCAGATCATTCTGCAAAGTAGCGGCTACGAGGTGATGCTGGTGGGGGACGGTCGGGAGGCGCTGGCCGCGTTGGCCGCACATCCGTTTGACCTGGTATTGATGGATTGCCAGATGCCGGGAATGGATGGACTGGAAGCGACCAGGACCCTGCGGGCCGAAGGGTATCTGGGGCCCATCCTTGCTCTGACCGCATTCGCCCGCCAGGAAGATGCCGACCGTTGTTTTGCCGCCGGCATGAACGATTATCTGCGCAAGCCTTTCAAGCGCAGCGAGTTGCTGGGCCTTTTGAATAAATGGCAGAGTGACGCGGCTGAGGCCATCTGAACCAATCCTGCGACGCGAAACCGCTCTTGGATGCCCAATGGACAAGCCCCTGTTCTGGAACAGTCGATGGCTCACCCCCCTGCGCCTGGCGTTGCTGGTCTACGCCCTGGTTTTAGTCGGGCTGGGCGGCTATCTGTTCTGGCCAGGCCCCTCTCCAGGTACCCTGCGTGTCGACAAGGTGACCCTGGAGCAAGGCGGGAGCAGCGTTCGTATCGTTGGGGACGGTTTCGGGGCGGACACCCGGGTCTCCCTGGGGCTGGATTTGAGCAACCTCCGCCACCACCTGCACACCCTGCCGACCTTTG
Source organism: uncultured Desulfuromonadales bacterium (assembly GCA_964650955.1). GTDB lineage: Bacteria > Desulfobacterota > Desulfuromonadia > Desulfuromonadales > CAZYXS01 > CAZYXS01. The sequence continues at coordinate 8,685 of CAZYXS010000087.1, read as the reverse complement.
GGCGCGGGGGGGAGATGGTGCGGGTGGAGGATCTCCTCTACCTTGTACAAGCCAAACAGGGACTGGTGATTTTCGACCTGGCAGACGAAAAACAGCCGAAGCGCCTCGGGACGATTCCCTTGCCAGGTATCGGCCGGACCTTGGCCGTGGCTGATGGCATCGCCTACGTCGGCTGCCACAAGGCCGGCCTGGCAATCGTTGACGTGGCAAACCCCACAGCGCCGAAAATGCTGACCCTGTTGCCCGACATCACAATGGCGCAGAGTTTGGCCCCAGCGCCTGGGAGGCTGTATGTGGGGGAGTTTGGTGGGAACGTGCCCGCCTCATTGGTCGTCGTCGATGTGACCGATCCGGAACAGCCCAAGGTTTTGCGACGTACGGAAATTTCGGGCGCTCCTCTGGGCTTGGCCCGTTGGGAGAACAGGTTGCTTGTCGCCGGCGACCAGGATGGGTTGATCGGGTTTTCCCTGGCGGGGGACCGGCCTCAGGAACTGTTCCGGGTCCCTCTTGGTGGGCAGGCCCATGGTCTGGTGGTGCGGGGGACGCTGGCCTACGTGGTCTGCGGCCGTGCGGGTCTGTCGGTGGTCGAATTGGCCGGGCCGCAACCCCGGCGGATTTTTCAGACTCCCTTGGTGGGGGTGCCGATCCACGTGGTCGCTGAAGGGAACCGGCTTTACACCGGTGGGGTATTAAGCGGCCTCCAGATTATCGACCTGGGCACTCCGGAACAGCCCCGGTTGCTGGGGCAGGTCGGTGCGAATGGGGGGATTCTGGGGGTGGCCATGAAAGGGGACCTGGCCTACCTCAGCACGACCAAGGAAGGGGTTAAGGTTTTCGACCTGTCCAGTCCGACACTCACCACCACAGGACACCATGGTTGGGAGAAGGAACTGCCAATTGCCCTTGCCCGGACCGCCGACCTGCTCCTGGTGGGAACTGCATTTAAGAATCTTCTGGTTTTCAAAAAAAATGCCGATGATTCCATCAGGAAGGTCGGCGAAATCGATTTGCCGGCGTCGACACGAAATATACAGGTGGCCGGGAACCATGCCTACCTCCAGATGCATAAATTTGGCCTTGGCAAGGTCGACCTCGCCATTCCGGAAAAACCGTCGATGGTCGCGACCTTCCCGTGGGGCTCTATCCCGGATGAACCCTACCCGTTCAGCGGAGCACTTTCCCCCTCCGGCCAGCAGGGTGCGACGACAGGACCGGATAGCCGTCTCTATTTTTTCCAGCCGGACAGAGGAGCAGAATTGCTCCTCAGGCCGGGTCCGGAACTGCCGGGCCGGGCTGAAAAATTGGCCTGGGGAGAAGGGCGGCTCTACCTGATCCTGGATGTGGGTCGGAGCGTGTTGGCCGTTGATGTCCATGCCGACGGCCGGACCGTGGTGCACCCCGGTTTCCCCCTGACGGTCCCCATGGTTAAAGACCTGGCGGTCATGGGGGAGCGGTTGGTTCTGGCCTGTGGTCTCGAGGGGCTGCTGGTCCTGGATTTCAGCCAGCCGGAAAATCCCCGCCTGCTGGCGGTTGCTCCTTTGGGCCTTTTTGCCGACAAGGTGAAGCTATCCGGGGCGACAGCCTATGTCTCCAATCGCAATGGAGGGGTGCAGGTGGTGGACCTGAGCGATCCGGCCCGTCCGGTGCAGGGGGCGTTGTTCGATGACCCGGTCATGATCAACGATTTCGTGATATCCGGCGACCGCCTGGTGCTGGCCGCCGGAAATGCCGGTCTACTCTCCGCTCCTCTGCCGAAGCTGTTGCACCCCCGGCAGCAGACCCCCCAGACTCTGATCCTGGATCTGCCACCCATCGATGTCCCGGGGCACTACACCCTGCATCTGGCCAGCGGCACTCAGAGCTTGTCCCTGCCGGGGGTCCTGGCTCTGGGGCAGCGCTGACCTTCCCTTTCCTTTTCCAGACCCTGATTAAAATTGATACTGGGCGCCGAGCCAGAACTGGCGCCCGAGCTCGTAGGCCTCGCTGCTGCCGGCGGTGCGGCTGCGGGTGTTGAAGAGGTTGTTGGCCTCCAGGGTCAGCTGCACCTGCTGGCCGTGCCAGGGAGGGCTCTGCCAGTCGAGACGCCAGTCGAAGGTGACGACCTCGCCGTGGCGGACCTCGGCGTAGACCTCGCGGGTCTCGAAGATCGGCTCGCCGGTGAAGGGGTCGGGGCGGGCTTCGCTGCCGGGGAGGGCGCGGGTCTGCCCGGTGGCTTCGATGTTGCGGTAGCCGGTGCGGTAGCGGGTGATGTTGGTGAAGGAAAACCCACCGGGAATTTTGGCGGTGTAGGTCAGGTTGATCCGCCAGGGGCGGTTGTGGTCGCGGCCGGGCAACTGGTCGAGGGGGATCAACTGGTCGTCGAACCAGACCTGGCCGCTGGTGTTCTCCTGGCCGAGGCGGTCGTCGTAATCGACATAGTTGCTGCGGGTCTCCTGGTAGGTGGCGTTGAGGCTGAGCAGGTGGTCGACCCAGTTCCTTTCCCAGGTCAGGCGCCAGGCCTCGTGGCGGCTGCGCCCCAGGTTGTTGAAGGTAAGCCGGCGCAGGCCGTCAGGCTGCAGGGGGCCGTAGGTGCTGGTCAGTTCGTCGCGGTTTTCCCGCAGCACATATTTGAGGCTCAGGCGCCCGCCGTAGAGGGCCTGGTCGACCCCCAGGGCCAATTCGTCGGAATAGGGGGTGTCGAGGGCGGAAAAGCGGGTCAGGTTGACTCCCCGGGCTGCGTTCGCCTCCCAGGCCAGGGGGCGGTTGCGGAAGGCGGCGCGGGATTCGCTGCGGAAGGGGCGCTTGGCTTCCCGCAGCTTGGCGGTCAGCAGGTCCTGGCCGTAATAGCGGTTGAGGCCGGCCAGCAGCAGGGTGCCGCGGTTGCCGAAGAGATCGTAGCTGCCGGCCAGGCGCGGCGCCAGGTTGGCGTCCTGCATCAGGTCGTTGTAGTCGAGGCGCAGGCCGGGATGGAGTTCCAACCGCCCCCAGCGCACCACATCCTCAAGAAACAGGGCGCCCCGGTTGAGCAGGACTCTGGATTTGGCCGCCGGGTAGACCAGGCGTTCGGTGAAGAACTGTTCGTTCTCCAGGCAATCGAAACTGTTGTCGCCGCAGAGGATGTCGGGGCTGAGCCGGGCCCCCTGGTAGGCGTAGGAAGTTTGGTGCCGCTCGAAGCTGGCGCTGGTCCGGTTGAGCTCGATCCCGAGGGTGACGCTGTGCAGGGTACCCCCCAGGCGCTGTGGCTCCCAGGCGAAACTTCCCTCGAGTTCGAGGCTGTTCTGGTGTTTTTCCAGGGTGCCGAAACCCCCTTCGGCGCTGTTGTCCGAATCGACCAGTCGGCCCCAGTCCTTGTTGTCGGTGACCGCCCAGTTGCGGAAGTGCTGCGGCCCCTCCCGCAGCTGTCTGCTGTGTCGCCAGCCGGCCTCGAGGCGGGCTTCTCCCAGGGGGGCGAAATGGCTCCAGGCACCCTGCAGGGAGGTCCCGTCAAGGGTCTGGGTGAATTCGCTCCCCGCCACGTTGCGCAGGTGGCGCCTGGAGCGGTAGGGGGTCGTGCTGAGGCTGAATTCCAGGTGGTCGGCGGCGGTCGGGTCCCAGACCAGCTTCGCCATACCGTCCCGCTGCCGGCGCTGCTGGTTGGCAGCGCCGCCGAGGTGGCGCTGGGGGATGTCCGAGGTCAGTTCGCTGTAGCCGAGGAGCAACCCGAGGGTGCCGGTCAGGGGCAGGTCGAGAGTGGCGGTATAGGTCTCCTTGCGGAAGCGGGGCTGCAAGTCGGTGCGGGTGCCGGTGGCCAGGGCGGCGCGGTCTGCGTCGGAGAGGTGCAGGCGGGTCCAGTCGCTGCGGGTGCCGCGATAGCCGAAAGAACCGCCAAATTCGGTCGCGGGAGGGCGGATGCGGGCATCGATCGCCCCGCCGGTGAAGCCGCCGTAGCGGGCCGGCACGTTGCTGTCGTAGATGCTGACCCGCTCGATCAGTTGCGTGGAGAGGGAGCGTTCGAAGGGGTGGCCGGCGACATCGTTGACCAGGTCCTTGTTGGCGCCGGCGGGGTCGAGCAGGCTGGTGTTGCCGATGCCGTCGATGAAGAAGTTGTTCTGGTAGATCTTGCCGCCGGATATGGAAACCCCGGGCTGCAGGATCTCCCCGCCGGTACGGGAGCTGTTGAAGGTGTCGCTGACCTGCACGTCGGGGAAGATCGGCAGCAGCTCGGTGAGGGTGCCGTTGCCCTGGGGGAGACGGCGCAGCAGCTCGCCGTCGATGGTGGAGCGACCCCCGGCGGGGTTTTCCAACTCCCCGATGACGGTGACGGCGGGGAGGGTGGGGAGGGTGGGGACGTCCGCGGAGGCGGCCGGGAGCGATAGCTGGGCGGCGCTCGGGGCGGAGGTCAGCAGGCCGAATGCCAGCAGCAGGGTGGGCCAGATTGGTTTGGATGCCATGGGTCAGAAATCCCGGAACAGGGGGCGCCAATCGTCAGTGTCGGCAATGCCGTCGCCGTCGCTGTCGTCATCGAGCAGCAGACCGGAGGCCAGAATGTCCGCCGCGGTGGCCAGGGGGTTGAAGAAGTCGGGGCGGCCGTCGCCGTCCTTGTCGATGGTGGCGACCCAGTGGTCGGGGAAGTCGTCGCGGCTGGCGTAGCGGTTGGCGAGATACTGGATCGCCTGGTTGCGGTTGCTGGCAAAGGGCAAGCCCTGGGCCAACTCCAGTGCCCGGTCGAATTCGCCGGCTTGCGCCCAGACGCCGATGATATGGGTTCGGCTGCCGTGGATATATTTCCCCAGGCGGGTGGTGGCCACGAAGATCCCCTCGGCCACGGCCTGGGCTTCCAGCAGCAGTTGCCGGGAAGTCCCGGGCGACCCGGCGGTCAGATACTGCCGGGCCTGTTTCAGCAGGGCATCGACCTCCTTGCCGGCCTGGTCGTCGTTGGCCGTGCCGGTATAGGCGATGGTGGGGTCATGAATCCGGCGAACCCAGGGGCGGGCGGTTTCGAGCGCCTGCAGGACCCGGTCCTGACGCCCCAGTTTCTGCCAGGCCAGGATGAGGGTGTCGTAGAGGCTGGCCACCGCTTCGGGAGTGAGACTGGCGGCTGTCGTTGCGATGCGGGTTTCGGCCGCCGTCAGCAGGCGCACCGCCTCGCTGCCGAGACCCAACTGCTGATAACCCAGGGCGAGGTCGCGCAGAGTGTTGACATGGTGCTGCGCCGCCGCGATGGAGGGGAGCACCGTTTCCCCCCGGGCCAGCAAGCTGGCGGCGGTTGTCATGTCGCCGGTCATGGCATAAAGGTCGGCCAGTTTGACCCAGCCCCGCTGGATCAGCAGGGTGTAGCGGTTCTGGTCGGTGCTGGCGACCACCGCGGCCAGGGCGGTCTGCGCCAGGGCCAGGGCCTCCCGGGCCTCATTGTGACGGCCCTGCTGGATCAGGCCGAGGCCGATATAGGGAACCCCCTTGTTGGCCGCGAAATAGGTCAGCACGTCGACCCGGTCCTCGGCCTTGGGGAAAAAGCTGTTGACCCGGGTAAAAGCCTGCTCGAGGCGGCCGTGCATGGCGTCGAAGGTGGCCACCTGTTTGAAGGCGCTCAGCTGCTGCGCCTCGCCGGATTTCAGGGCGCCGGCGGCGTCCCGGTAGCTTGAGGGGATGCTTAACGCCAGGCGCAGGGCTCCGGCTTCGTCCCCAGCCTGATAGCGCACGGTGACCAGGGTCGGGATCCAGACCCAGGTCTCGGCAGCGGTCAGGTTGCTGTAGCCGTCCCGCAGTCGCAGGTTGTCGATTTCGTCGGCAACGGCCAGGGCGCGGACAAATTGTCCGCTGTCGGCGAAGCGCCGGGCCGTTTCGATCAGGTTAAAGACCCGGGAGCGCAGGGTAAAGGTGGTGCCGCTCGGGTTGGGGGGGGTGTTGCTGGCAAACTGGTGGAGGGATTCGAGCACCGGCGCCGCTGCCGGCAGATCCTTCTGGTCGATCAGGCTGTCCGCCACCTGCCAGGTGCCGACCACCAGGCGTCCGTAGGCGGTCAGGCTGGTGAGGTCGCGGGCGACCGCCTCGAGGTCGGCGAGCACCGCCTGGGCACCCGCCAGGTCCCCGGCCTTGCGAAAATCGGCAGCCAGCCCCTGAAGGTTGGCGGTGTCGCTGTTGGCGGCGCTGGCGTTGCCCTTGGCGGCGATGACCCGGTTGTAGAGGGCCCGGGCCTGGTGCAGGGCACCTAGGGCTTCCTCCCGCCGCCCCAGGCTCAACAGGGTCCTGGCCAGGGTCCGGTACCCGTGGCCGCGGTTTTCCGAGCCGAAGATCTGGGTTTCCAGGATCGCCCGGCCCTCTTCCAACAGTCCCGCCTCGACCTTGCCCGCGAGAATAGCCAACAGGACCGCGTCGCTGAGGCTGTCGTCGAACACCGTGGCCAGCAGCCGCTCGGCCTGGTAGAGATGGCTGCGGTCGGAGTGGTAATAATAATAGAGGCGTCGACCGTTGTCGTCGCCGGGGCGTTCCTCCGCCAGCAGCGGGGTGGCGACATGGTAGAAGGTGCGAGAGCGGGCCAGTTCACCGATCAGCGGGTCGGCGTTCAAGGCCGTGCCATCCGTCAGGCGCAGCGCGGCGACGAAGGTTTCGGGGGGCAGGCGCAACGCCTCGACGCTGCGCAGGTTGTAGGACAGCAGCACGTAGCGGGCGACCCGCTGGGGGGCGAGCCCCCCCAAGGGGATACCCCCCGGTTCCGCCGCCAGGATGACCTGGTCGGCGAGGGCTCGCAGATTCGCCTGCAAGTCGGGGTGGCCCGGGTCGAAGCCGGTGTTTTCCACCAGCATGGCGGCGGCCGCCAGGGACAAGGCCTGCACCAGCTCTTCCTGCTGAAACAGGTGGTTCCAGGAAGCTGGCGGGGCAGCTGCCAGCCGTTCGGCCAGCAGGATGGTCCGGGTGGTCGCGGCCGGATCGAGACCGAGTTGCTGCAAGGTCGATTGGTCCAGGCGGTGCGGGTCGGAAAACAGTATCCCGGGCTGCGTCACCTGGTCGCGCAGCCGGCGGAAGGGATTGCTTGCCCCCGTCTGCTGCAGTTCCGTGGCCAACTTGGTCAGCAGCAGAGAGCGATGCTGCAGGTGCAGGTCAACGCTCGGCCGCAGGGCCAGGTCCTGGTCGGCGGGCAGGTTCAGCCAGGTGCGGAGTTGGGCCTGGGATGTGGGCAGGTCGAGACCGGCGTCGAGCAGGCCGGCCAGCAGGGTCGTGATGGGAGAGACCACCACCGCCTCGGTGCTTTCGGCCAGTTCCAGGGGCGCGCGCAGCTCGAGGCTGGTGAAATCGACCCCGGTCAGGGTGTCGCGGCCGCCGTTGGCCACCACGAAGTAGTTGGCCGGAACCAGCCCGGGGCCGAGGGTCAGGCTGAAGCCCCCCTGGGAATCGCTGCGGGTTTCGCACAATTCCGTCCCCCGGGGGCCGCAGGCCCGGGCGATCTCGCTGGTCGTTTCACAGCGTTCGTTCTCCAGTGGTCCGCAATTGTAGAGGATCTCCTCGCTCCCCTTATGCACCAGGAACACCAGGGCGTCGGCGATGGGACCATCTTCCACCACCCCGTTGAGCACCACACCTTCCGGCGGGGCCGCGACCAGGGTCGAGGAGCCTCCGCCGCCGCAGGCTGCCAGCAGCAGACAACCCAACCCAAGGGTGGCATTCAGGAGCAGCGTGCGGAGGAATCGGTGGGGCGGGGTCGACGGGGGGGGCAGGGCCACGGGAGGCTCCCTTCTCGTAATGAAATCAGGCGACGGCGGGCGCGGATTAATATAAGGAAATAACCGGTGTATTTCAATCGGATTCGTCGTATAATTCTGGCCTGGGGAGAAGTCCCCAGGCAAGTTGCGGTGGAGGTAGGGTTTGCAGGACCATGGACGCATGCTGATTTTTCTGGGTCTCTCCCTGCTGCTGCACGGAGTCTGGCTCTGGTCCAGCCCGTCCCGGTCTGCAGCACCCCCGATCTCGAGCTCGCTGGTGGTCGGGCTGCGGGAGTTCCCGGTCGTCGAGGGCGCTCCCCAGGTTCCTTTTTCCCAGGATCCAGCGCCGCCGGCCCCGACCCACTTTCCCCAGGCACAGCAAAAGGCCAGGCCGCAAGCGTCCCCAGCGCGACCAGAGGCTGGGGGCGACCCAGTGGAAACCCCTGCCGCCTCCCCCCCACCCGCTGCGGTGACCGGGGGAAGGTTCACGTCGGAAACGGCGTCGGAGGCCTCCGCCAGCCTGGCTCCCACCGCTGCCCGGGCTCCAGCGGCCGGCCCTGAACAGGGCCACCCCGGGGCGGGGGGCGCAGGGGCAGAAGCGGCCGCTGCCATAGAATCCGCTGGCGCCATCAGCGAAGCGGTCCCCCTCGCCGGGCAGAATCCGCCCCCCGTCTACCCCCGGCTGGCCCTTCAGCGGGGTTGGGAGGGGCAGGTGGCCCTGCGGGTCCGGGTCAGTGCCGGCGGGGATGTGGAAGAGGTTTGGGTGGAGAACTCCAGCGGCTATCCGGTCCTCGACCAGGCCGCGCTGGAGGCGGTTAAAACCTGGCGTTTCCAGCCCGCCCGACAGGGAGTGCGGGCGGTGGCCGGTGGCGCCCGGATTCCCATCGAGTTCCGGTTGCGGGGCGGATGAAGAGGGTTGTGCTGCCAATCAGCCCCGGCGCGGGAAAAAAAGTTGCCTTTTTGCCGCCTGCATGATAGAGATTCGGGCTCGTCGGGGCGTAGCGCAGCCTGGTAGCGCACCTGCCTTGGG
>CAZYXS010000086.1:0-13062 GCA_964650955.1 uncultured Desulfuromonadales bacterium | reverse complement strand
GCCATCGCCACCGCCGTCCCCTTGGGGAGCGGCCACGGTCCGGTCAATCACTGGCAAGGGGCAAAAACCATTTTTCAAACCAAACCCAATTAGCCACAGAGGCACAGAGACACGGAGATAATCAATATCGGTTCTCTCTGTGCCTCCGTGTCTCTGTGGCCATATCCGCATGAGGTTTCCATGACCCAGCTCGAAGCAGCCCGCCAGGGCATCATCACCGACAAAATGAAGCAGGCCGCCGCCACCGAGGGGATCGACCCCGAGCTGCTGCGCCAGCGCATCGCCGAAGGCACCGCCATCGTCTGCCACAACAACAAGCGCACCGGGGGCATCCCCCTGGCTGTCGGCAAGGGGCTGCGCACCAAAGTCAATGCCAATATTGGCACCAGCAAGGATGACAAGAGCATCGACAAGGAGCTGGAAAAGGCCCGGGTGGCGGTAGCCGCCGGCGCCGACGCCATCATGGACCTCTCCACCGGCGGTCCCATCGACGAGATCCGCGCCGCCATCATCCGCGAGACCAGCGCCTGCATCGGCTCCGTCCCCCTCTACCAGGCCGCCGTCGATACCGTCACCCGCAAGGGGAAGGCGATGGTGGAGATGACCGTCGACGAGATCTTCGACGGCATCAAGAAACATCTGGATGACGGCGTCGACTTCATCACCGTCCATTGCGGCGTCACCCGCGCCACCGTCGAGCGCATGGACCGCGAAGGGCGGATCATGGAGGTCGTTTCCCGCGGCGGCTCCTTCACCATCGAGTGGATGACCCACAACAACGCCGAAAACCCCCTCTACGAGCACTTCGACCGCCTGCTCGAGCTGGTCAAGCCCTACGACGCCACCCTGTCCCTCGGCGACGGCTTCCGCCCGGGCTGCCTGGCCGACGCCACCGACCGCGCCCAGATCCACGAGTTGATCGTCCTTGGCGAACTGACCCAGCGCGCCTGGGAGGCCGGCATCCAGGTGATGATCGAAGGCCCCGGCCATGTGCCGCTGAACCAGATCGAGGCCAACATCCAGTTGCAGAAGCGCCTCTGTCACGGCGCCCCCTTCTACGTACTGGGGCCGCTGGTCACCGACATCGCTCCCGGCTACGACCACATCACCTGCGCCATCGGCGGCACCCTGGCGGCGGCCGCCGGCGCCGACTTCCTCTGCTACGTCACCGCCAGCGAGCACCTGCGCCTGCCGACGGTGGAGGATGTCCACGAAGGAGTGATCGCCTGCCGCATCGCCGCCCACGCCGGCGACATCGTCAAGGGGGTCAAGGGGGCAATCGACAAGGACATCGCCATGGCCAAGTGCCGCAAGGCGCTCGATTGGGAGGGGCAGTTCGCCCTCGCCCTCGACCCGGAGAAGGCCCGCCGCCTGCGGGCCGAGTCGGGGGTCGACGAGGACCACGGCGCCTGCACCATGTGCGGCGAGTTCTGCGCCTACAAGGTGATGACCGCCCGCAAGGAAAAGGTCGCCGGCGCCCGTTAAAGGGATTTCGGCCAGCAAACAGCGACGCCCCGGGCCGATGGTCCGGGGCGTCGCTGTTTGCTGTGTAACGCTCAATCCAGGCAAAAAGTTGATTATGCCTTCAGGCAGGCTAGAGTTCTAGACAAGGCCCTGACCGCGCAGGGATGAAACAACTACTTTTCCGAGAGGTTATGCCATGAAATTCCAGCACTACGCTGCACTTCTGACCCTTCTTCTCCTCCTCGCCCCGCCCCTGCAGGCCCAGGAGTTCAAGATTCTTCCCGGCCTCTGGGAGCACAGTTACAGCATCCAGACCCAAAGCGGACTGGTGGAAGGGGCGCTGAGCCAGCTCGGCAACCTGGCGCCGGAGCAGAAGGCGATGATGGAGCAGATGCTGGCCGCCCAGGGGGTGGCCCTGGGTCCGACAGGGAACACCATCCAGGTCTGCATCAGCAAGGAGGACGCCGAGCGCAACGAGGTGCCGCAGATGGATGCCGACTGCACCCAGCAGGTCCTGAAACGCACCGCCAACACCCTCCGCATCCGCTTCCGTTGTGCCAGCGATCCGCCCACCAGCGGTGAAGGGGAAATCACCCTGATCAGCTCCAAGGCCTACACCGGCAAGGCGGTGGTCCACACCAGCGTCCAAGGGATGTCGGAGCAGATGAACATCGAACAGAAAGGCCGCTGGCTCTCCGCCGACTGCGGCGGCATCAAACCATTGGGGCAGTCAGATTGAGTTTCGAGAAAATAGGTCTTCACAGACGAGTCTTTTGTAATATGATAGACCCTGTTGAGGAGACTTGAATAATGGCTGACGATCTGGAAAAAAAAGTTATTTCTCTGCTGACCGCCCGAGGGGCAAAAAGTATCGCAGTGTTTGGCTCCTATGCCCGTGGAGAAGCGGGACCGACCAGCGACCTGGATCTGCTGGTCGATTTCGACCCTGGCTTGAGTTTGCTCTCGATGATTCAGATCGAACAGGAGTTGAGTCGACAACTTGGCATCAAGGTCGATTTGGTGACCGAAGCGGCCCTGAGTCCCTACATCCGCCAGAGAATCCAGCCCGAGCTCAGGGTGATCCATCAATGAGCCGCGATGACAGGGTCTATCTGCAGCACATCATCGATGCCATCGTCAGGATTGAGAGCTATCTCGCCGATATGAGCATGGAAGCATTCCTCGCCCATAACATGGCCCAGGATGCTGTTATCCGCCAATTCGAAATTATTGGCGAAGCGACCAAAAACCTGAGCGATTCAACCCGCCGCCAAGCACCCGATCTGCCATGGAAAGCCATGGCGGGGATGCGGGATAAACTCATTCATCAGTATTTCGGCGTCGACGCCCGGCAAGTTTACAAAACGGCCCGGGAAGACTTGCCGCCAATTCAAACCAGAATCCTGCCACTGCTAACCCCACCGGGAACAACCCAAGGCCATCCTGAATAACAAGCCCCGCTTTTCCCTTCTTGCCCCAGACCTGCGCAGGTCTCGCCGCAGGGCAGCAGTGGCAAAATAATCGGATAACCGAAAGATTGCCTCCCTACGGCAACAACTCCAGCGCCCGGGAGCGCCAGGAGAGGACCCCCTTGATGATGTGCATGCGGTCGGCCATCTGGGGAAAATTCCGCCGGATGACGTCGGCGGCGAAGTTGGCGAGGAACTGGGATTTGAGTTCGGTGCGGGCGCGGTCCATGCCGATCTCCTCGAAAGGAACCGAGGCGAAGAGCAGGAAGCCATCGTCGGGGATGCGACCGGCGGCCATGTTGGACTCGATGATGCTGGTCGCCTTGCCGATGGGATCGGCGAGGTTGGGGCTGTAGGAGCCGATGATCAGGGCGTGGTTGGGGGTATGGAGAAAATCGAAGCCGCGACCGAGACAGATCATCCATTCCCGATGCTCGGTGTCGAGGGTTCGGGAGGTCGTACGGATTTTGCCAATCCATTTGAGATTGCCTTCGAGCAGATGCACCAGGTCGCGATGCACCTGCTCGGGCATATCGGCACAGATGCTCTGCAATCGGGGACCGAGGGTCTGGACCTGATCAGGGGCGATGGTGCTGAGGTCGAGGATCTCGTCGTTGTTGCCGTGGATCAGCAGCGCATCCTCATCGGTTTCGAAACCGCAGATGACGGGATAGACGGTGCCGCGACCGGCGCCAAAAATATACTCGGCCTGGCGCTTGATTTCCCGGCAGTGGTTGATAGCGGCGGAAGTGTCGTAATTGAACCCGGCGCAGCCGCGCATGACATCGCCGCGGGAGAAATGGTAGGTGATCAGCATCAGCACCCGGCGCCCCTCGCTGATCTTGCGCTGGACATGGGCCACCAGCACCTCGCCGAGGTGGGGCCAGCCGAGGTTGAACATGCCTCCCAGGTTGCGGAAGGGCTGCAGGATGCCGGGGGGAGAGCAGGTGACGATGGGGATGTTGATCCGCCCGTCCATGCACTTGAGCACGACGATGGCGGTGGGATGTTTGACCAGGTACAGTTCCCGGGCCAGGCAGGCCTCGGGGCTGCGGAACTCGGCCGTGTGGCGCTGGGCGAGATCGAGCAGCCACTTGATGCGCTCTTCGATCGGCTTCTGATGAATGGACATGCTCTTCTCCCGGGTTCGGCTGGCGTTTCTTTCTCTGGGGGAAAGCTAATATGCTAGAGCGATTCGGAAATTAATCCAATCATTTCAGCCCCCGATTCCAATAATTTATTCCGGCACGAAGCCGCATCCTCCGTCGCAGAAGGGGGCCGTGGAGGTCTTTCCGCAGCTGCAGAGATAGACGGTCCGGCGCTGCTGCAGGGTGAATTCGACGGGCTGGTGCACACCGCCGCGGTGGGAGCCGTCGCAGAAGGGGAGGTTCTGCGACTGGCCGCAGGTGCAGCGGGCATAGGTGCCGGCGTCGAGGGTGATACGGATGGGCATGCCGGCGTCGGTGTTCGGTTTGCTCATGGGGGTGCCTCCTGGCGGGTCGATGGGAATCAGGGCAGGCCGGCCGGCAGCTCCGGTGTCCGGCGGCGCAGCCGCGTCAGCACGGTCTGCTGCAGGCGGTCCAGGTAGTAATAGATGACCGGGGTGATGTAGAGGGTCAGCACCTGGGAGACCACCAGCCCCCCGACCACCGCCAGGCCGAGGGAGCGGCGGGCCTCGGCGCTGGCCCCGAAGCCGATGGCGATGGGGAGGGTCCCCATCAGCGCCGCCATGGTGGTCATCATGATCGGCCGGAAACGGACCAGGCACCCCTGGTAGATGGCTTCCAGGGGCGTTTTGCCTTCGCCCCGCTGGGCCGCGAGGGCGAAGTCGATCATCATGATGGCGTTTTTCTTGACGATGCCCACCAGCATGATGATGCCGACGAAGGCGTAGAGGTTGAGGTCCTTGCCGAAGGCCAGCAGGGTGATGAGGGCGCCGAATCCGGCCGCGGGCAGCCCCGAGAGAATGGTCAGGGGGTGGATATAGCTTTCGTAGAGCATCCCCAGCACGATGTAGATCACCAGGATGGAGAGGATCAGCAGCAGCGTCAGCCCCTGGAAGGATTTCTGGTAGACCTGGGCCGCCCCCTGGAAGCCGGTGGTGATGGAGGCAGGCAGGTGGCTGCGGGCCTGCTGCTCGATGGCGGCCACGGCGTTGCCCAGGGGAACCCCGGGCTTGAGGTTGAAGGAGAGGGTCACCGCGGGAATCTGACCGAGGTGGTTGACGGAGAGCGGCCCCAGGCCGGGGGAGGGATGCACCAGAGCCGCGAGGGGGACCAGTTCGCCGCGACTGGAACGCACGTAAAGCAGGTTCAGAGCGGCGGGGTCCTGCTGGTGGCGGGCCTCGAGCTCCATGATCACCTGGTACTGGTTGGTCGGACCGTAGATGGTGGAGACCTGGCGGCCGCCAAAGGCGGAAAAGAGGGTCGACTCGATCTGCTCGGCGCTCACCCCGAGGGTAGCGGCGCGGTCGCGGTCGATGTCCAGGTTGAGCTGGGGGTTGCGGATCTCCAGGTCGCTGGTGACATCCTGCAGCATCGGCAGCTCCCGCAGGCGCCCCTCGAACTCCTCGGCGTGGGGGTAGAGCTCGTCGCTGTCGGGGCTCTGCAGCACGAACTGGTACTGGGCCTTGCTGGAGGTGGTCTCGAGCTGGATCGGCGGCGGGTTCTGCAGGAAGATGCGGATCCCTGGGATGCCGCCGAGCTGGGGGCGCAGGCGGGCGATGATCTGGTCGGCGTTGGCCTCCCGCTCGTGGCGGGGCTTGAGCTGCATGAACATGAAGCCGCTGTTGGAGCCGACCCGGCTCCCCCCCGCCCCCACCGCACTCATGAAGGCGGTGACGTCGGGGTCCTTGAGGATGATCTTGGCCAGTTCCCCCTGGTTGCGCTTCATCTGCTCGAAGCTCGCCCCCTGGGGCCCCTCGGTGATGCCGCGGATGGCCCCGATATCGTCCGGCGGGAACAGGCTGGTGGGCATGATGGTGAACAGCCAGACGCTGGCCGCAGTCAGCGCCGCGGTCAGCGCCAGGGTGGTGCGGCGCCACTGCAGCACCCAGCCGAGGCTGCGTTCGTAGAGCCGCAGCCAGCCGTCGAAAAAGCCCTCCATGAGCAGGTAGAGCCGGCCGTGGGCCTGGCTCCCGTGGGGGCGCAGGAAACGTCCCGCCAGCATCGGCGTCAGGGTCAGGGAGACCACGCCGGAGATGAGGATGGCGACGGAGATGGTGACGGCGAACTCGTGCAGCATCCGCCCGAGCATCCCCCCCATGAACAGCACCGGCAGGAACACCGCCACCAGGGAGATGGTCATGGAAACGATGGTGAAGGCGATCTCCCGGGAGCCGCGGAAGGCGGCGGCCAGGGGGGCCTCCCCCCGCTCCATGTGGCGCATGATGTTCTCCAGCATGACGATGGCGTCGTCGACCACGAAACCGACGGAGAGGGTCAGCGCCAGCAGGGTGATGTTGTTGACGGAAAAGCCGAGCAGGTACATGGCGGCGAAGGTGCCGACGATGGAGAGGGGGACCGCCAGACTGGGGATGACCGTGGCCGGCAGGTTGCGCAGGAACAGGAAAATCACCAGGATGACCAGAACGATTGTCAGCATCAGGGTGAACTTGACGTCGGCCACCGATTCGCGGATGGAGACGGCGCGGTCGAACAGCACGTGCAGGTCCACCGCGCCGGGCAACTGGGCGCGGAAGCCCGGCAGTTGCGCCTTGATGCGGTCGACCACGGCGATGGTGTTGGTGCCGGGCTGGCGCTGGATGGCCAGGACGATGGCGCGGGTGGAGGTCCCCTGGCTGTTGTACCAGGCGGCCACCTTGTTGTTCTCCACGCTGTCGCTGACCCGGGCCACATCCCCCAGCCGCACCGGGGCGCCGCCGCGGTAAGCGACCACCAGTTCACCAAAGGCCGCCACATCGGCCAGCTGGCCGCTGGCCTCGAGGGTGAAGGCGCGGCTTTCCCCCTGCAGGGTGCCGGTGGGCAGGTTGACGTTGCCGGCGGCCAAAGCCGCGGCCACCTCGTCGAGACCGAGCTTGCGGCTGCTCAGGGCCTGGGGGTCGAGCTCCACCCGCACCGCGTATTTCTGCCCGCCGAACACCAGCACCTGGGCCACCCCGCTGAGCATGGAGATGCGCGGCGCGATCACCGTGTCGGCCACCTCGTTGACCGCCGACATGGGGAGGGTGGCCGAGCTCAGGGCCAGGAACAGGATCGGCGCATCGGCCGGGTTGACCTTGCGCACCGAGGGGGGGCTCGGCAGCTCCCGGGGGAGTTGGCGGGCCGCCTGGGAGACCGCCGACTGCACATCCTGGGCGGCGGCGTCGATATCCCGCTCGAGGGCGAACTGCAGGGTGATGATGGTGGAGCCCTGGCCGTTGGTGGAGGTGATGGAGTCGACCCCGGCGATGGTGGAGAGCTGGCGCTCCAAGGGGGTGGCGACGCTGCTGGCCATGGTCTCGGGACTGGCCCCGGGGAGGCTGGCGCGCACCTGGATGGTGGGAAAATCGATGCTCGGCAGATCGTTGACCGGCAGGATGCGGTAGGCGAACAGCCCGAAGAACATCACCGCCAGCATCACCAGGCTGGTCAGCACCGGCCGGCGGATGAAGAGATCGGAGACGTTCATGATTTGGGCGCTCCGGCCGCGGTCTCGTCCAGGATCTTGACCTTGGCCCCGGGGCCAAGGCGCTGCTGCCCTTCCACCACCACCGTCTCACCCGCCTGCAGTCCGGCCTCGATGACGCTGTCGACGCCGCTGGCGATGCCGACGGTCACCGGCCGCACCGCCACCCCCCCTTCGGCGTCGACCACGTAGAGGAAACTCCCCTGTTGGCCGGTCTGCACCGCCGCCGTCGGCACCGTCACCGCCTCCGCAAGGGTCTCCAGCACCAGCCGCAGTTCCACGAACTGTCCCGGCCACAGCCGCCCATGAGGGTTGGCGAAGCGCCCTTTGAGGCGGATGGTGCCGGTGGCCGCATCCACCGCGTTGTTGAGAAAGGCGATGCTGCCCACCTCCGGGTCTTGCTCCCCGGGGAGCAGAGCCTGCAGTTGCAGCGCCCCGGCCGCCAGGTGCCGGCGCAGCTGGGGCAGTTGGCGCTCGGGGAGGCTGAAGCCGATATCGATGGGGGAGAGGGCCTGGATGCTCACCAGGTCGGGGCCGTCATTGGCCCGCACCACCGCCCCCGGGTGCACCAGCAGCGCCCCGGTGCGCCCGGACTGGGGGGCGCGAATGGTACTGTAGCCCAGTGCGATGCGGGCCTGCTCGACAGCGGCACGGCTCGCCGCCAGCGCCGCCTGCAGACTATCGGCCCGCCCCTGGACGGCCTCGGCCTCGTCGCGGCTGACGAAGCCCGCCGCCAGCAGTTCACTGAAACGGGCCGCCTCCCGGCGGGCGGTCTCGGCCTCGACCCGGTTGCGCTCCAGTTCCGCCTCGGCCCGGGCCAGAGTGGCCCGCAGGGGCTGGGCATCGAGGGTGAAGAGCAGATCCCCCCGGCGCACCTCCTCCCCTTCGCGGAAATGCACCTGGGCGATGACCCCGGCGACCTGGGAACGCACCATCACCCGGGCGCTCGCCTCTACCTCCCCAACAGCCCGCAACTCCACCGGCACCGGCCGCTGCACCGCCTGGGCGACCCGCACCGGAGCCGGCGGCTTGGCCTCAGGCGGGCTCGACCCCTTGGCCGGTTCGCCCCCCGAGCAACCGCTCAGAACCGGGCCGGTCAGAAAGCAGGTCAACGCCAAGGTCAGGGGAAGCAAACAGCGGGATAGATTCATGGCAACGGATATCCCCGGCAGGTGATTACGAATTCGTCGACCAGGCCCGAAACGGGCCCACACAGCTTCATCCTAGTCGGGAGAATTCGCGGCCGTCAATGCAATTTCCCGGCAGTGCCGCAGCTGCCTCTGGCGACATCCCCCTTGTCGAACCGCTCCCCGCCCGCTAGAATTCCCTGCATCACAGAAATCCTTCCCATGGACCCACGCCATGACCGACAAAGGATCTGCCCATGAAATACTCCCTGCTGCCGGGCCTGCTGCTCGGTGCCCTGCTCTGTGGCGGCTGCGCCGCTCCCCACATGCTCGGCAACCCTGAGGACCCCTATCCGCCCGCCACCGCACCGGTGGTCGGCGAGATCCGCCACCTCCCCACCGGGGTCAAGGTCAGCGCCGCACAGATGGCGGCCATCGCCACCGACGCCCGCCTGATCTACGTCGGCGAGACCCATGACAACCCCGCCTCCCACCGCATCGAACTGCAGTTGCTGCAGGCCCTGGCCGAGCGCTACCCGGAGCGCGCCGCCCTCGGCATGGAGATGTTCACCCCCGAACAGCAGCCGGTGCTGGATGCCTGGACGGCCGGGCAACTGAGTGAGAAGGAGTTCCTCAAGCAGTCCCGCTGGTACCAGGTCTGGAACTTCGACTTCGACTACTACCGCCCGCTGCTGGAGCTGGCCCGCGACCGGCGCATTCCCGTCATCGGGCTCAACGCCCCCAAGGAACTGGTCAGGGCGGTCAGCAGCGGAACCCTCACCCCCGAGCAGGAGCTGGCGCTGCCGGAAATGGACCTGAACGACCCCTACCAGCGCGCCCTGACCGAATCGATCTTCGCCGGCCACGCCGCCGGATCCAGCGGCACTCAAGGATTCACCCGGGTACAGACCCTCTGGGATGAGACCATGGCCGCCAGCATCGTGCGCTACCTGCAGAGCGAAGCCGGATCAGGCCGGCACATGCTGGTGGTGGCGGGGGGACACCATATCCGCCACGGTTTCGGCATTCCCCGCCGGGTATTCCGCCGCCTGCCGCTGAGCTACGTGCTGATCGCCTCCCGGGAGATCGAGATTCCGCCGAGCAAGGCCGACCGGCTGATGGACGTGGAGATCCCCCCCTTCCCCATGCCCCCGGCGGACTTCCTGGTCTATACCGCCTACGAGGACCTGGGCAAAACCGAGGTCAAGCTCGGGGTCATGCTCGACGACAGCAGCGGCAAGGTGGTGGCCGAAGGAGTGCTACCCGAATCGAGCGCTGCCAAAGCCGGGGTAGTGAAAGGGGATGTGCTGCTCAGCCTCGACGGTCAGCCGCTGCAGGACAATTTCGACCTGATCTACGAGGTCAAGCAGCGCGCTCCGGGCGACCGCGGCGTTCTGGTGGTGGAGCGGGAGGGGCAGCAGGTGCTGCTGGAGGTGGAATTCGCCGTTCCGCCGGAGATGCCCCACCATCCGCCGAAATCGAAGTAAACAAGGGCGATTTAACGCAGAGGCGCAGAGCCCAAAGAGTCGGAGAGAACACCTCCAAGATTCATCGGACGTGCTCTCTGCGCCCTCTGCCCTCTCTGCGACTCAGCGTTAATAGCGTCTGGTTTATAGAAGAAAAGAAAACGCCGCGACCTCCCAAAGGAGAACGCGGCGTTTGTGTTCCGACGATTTGTGATATTGGATTTACGCGCGGTTGGCGCTGCCGAGCACCGCCTGGTTCTTGTGCTTGATCAGCTTGACCAGTTCCTTGCGGGCCTCGCCGAGGTACTTGCGGGGATCGAACTCGCCGGGGTTTTTCGCCAGGTACTCGCGAACCCGGGCGGTCACGGCCAGGCGGCCGTCGGAGTCGATATTGATCTTGCACACGGCGCTGGCGGCAGCGCGGCGCAGCTGCTCCTCGGGCACGCCGACGGCGCCGTCCATCTTGCCGCCATACTGCTGAATCAGCTCCACATACTCCTGCACCACGCTGGAGGCACCGTGCAGCACGATGGGGAACCCGGGGATGCGGCGCTCGATGTCGGCCAGGATGTCGAAGCGCAGCGGCGGCACCTCTTCACCCTCCTTGACCTTGAATTTGAAGGCGCCGTGGCTGGTACCGATGGAAATGGCGAGGGAGTCGACGCCGGTTTTCTTGACGAAGTCCTCCACCTCCTCGGGCTTGGTGTAGGTGGAATGGTCGGCCTGGACCTCGTCCTCGATGCCGGCCAGCACCCCCAACTCCCCTTCGACGGTGACGTCGTGGGCATGGGCGTATTCCACTACCTTGCGGGTCAGGGCGACGTTCTCGTCGTAGGAAAGGTGGGAGCCGTCGATCATCACCGAGGAGAAACCGGAATCGACGCAGGATTTGCACAGTTCGAAGGAGTCGCCGTGGTCCAGATGCAGGGCGATGGGAATATTGGAACCCATCTCCCGGGCCATCTTCACCGCCCCGAGGGCCATGTAGCGCAGCATGGTCTCGTTGGCGTAGCTGCGGGCCCCCTTGCTCACCTGCACGATGACCGGAGAAGAGGTCTCGGCGCAGGCCAGGACGATCGCCTGCAGCTGCTCCAGGTTGTTGAAGTTGTAAGCAGGAATGGCGTAGCCGCCGCTCACCGCCTTGGCGAACATATCCCGGGTGTTGACCAGACCCAGTTCGCTGAAATGCACCTTGTCACCCATCGGTTCTCTCTCCTTTGCCGGCAAGCTGAATAAATCTCCGCAGGGCGCCGCGCCGTTGCGGCCCGGATATAAATAGCAACTCATGCGGGGCAAGTCCAGCCCAAAGTCGCAAAAAACCGTGGGATTGACGGTTGAAAAAGGGGGGCGCTTCGTTTACGATAAGGCCGCCTTTTTCCAACCAGACGCCCCCGTGCGCTTTTTTGCAGCGTGAAAAGGAATCGGACATGAGCAACCAGAAGCTGGAAAACTACCTCAAGGACTGGCAGAGCCGGGAAGAGCACGCCGAGCTGATGCTGCCCCTCATCGGCCGCCTCTACCGAGACCACAACGTGGTCACCACCGTCTACGGCCGTTCCCTGGTCAACGGCACCATCATCGACATCCTCAAGGCCCACCGCTTTGCCCGCCAGATTCTCGAAAACGAGCTCTCGGTGCGGGAAACCTACCCGGTACTCGAAGCCATGAGCAAACTCGACCTGGCTCCCGGCCGGGTCGATATCGGCAAGCTCACCGTGCGCTACCAGTCCCAGGGGATGGAGATGGGGCTGGAAGGCTTCGTGCGCCAGGAACTGGCCAGTATCAACACCGGCCGCCAGCACATTCTGGAGACCCCCCGCGACGTGGTGCTGTACGGCTTCGGCCGCATCGGCCGCCTGCTGGCCCGCATCCTGATCGAGAAGGCCGGCGCCGGCGACAAGCTGCGGGTGCGCGCCGCGGTGGTGCGCAAGGGAAGCCCGGACGATCTGGTCAAACGCGCCAGCCTGCTGCGCCGCGATTCGGTGCACGGCCACTTCAACGGCGCCATCACCATCGATGAGGAAGAGAACGCCATCATCGCCAACGGCAACATGATCCGCATCATCTACGCGGACGCACCGGAAAACGTCGACTACACCCAGTATGGTATCGACAACGCCATCCTGATCGACAACACCGGCAAGTGGCGCGACCGTGAAGGCCTCGGCCGTCACCTCAAGGCCAAGGGGGTGAGCAAGGTGATCCTCACCGCTCCCGGCAAAGGGGATATCCCCAACGTGGTGTTCGGGGTCAACAACGAGCTGATCGAAGGGGATGAGCAGATCTTCTCCGCCGCCAGCTGCACCACCAACGCCATCGTGCCGGTGCTCAAGGCGGTCAACGACCGTTTCGGCATCCAGCACGGCCACGTGGAGACCTGCCACTCCTACACCAACGACCAGAACCTCATCGACAACTACCACAAGAACGCCCGCCGCGGCCGCAGCGCCCCCCTCAACATGGTCATCACCGAGACCGGCGCCGCCAAGGCGGTGTCCAAGGCCCTGCCCGAGCTGACCGGCAAGCTGACCGGCAACGCCATCCGCGTGCCGACCCCCAACGTTTCCCTGGCCATCCTCAACCTGGAACTGGGGCAGCAGACCAGCGTCGCCGAGCTCAACGCCTACCTGCGGGACATCTCCCTGGAGTCGCCGCTGCAGAACCAGATCGACTACACCAACTCCCCCGAGGTGGTCTCCAGCGACTTCGTCGGCTCCCGCCACGCCGGGGTGGTCGACTCCCTGGCCACCATCGTCCAGGGCAACCGCTGCGTGCTCTACGTCTGGTACGACAACGAGTTCGGCTACAGCTGCCAGGTGGTGCGCATGGTGCAGAAAATGGCCGGGGTGGAGCTCCCCTCCCTGCCCAACTGACCCTGACCGATCAACCGTCCACGACAAAGGGCACCCC
>CAZYXS010000085.1:0-13073 GCA_964650955.1 uncultured Desulfuromonadales bacterium | reverse complement strand
CCCCCAGGGGGATGCGTCAACGCCCGTTCTGACGGCGTCCGGGCCGGGCCTGCCGCCCCCAGTTCTTGGGCGGCACGGTGCGGGCGAAGACGCCGACCCGCCCCTGGCGGGTCAGGCGCTGGTAGATGAGATGCCAGGCGCAGTCGAGGTCCCGGTCAGCCTCGCAACGCCCTTCCTCCATGCCACCGCAGGGGCCGTTGAGCAGCCCCTTGGAACAATTGGTGACCGGGCAGATGCCGGCGGTTTCGTTGAGCAGGCACTCCCCGCACAGGGAACAGCGCTCCTCGTACTGCCCCAACCGTCGGACGTTGCCCAGGAACAGGGAATCCAACCCGGCGATGACCCGCTGATCGGTGTTGGCCGAGAGGGACTGCACTCCCGCCCCGCAGGCCAGCACCACCAGGGCTTCGGCCTCCTCCACCTGCAGGCGGTGCTGGCGCAGGTCGCGGCCGGCCCGCATGATGTGGCAGGCCTCGTCGATGATCATGCTGCCGGTGATTTCCTTGCCGGCGACGGTCAGTTCCTCCTGCAGGCGGAACACCTCGTCCTCGCCGCCGCTGCGGCAGACCGTGGCGCAGGCCCCGCAGCCGACCAGAAACAACCGGGTCTTGCCGGAGAGAGCCTGCAGCAGTTCGGCCCGGGCCTTGGCGGCGGTGATGATCATCGAGGGGCCTCCGGGATACGCCGTTTATGCGCGCCGTTTGGCGCTTTCCACGGTGTTGTAGAGCAGCATGGTGATGGTCATGGGGCCGACGCCCCCGGGCACTGGGGTGATCAGGCGGGCCCGCTCCCGGGCCGCCTCGAATTCCACATCCCCCACCAGTTTCTTCTCCCCGACCCGGTTGACCCCGACGTCGATGACGACCGCCCCGGGCTTGATCCAGGCCCCCTTGACCAGTTCCGGTTGGCCGACGGCGGCGATGACCACGTCGGCCCGACTGACCTTGTCGGCCAGGTCGCGGGTGCGGGAATGGCAGAGGGTCACCGTGGCGTGCTGGGCGAGGCACATCAGCGCCACCGGCTTGCCGACGATATTGGAGCGGCCGACCACCACCACTTCCTTGCCGGTGAGATCGACCTCGGCCGCCTCCAGCATCTTCATCACCCCGTAGGGGGTACAGGGCTGGAACAGCGGCTTTCCAGTCACCAACCGGCCGACATTGTAGGGATGAAAACCATCCACGTCCTTGGTCGGGGCAATGGCCTCGAGCACCTTGTTCTCGTCGATATGCTTGGGCAGCGGCAACTGGACCAGGATCCCGTCGATGCGCCGATCCTTGTTGAGTTCTTCGATCAGGGCCAGCAGTTGGGCCTCGCTGGTCTCCGCCGGCAGCTTGTGCTCGTCGCTGAAGATGCCCGCCTGCTCGCAGGCTTTTTCCTTCATCGAGACATAGACCCGGCTGGCCGGGTCGTCACCGACCAATACCACCGCCAGCCCCGGGGTCACCCCCCGCACCTTGAGATTCTGCACGTCCGCGGCAATCGTTTCCCGCAACTGGTTCGCTATCAGCTTACCATCCAGAATTTTCTCCACAGCCCAAACCTCCTTGAAAATGAATGCCTCACTATACGAAAGAGGGTTTTGTTAGTAAAGAGCTACTGCGAATCGGGTCGGCAATTCCCTTCCGGGCACCGGGCCGTCAAAATCTTGCCCCGCAGCAGAAAGAAACATACAGAAACCTCGACAGCCGGTTTCAAGTCAAGAATTCGACAGCAAAAAATTGACCAGGAACCGCGGCGACGGCACTAAAAAAACCAATTTTTCTCAACAAATTCGGTATATTTCAAAAACAAAAAGCACGACAAAAGGTTTGGCACATTCAATGCATTCAGGGAAAACAACGGCTTAACTTGAAAGCCAACGCTTTTTCCCCGAGGCCATACCATGTCCTATACCAGCCTAATTCTCGGAGAATCCCCCCGCTGCCTGACCGAAATGGGTCGCAGCATCGAGGCAACGGGGCTGTTTCAGACCATTCTCACCAGCACCGATCTCGCCTCCGCGCCTAAGCAGTTGCATGAGGTGGAGATCGACGCCGTGTTTGTCGCCCTTGACCACCTGGGCAAAAAAACCAGGGTGGCTTTGAGCGGCCTGTGCCGCGAGGCGCAGAACCTTGACATCCCCGTCCTGGTGCTGCTGAGCAGCGATCAGGAGGAGCAACGGATTCAGGCTTTGGAGTGCGGCAGCAATGACTGTTTCAGCAGCACCACCAGCCCCCAGGAACTGGCCCTCCGGACCCGGCGCTACCTGGAGCAGAAAGTGCGCATGGACAACCTGCGTCGGGCCAATCAGGACCTGGCCCGCCAAAGCATTACCGACGCGCTCAGCGGCCTGCACAACCGCCGCTATTTCGACCAGGTCCTGGAGACCGAAGTGGCCCGCTGCAACCGCAATGGCGAGGCCTTTGCCCTGATTCTCCTCGATCTTGACCATTTCAAAAAGATCAATGACCGCTTCGGCCACCCTGTGGGAGACAAGGTCATCGCCACGGTCGGGCGGGCTCTGCAGGAAAGCATCCGCACCTCGGACACCTGCTGCCGTTACGGCGGCGAGGAATTCGCCCTGATCATGCCGGCCACCCGCGGCCCCGAGGCGATGCTGGTCGCCGAGCGCCTGCGCCAGAAAGTGGCCAGCCTGATCATCCCAGGGTTGCCAAAAGAACACCAGGTCACCGTCAGTGTCGGCATCAGCCTGGGGGACTCCCGCTCCGACATTCGTGCCGCCCAGATCGTCAAAGAGGCCGACCTGGCTCTTTATACCGCGAAAGCCGAAGGCCGCAACTGCATCGTTCTGCGCGAAGAGCATCGCCACACGCGCCGCGGCACCCTGCGACGAACCCCGGGTCCCTTCCTGTTCCGGTTGCCGCAGCCCTGCGTCGGCATCTCCTGAAAAAAACAAACGGCCTGGTGCAACACACCAGGCCGATTGTTTTTTTCGAGGATTCAAGACGCCCGGCCGGTTGGCCGGTGCTCCTCAGCCGTTGGCTGCTTTCGGACAACCGCCGCAGCCGCCTTCCCCTCCTCCGGCACAGGCGGGAGCCGGGGTGCTGGTGTTGCTGTAGGACTGCTGATACCAGCCCCCCCCCTTGAGGGCAAAGCCAGCCTGGGAAATGAGCTTTTTCACCACCCCGCCGCAGGACTTGCATTCGGTAAGCGGAGCGTCGGAAAATTTCTGCATGGCCTCAAACACCAGGCCGCAAGTGTCGCATTGATATTCATACATCGGCATGAGCCACCTCCAGAGTTTTAATTCGTCGCCAATTTAATAACTTCGCCCGTCCCTGTCAAGCCCCGCCACGATATCTTTCCCGGTGAATTCTGCCCCAGGGAAGTGAGTCGCGGGCATGGCCGCGGGGATTTTCGGCCGGATAGCCAAAACCGATGATCATCGGGACCGTGAAACCTTCGGGCAGGCCGAGCAGTTCCCGGGCCAGGCTTTCGGCACAGCGCCCCTGGGCATCGCGTCGCAAGCGCAGTTGTGCCCAGCAACTCCCCAACCCCAGATCGACAGCGGCGATTTGCATCAGTGCCGCAGCGATGGCGCAGTCTTCGATCCAGACATCGCAGCGGGTCGGATCGGCGCACACCGCCACCGCCAAGGGTGCGCCTGCCAGAAATTCGGCCCCGTGGGCCTTGACCTGCCCCAACGCTGCCAGAGTCCCGGAGTCGGCGACCTGGATGAACTCCCAGGGGCGCAGCCCCCGTGAGGAGGGGGCCCGCAAGGCGGCCTCCAGCAGCATGGCGACTTTTTCCGGTTCGATGGGGCGCGAATCGAACCGGCGGATACTCCGGCGAGCCTGCAGCAAAGGCAAAAACATCGGCAACCTCCTGATCGCTTTATTGCCTCATGATGCCCGTTGACACCCGGGTTTTGTCAAGGACAGAATGAGCAGGGCCCCCATCCCAGCGCTTGCAACCTTCATCACACTCTTCGCCCTGCGGTACTGACCTTATGCTGATCCGTCCAGCCACCCTGACTGACCTGCCGACCATCGTCGAAATCTACAACGCCGCCATCCCCGGGCGGCTGGCCACCGCCGACACCGAGCCGGTGACTGTCGCCAGCCGGGTAACCTGGTTCCATAGCCACGCCCCCGATTCCCGCCCGCTTTGGGTACTGGAATCCAGCGGCGAACTCCTCGGCTGGCTCAGCCTGAATTCCTTTTACGGCCGCCCGGCCTATCAGCGTACCGTGGAAGTCAGTCTCTACCTGGCCCCCCGGGCGCAGGGGCGCGGACTGGGTCTGCGCCTGCTCCAACACGCCATCCAGGCCGCTCCGAGCCTGGGCCTAACAACACTGCTGGCTTTCATCTTCAGCCACAACCAACCGAGCCTCGCCTTGTTTCGGCGCTGCGGTTTCCACCCTTGGGGGGAGTTGCCAGATGTTGCAGAACTCGATGAACAGGCGGTCAGCCTCAGCATCCTGGGATTGCGCATCACCACCTGACCTGACCGGGGATGGGCACAATGAAACAGGGGCTGCAACCGGATGGCTGCAGCCCCTCTTTTTCGTGCTGTTCTCTTTCCTACTTGCGCTTGACCGGGGGATCGTGGGGGTCGATGTGGCAGGTCAGGCAGTTGGGGAACTTGCTCAGCATCGCGTCGCTATGGGGTTTGCCATGGCAATCGGTGCAATTGGGGATCATGCCGTGATTGGTATGGCAGGTCACGCAGGAGACCTTGCCGTGCTTGCTGGGCGATTTGCTCCAGCTGCCGTACACCTTGTCATGACAGCCGCTGCAGGTCTTCAGGTCGACACCGGACTTGAAGGCAATCTGCAGGGGTTGGTGCACCGGGTGGCAACTGGTGCAGGTCGCCATGGCCTGCTCCTTGTAGTGGGGCTGGTGGCAATTGGCGCAGGACGGAATCAGTCCATGGCTGGTGTGGCAGGTCTGGCAGGCCACCTGGGTATGCTTGCTCGGGTACTGCTTGAGCTGGGCAGCCGGGGAGCTGTGGCAATCGGCACAGCCGCTGGCCAGCTTGTCGGTCATGGCCACCTTCTTCGGCGTGTGGGGATTGGCATGACACGACAGACACTCGGTCTGCTTGGGACCGTGGGGCAGCGTGTGGCAGCTTGCGCACTTGGGCATCAGGGCTGCCCAGTTCCCTTTGGTCGGGTTGTAGGCGTGAAACTCCTGGTGGCACTCCTGGCAGTCGAACTTGTGCTTTCCTCCATCCTGCTTGAGAAAACGGTAGATGGAAGTGTGGCACTGGCCGCACTGCACCGGGGTCAGGGGCTCGGGCTCGGAGGCATACAGGTCGCCCGACTTGGCCGCAGGGGCCGGCCGGGTGACGGGAGCCGCGGCCGGGGTGGCCTGGGCGACCACGACCGGAGCCGGCACGGGGGCCGGCGCGACTACGGTTTTCTTGGTGTCGGCGGACTGCGCCTCGCCGCCAGGCAGGACGCAGGCGGCAATGGCCGCACAGACGACGAGGAGGGCGCCCGACTTGCTCATCCTGAGCAGTTTGTCACGAAACAGGGTCATGGCTTATTTCCCCTTTTTGGCCTTCTCGGCTTTGGCGGGTGCCTTGGTATCCCCTTTTTTCTGGGACGGCCAGTTGTTGAGATCGTGAGCAATGTTGTGGCACTGACCGCAGTTGGGGAACTGGGTATGAATCGCATCGGGGTGGGGCAGACCGTGGCAGTCGGAGCACTGGGGAACCATCTTGTGCTTATCCTGGTGGCAGGTCACGCAAGCCACGTCCTTGTGCTTGGCCTTGCTGGCGTTCAGCAGGCGGAAGGCTTCGCCGTGGCAGGCGCCGCAGAAGTTGGACGGGGTGCTGGAGCCGTAGGCGACGGCCAGGGGCTTGTGGGCCTGGTGGCAGGTGCCGCAGTCCTTCTGGGCCATTTCGGCCGAGTGCGGCTTATGGCATTGAACGCACTCGGGAATGACTCCGTGCTTCTCGGCATGGCAGAAGTTGCAGGCCAGTTGGGTGTGCTTGCTCTTGTTGGCCTCGAGTTGGGCATTCTGATCGGTATGGCAGGTCAGGCAGGGGGCCTTGAGCTCGCCCTTGAGCACGATCTCCAGCGGCTGGTGGGGGTTATGGCAGCCCATGCAGTTCTTCAGGTCATAGTGGGGCTTGCCGCCGTGGCACATGCTGCACTCGGGGATATTCTTGGCGCTGACCGGACGGTGACCGGTGTGGCAGTCCTGGCAGTTGATCGCGTCGCGGTGCTTGGCACCGTTGGCGGCGATCAGGGCCGGTTCCTTGGCATGGCACTTGACGCAGTCCGCCGGGTTCAGCACGGCCGCCGGAGCTTTGGCCGCGGCCGGGGCGGCAGACTGGGCCTGTGCCGGGGACGCAAAGCCGAGCGCGGCGCACAAGGCGGCCACGACCAGGCCGGACAGGGTACCCAACCGTTTTTTAGCGAGTTTTTTCATCGTTCCTCCCTTTCAGACATCTCTCGATGGATGTGCGACCGTCCCCTGACAATGGGGACAAACCAACAGCAATTGCCCCTTTCCCCACTTAGGGGGACGGGCAAAGAAACACAAAGTGAACAGACACTAACCCTGCAGCCTCGGCGATGCTAGCAGGAAAAGCCGCCGATGTCTACCGTGAAAGTGGCTTCAATTCAGGCCCGAACCTCGGCCGACGGCATTTCGCAGAGTTATCCGGGCAGGGTGGCAGCACCCGCCGCAACTCCTCCGGAGTGACACCTTCGAGCACGAGCCGTTTGTGCCGGGAGGTCGCTCCGGCCAGCAATCGAACCCGCCCCTTGGCGACCCTGAGCCACCGGGCAAAAAAGTCGCATGGCAGCTGGTTGGCCGCACCGTCGACGGGGGGCGCGGTCACCCGCAGCTTCAGCTCCTCTTCCTGCCAACCGACAATGGCGGTGCGACCGGCCCAGGGTTGCAGACAGACAGCCAGGACACAGCCGTCCCCCTCGCGCCGAATGCCCGCCGGACTCACTCCGCCGCCTCGTCTTCCTCTGGCAAGGGGGCAAGTTCGGGCAGTTCGGCGGGTTTCTGGTCCGATTTCTCCGCGGGCCCGGACAGGGCCACGACGTTGCCGTCCAGCAGCCGCAGATGGCTCTCCACCAAAACCCGCAGACTGGTTTCAAAACTGATCTTCTGGCGTTTAGCCTCCTGGATCTCCCCCACGAGGGCTATTCGGCGTTCCTCGGCATCCCGCACAATCCGCTCAGCCCGCAACTGAGCCTCAGCGATCAGAATCTGCGCTTCCTTGCGGGCATTGGCCTTGAGATCGTCGGTCATGCGCTGGGTGGTCAGCAGCGTTTCCTTCAAGGTCTGCTCCCGGCCCCGCATCTCCTCCAGGCTGGCGCGCTGCCGGGCCAGTTCCTCCTTGAGATCCTGGGTCTGCCGGATCAACGCCTCGAGTTCGTCCGCCACCAGTTCCAGAAAACGGTCGACGCCCCCCTTGTCATATCCGAACGGCCGGGTTTTGAACTGCTGCTGCTGGATGTCGATGGGGGTCACGCGCATGGGCTATCCTCGTCAGAAACCGGCCGCCAGGCGCATCAGGAACTGACTGACCACCTTCTGGATGAAGAACAGGGCGAAGAGAAAGATGATGGGAGTGAAATCGAGGCCACCGAACTGCAGGGGAATATATTTGCGGATGCGATAGAGAGCCGGATCGGTGGCGTTGTGCAGAAACCGCACGATGGGATTGTAGGGATCGGGGTTGACCCAGGAGATGATGGCACGCGCCACGACGATATAGATGTAAACCGTCATGACCAGGTTGAAAAGTTGGGCCAGGGTCAGGATCAGGGTGCTGAAAATGCCCATGGGGAAATCCTTTGGATTGGGAAAAGGTCAGCCAGCGCCAATCAATCGTTCTTTATACAGAATCCCCCTGGGGGTGTCAAACCCTTTCCCGCCCCCCCGTCGCGCAGCATCCTTTTGACTTTTCGATGAAAAACCGCTAAATTGTATCTTTTTGATTCAAACCGGCATCAGCCGCCAACCTATCCCTGCCAGAAGGACGCATTGCCATGAAACGCACCAGCAATCTGCGCATCCGCAGCCTGACTCCCCTGATCGCCCCCAATGATCTCAAGTCGGTCTTTCCCCTGTCGGAGGCCGGCGCCGAGTTTGTCACCGAAGCCCGGGAGCAGATCAAGGCAGTTCTGTTCGGCCAGGACCCCCGCCTGATGGTGGTGGTCGGCCCCTGCTCCATCCATGATCCGCGGGCGGCCGTCGAGTACGCCGAACGGCTGGCAAAACTGGCCAAGGAACTGCAGGATCAGTTGCTGGTGGTCATGCGGGTCTATTTCGAAAAGCCCCGCACCACCATCGGCTGGAAAGGGCTGATCAACGACCCCGACCTCAACGGCAGCCACCAGATTTCAAAAGGGCTCGGCATCGCCCGCGGCCTGCTCTGCACCTTGACCGAGCTGGGGTTGCCGGTCGCGGGGGAGATGCTCGACCCGATCACCCCGCACTACCTCGCCGACATGATCAGCTGGGGTGCCATCGGGGCGCGCACCACCGAATCCCAGACCCATCGGGAAATGTCGAGCGGCCTTTCCTTTCCGGTCGGGTTCAAGAACGGCACCGACGGCAGCCTGCAGATCGCCATCGACGCCATGGGAGCTGCCCGCCACCCCCACAGCTTTCTCGGCATCAACAACGAGGGACACACGGTCATCTTGCAGACCACCGGCAACAGCGACGTTCATGTTGTGCTGCGGGGGGGTAACGATCAGCCCAACTACGGGCCCGAAGACATCCGCCGCACCGAGGATCTGCTGGCCCGGGCCAACCTCCCCCTCTCCATCATGGTCGACTGCAGCCACGCCAACTCCTACAAGAATCATGAACGACAAGAGGAGGTGCTGATGAACGTGGTGGAGCAGATCGCCCAGGGGAACCGGTCAATCCGGGCGCTGATGGTGGAGAGCAACATCTTTGCCGGCAACCAGCCGATGGCGAAAAGCCTGGCCGAACTGCGCTACGGGGTGTCGGTGACCGATAAATGCGTCGACTGGGAAACCACGGAACGGATGCTGCGCCACGCCCACCAGCGCCTGCGGACCTGCAGCGGGCGCACGCTGGAGGACTAGGCCAGCCCGAACAGGGCCCGGGCCCGGGCGGCGATGGTGTCGCCGATACTGAGGGAGGCGGTGGCGGCGGGCGAAGGGGCGTTGAGGACGTGAATCATCCCCTCGGCCTCGAGAAAACAGAAGTCATCGAGCAGCCGTCCCTCCACATCGACGGCCTGAGCCCGCACCCCGGCTCCGGCCCGCCGCAGATCCGGACCGGCAAGGGCCGGCACCAGCCTGCGCAGATCCTGTACCATGACCGCCTTGCGGAAGCTGCGGTAGTATTCCCGGGCACCCACTCGCCAAAAACGCCTGGCCAGGGGCCAGAAGCCCGGGTAGCTGAGGGTTTCCCAGGTATCCCGCAGGGAAAAGCTGCTGCGCCGGTAGCCCTCGCGCTTGAGAGCCAGCACCGCGTTGGGCCCGGCCTCGACTTCGCCACTGATCCTTCTTGTCAGGTGTACACCCAGAAAGGGGAGATTGGGGTCGGGGACCGGGTAGATGAGGTTGCGCACCAGGCTGCGCCGCCCGGGGGTCAGGAGGTGGTATTCCCCCCGGAAGGGAACGATACGGACCTGGGGCTGCAGGCCGCACATTCGGGCCACCCTGTCGGAATGCAGTCCCGCGCAATTGATCAGCCAGCGGCACCCCAGCCGCCAGTGTCTGTCCAAGGCCCCACCGCCGGTTTCCAGTACGAAGCCCCCCTCCTTGCGCCGCACCCCCCGCAGTTCGCAACCGGTGCGCACCACCCCGCCCTGCCGTTCGATGTCGGCTGCATAGGCTTCAGCCACCCGGACATAATCGACGATGCCGGTCTGGGGCACGTACAGGCCGGCCACCCCCGCAACGCCGGGCTCCCAGTGGCGTAGCCCCGCCCCATCCAGCCATTCCAGTCCTTCCAGCCCGTTGGCGGTCCCCCGCCGCTGCAACTCCCGCAGGGCCGGGAGTTCCTCCTCAGAGGTGGCGACCACCACCTTGCCGCAGCGCTCGAAGGGGATCTGCCGTTCGGCGCAGAACCGGTACAGGGCCTCCCGTCCGGCCGTGCAGTTGGCCGCCTTGAGGGAACCGGGTTTGTAGTAGAGCCCGGAGTGGATGACGCCGCTGTTGTGGCCGGTCTGGTGGGCCGCCAGCCGCTCTTCCTTCTCCAGAACCATCACCTGCAGCCCCGGCGACATCAGGGCCCGCGCCACCGCCAAGCCGACAATGCCGCCGCCGATGACCACCAGATCGACCTGCCGTTTGCTCATGGACGCCCCAACCTCCCCTACTTTTTCTGCACCAGGGCCTCGACCCGCAAGCGGATGTCATCGATGTTGACCTGAGTCACCTTGCCGTGCTCCCGCTCGCAGCGCACCAGACCGTCGTCCACCCAGAGCAGGATCAGGCTTTTCTGAATACCGAACATCTCGGCCGCCGCGGCGGGTTCGTACCAGGTTTTGACCAGGGCCATACGCCAACTCCTTTCGGGATGAACGGGTTGCATGGTCCTTGCATTATAGCCTGCCGCAGACCACCTGTCCCGTTGGCCGACGGCGATTTTCCTTTACAAAGAACAAAGAAACCCCTAAGTTAGAGACTGCTATCCTTCCTGGGGCGAACTACCATGGCCGCATCCATCCTGGTCATCGACGATTCCAAAGGCGTACGCCAGCAGATCCTCGATGTCCTCCAGAAAACCTCCCTGTTTCAGCATTTTCATGAAGCCGGCAGCGTCATCGAGGCGTTCAAGATCGTCCTCAACACGCCGGTCGACGTGATCCTGTGCGACCTGGAGATGCCGGGAATGGATGGGTTCAAGTTCCTCAACATGGTTTCGGCCCGGGAGGATCTGAAAGACATTCCGGTGATCATGATCACCGGTCGGACAGATTCGGAAACGAAAATCCGCGGTTTGGAGCAAGGGGCGAGCGACTACGTCACCAAGCCCTTCGAACCGGGGGAACTGGTAGCCCGGGTCAAGGTGCAGCTCAAGATCAAAACGCTGCAGGACAGCCTGAAAAAGAGCAATCTGGAACTGCTGCAACTCTCCAACACCGATCCACTGACCCACCTCTGCAACCGCCGCTGCCTGATGGAGACCCTGGAGAAGGAGCTCAAGCGCAGCGAGCGCAGCCACTCCCCCCTTTCCCTGATTATGGTCGACATCGACCACTTCAAGCGGGTCAACGATACCTACGGCCACCAGCAGGGGGATGTGGTGCTGATCGAGGTGGCCAAACTGCTGCTGGAGCACCTGCGGGAATACGACATGGCGGCACGCTTCGGCGGCGAGGAATTCAGCCTGGTGCTGCCGGAAACCGACCTCCTGCCGGCGGTGCAGGTAGCTGAACGGCTGCGGGTCGCTGCCGGCCACTTGAGCTTCCCGCCCCCCCTCCATGAACTGAGGTTGACCATCAGCCTCGGGGTGGCCACCTTCCCCCACGGCAAAATCCGCACCGTCGACGACCTGGTGCGGGCGGCGGATGAGGCTCTCTACATGGCCAAACGGGAAGGCCGCAACCGGGTGGCGGTCATGGACAAGTAAATCAGGCCCTGCTCCCGCCGGGCCTTTGCTATTTCTGCAGGCCCGTTTCCTTCGCCGAGAGCAGGCGGAGGTCGTCGAACCAGGCGACTGCAGCCTCACCGGTATTGTCGGTATCGGTCATGATTGCCACGGCCCCCGCCAGCGGCGGCTCCTCCCCGAAAATCCTGCGGTAATCCGCCGCCACATCCCGCTCCTCGCTGATCCACTCCCCAACCCGCCCGGGGCCGCTCTGCACCGCCAGCATCACCGCGTTGCCGAAGTAGGGATTGGGTACGAAGGCCTCCCGGGGCAACCGGTTGGCCCAGATGTAATTGATGCTGCGAGTTTTGGGGGCGAACCAGTGGGGGAACACCACGTAGACCCGAGCGGCGTAGTCGTCTCCAGCCTTGCTGCGCTCATCCCCCTTTTGCAGGATGTTCTCCACCTTCCAGCGCCAAGCCAGACGCGGATACTGCCGCAAATCGAACTCCTGCTTGAAAATCAGGCCGCTGGCGGAACTTCGGCTATCGGCCTTCAGGACCTGGTTGTTCCCGTCTCTGACCAAGGTATACTCGGTGCGCCCTTGGAAGGATTTTTCCTCCCAGCGTGGATTGAGGCCCTTTTCGAAATTATCGATCCAGAGAGTCTCGGCCCGGCTGACGCCGAGGGCGCCGAGCAGCAGCGGCAAGATCAGCAAAATTTTCATGTCCATCCTCATCTTTCCCCACCAGGGGGGAGCATCCAGCCTGGCAAAACCGCCCGGGTCGGTTAATATTAAAGCTGTTTCTACAGCCCTCTGCAACCCTTGCCGTACCGATATATCCAGGAGGATCCATGCCCAACCCGCTTTTGATCGCCAAAGACAACGAAGACATTCATCTGCTCCCCAAGATGGCCAATCGCCACGGCCTGGTGGCCGGCGCCACCGGGACCGGGAAAACCGTGACCCTGCGGGTGCTGGCCGAGCAGTTCAGCCTGCTCGGAGTGCCGGTCTTCATGGCCGACGTCAAGGGGGACCTCTCCGGCATCGCCCGCCCCGGGGGAGATCACCCCAAGGTGGTCGAGCGGGTCAAGAGCATGCAGTTGGAGTCCTTCAGCTACTGCGGTTTCCCGGTGACCTTCTGGGATGTTTTCGGCGCCTCGGGGCATCCGGTGCGCACCACTATCTCGGAGATGGGACCGTTGCTGCTGGCGCGCCTGCTCAATCTCAACGACACCCAGAGCGGGGTGCTCAGCCTGGCCTTCAAGATTGCCGACGACAATGGTCTGCTGCTGCTCGATCTGAAGGATCTGCAGTCCATGATCCAGTTCGTCGGCGACAATGCGGCAGAATTCAAGACCCGCTACGGCAACATCTCCAGTGCCAGCATCGGCGCCATCCAGCGCAACCTGCTGGCCCTGGGGGAGCAGGGGGCCGACAGCTTTTTCGGCGAACCGGCCTTGAACCTGATGGACCTGATGCAGACCGACAGCGGTGGCCGGGGGATGATCAACATCCTGGCCGCAGACAAGCTGATCCTCGCCCCCCGGGTCTATTCCACCTTCCTGCTCTGGCTGCTG